>JBBRSC010000139.1:0-8773 GCA_038245795.1 Acidimicrobiales bacterium
CGCCACGGGAGGCCGTGGCCGGTCGCGGATCGCCGAACACGCCGTTCGGCGACAGCGCTGCGAAGCCGTCGCGCACGGCGATCTCTCCGATCTCTGACCACGGGCGGAGCTCGCCCGGCTCGGCGAGATCCATGCGCACCATCTCGGGATGCACATGCAACATGACCGACGTCTCTCCGACGCCGGCATGCGGCTCACCGCCGGGCAATGAGCAGTGGAACACCTCGACACGGCGACCGTCAGCGAGCGATTGCGCCCTCGCCGTTCGCAGGGCGTCGACATTGCCGCCGTGACCATTGATCACGATCACCCCGGCAAACGCATCGGCGCTGCGGACCAGCTCGATGACACTGTTGGCGAAGGCATCAGTTCCGATGGAGAGCGTGCCGGGGAATCCGTCGTGCTCACCCGACGCACCCACCGCTAGAGGCGGCGCCACAACCATCGTGGCGTGTGGCCGTACTTCGCCAAGGCGTACCCCAATCGAGCGGGCATCCAGTCGTGCCACGACCGCGTCGACGGTTGCCACCGCAATACGCGTATCGGTGTCGAAGGGCAGATGAGGCCCGTGTTGTTCGCAACTCCCCGTGGGCACCACGAGCACTGGTCGGGCGAGCGACGCGACCTCGGGCCACGTCAGATCAACGAGGCGTTTCACTGGTGGAGCGTTGTCCTGCACCGGCGATCGATCAGGAATCGGTCGCGTCGAGGTAGCCCCACTGGCGGAGTTGGCCAATGATCGCGTCGGCCGCTTCGTCCGCGGTGGCGTGAATGGTTCGTGGCGGAGTCCGGTCCACGAGCGCCCCGGTGAGGGACAGGATTCGATCACGGGCATCGTCGCCGGGAGGCGCGGGGAGAGACCGCGGACGGGGACGAAGCGGCAGTGTCGACACCGTCCGGACGTGATGGGTGGTCGACGACGATCCACTCGCCTCGATCACGTCGATCGTGGCATCGGTGGCATTCATGGTCGCCCGCAGTCCCGCCCGGCGGAGTCGGGCTACCGACCCTTCGACCGACACGACCATGGGTCCCCGCAGCTCCAAACGCTCCGACCGCCCGCCACCGAGTCGACGCGTCACAAGCACCCGGCCGAGCTCAGCTGGGTCGACCGCCGTGACCCCCAAGGCTTGGGATGCGCTGAGATGATGCGCCAGGAACGCGGGCACCGAACCCGTCCCTCGGTCGAGCGAATAGTCACCACACAGCACGAGCGTTACTGGACCACTGTTGGTGACGGCCTGGGTGAGCGCCGCGGCAACGTCGGCGGAACTCGCGTGATGACTGGGCGCGTGTTCGATCGACCCGGGGTCGATGCGGGTCACGCTCGTCGCACCGGCCGCGAGCAGTTCGCGCAAGCCTCGTTCGGCAGCAGCCGGACCGCAGCAGATCACGTCACACGACACCGACCACGCCTCGGCGATGGTCAGGCCCAACTCGACAGCGGCGAGATCGGCAGGCGACCAACCCGACGTACGTTCGTCATGGACGACGTGGCCGGTCAAGGAGTCCACCTCGGGACGAAGATCCACCCATTTCACACAGGCAACGATGCGACCGTTCATCGAGTGGGTCACGTCCGGTTGAAGACGACGCCGTGGCCGCCGTCGGGGTACGTCCACGTGATGGCACCCTCGGTGTTACACACCAGATAACACGTGCCGCATTCGAAGCACTGTTCGTAGTTGAACAAGATCCCGCCGTCGCTCACCGGCACGAACAACTTGGCGGGACACGCCGTCACACACGCCTGAGTGGTGCACCCACGACACGAGTCGCCGTCAACGGTGATGTGGGCGCGTTCACTCACCCGGAAGTCGACGAGTTCCATGCGGTCCTCGAACCCAATCGAGTCGTAATCGTTCATCCGAAGCCTCGCAGTCCCTTCCAACCGTCCTGCACCAGTTCCCGAACCCGAATTCCCGACGCCTTCAGCTCGCTGCGCGCGATGGCGTTGAACCCCGGCTTGGGTTGAGGGTTCGTCACCGTGAAAATGCGCTCGACGATGTTGGCAACGAGCGACGGGTACTGCTGTTGAACTCGATCGCTCATGACCAACCCGGGGATCTCCGCCAACTTGCGATGATCGCTCAACACAAAGTTCTGGGCGAGGCGACGGATGTAACACTCGAGGCCAGCGGCGCTCGTGTCGTCCAGCCTGATGGCTTCGGCGGCGGCTTGGCCGGCGGCCATCCCCGCACCGATCGCAAAGTTGACCCCTTCGAGCCAGATCCCGGCCGCCAAACACATGGCGGCCGCGTCGCCGGCGACCAACATTCCGTCGGTGACCAAGTCCGGCATCATGTGGAACCCCGCCTCGGGGATCAGGTGCGCGCTGTACTCCTTCACCTCGGCGCCTTCGATGAGGGGCGCTATCGCGGAGTGGGTCTTGAGTTCCGCCAGGAGCTCCTCAGGACGTTTCGACTGGGCCGCCAATGCCGGTAATTGCAACACCAGCCCGAGCGCAATCGTGTCGAGGTTGGTGTAGAGAAAACCGCCCCCGGGGATGCCATCAGTGCAGCCCAAGATCTCGATGTCGAGTCCGTGATTTCCCCGCACGCCGAACCGTTCCTCGATGACCTCACGGGGCAACGCAAGCGTTTCCTTGATGCCGAGCGTGTAGTGCTCCGGCTCGGCGTGGTGGTACAGGCCAGCTTCTTTGGCGAGAAACGAGTTCACGCCGTCGGCCGCGATCACCACGCGCGCTCGAAGGTCACCGTCGGGTCGATCGGTTCGAACGCCGACGACGCGCCCGTGCTCACGGATCAGGCCAGTCACCGTGGTGGAACAGATCAGTTGGGCGCCCGCGTCGACCGCAACGTCGGCCAGCCAGGAGTCGAACTCGGGTCGGTAGGCGGTCGCGCCGTTGTAGGGAGGTTCGGCCCAGTTGTCGGATCGGAAGTCGACGGTCAGCGCTTGGTTGGCGGTGAGCAGCATCGTAGAGCGTCGGGTGATCCAACGTTGGATGGGGGCAACCTCCCACCAGCTCGGAACGAGTCCGTCGAGCACCCGACCGTAGATGACACCGCCATACATGTTCTTGGAGCCGGGGAACGGGCCTCGTTCGATGAGCACGACATCCAACCCTGCGCGCGCGGCGGTGATTGCCGCAGCGCTCCCCGCTGGCCCGGCGCCGACGACGATCACGTCGGCATCGTGGGCGGTCACGCGGTCATCGCCGATTCTGTGGGGGCTGCTGCGCCCAACCGGTCAACCAGCGCGTCGAGGGTGGCAGTGGCGTCGGCGACAACGGCGAGATCTGCCATCGCCATCATCGGGCAGTGCGGGTCCGTATTGACCGAGATGATGTGCTCTGGGTGGCCGAGCCCAGCTGTGTGCTGCACCGCGCCCGAAATGGCAAAGGCGACGTATACCTGCGGAGCAACCACCACACCGGTCGTTCCGATCTGGCGATCATGTGACACCCAGCCGGCATCGGTCACGACGCGGGTAGCGCCCATCGATGCCCCGAGCGCAACGGCCACGGCCCCCAGCTGGGCGAAACGCGCTGCGGCGTCGCCCGACATCAACCCCGCTCCCCCGCCAACCAACCGCGACGCCTCGGCGAGATCCATTGTGGCCGGATCCGGCGGGAAGACCTCGATCAGGCGGGCATCGTTCGAGCGCGTTCCCGACGTATCCGACACTGCCAACGTCGTTGTTGTTGGCGCGAGCTCGGACTCGGCGAGAGCGCCTCGAACATGGGGTTGCAAGGTGACGATGATGGGCCCGTCGAACTGCACATGCTCCTCGAGCAGCCCACCCTGTCGGGCCACGACGATCTGGCCACCCTGAACTGAGAGAGCACCTGCGATCAGCGGACGTCCTGTCAGCGCAGCAAGCCTCGGTGCAAGATCACGACCGTCGGGCGAGGCAGGAATCACGACCACATCAGCACCAACAATCACGTCGACGAGATCGTCGCTCCAGCGCGACGGCTCGAAGGAGTCACGCTCGATCAACTCGACCGACTCGCACAATCCGGCCAGCTCGGTTGCGGCATTCTCGGCGCCTCGACCAATGATCACCACGCGGGCGGCGGGATCGAGCTCACGGGCCTCAGCGACCACTTCGTCGCCTCCGGCCACGAGGGATCCCTCTCGCGAAGGGAGAAGGGCGAGATACGTGGCCATGGACCGCTCAGGTTAGAGCGGGGCGACCCTCGTGCGGTAAGCCAGCCCACCTGCGGGATCATGGGGAGGCCTCGCCGAACGAATCCCATCGCGGTTTACATGAGGTACTTGGTGGCCTCACGACGAGTAACGCCGGACATCGTGTCCAGTCGAGGCATCACAAAGGCCCGCACATCGTCGGGACGGCGGCGCGACACGTCGCGCAGGATCCAGCCGATCGCCTTTCGAATAAAGAACTCCCGCTCGCCCATCATGAGGTCCGCGTACCCGCAGAATCGGGTCCACTCGGCGTCGCTCTGCTTGAGCGACGGGAGCAGTGACAGCATCGAGAGGCGCCGGACCCAGAACGACTCGTCGACGGACCAGGAATCCAGCAGCTCACCGACGACGCTCGTCACGCCTCGCATCACGATCGGTCCAGCAACGTCCGTGGCCAGCGGATCAACCAACGCCCACGTCTCCCCATCTCGAACCAACTCGCCGATGAACAGCAGCTGCCCGTCGCCGAGCATCGGCACAGATGCTTCCAAGACCTCGACCACTGCCCGCCGGCACTCAAAGAACGGCCCCTCCCAGAGCGAGTCGACGAACTCCATGAGTTGCGCCAGTGTGAACGGCTCGTGCTCTCGAACGAAGGCCCGAACCACGCGCCGACTGGCTGGTACCGACACCCCGAGGAAGTCCCGCTGAGACTTCAGGTAGGCGCGTTCTGACTCGGCTCGGCGCGGATCCGCGTGCACGGCGAGACGTTGGACCAAGTCATCAGCCAAGTCGTCAGCAGCGTCATCGACAGCTCGCCCGGCAGCGTCGGTCACACGGCAGCGCCGACCCGTTCGCCATCGATGACGGCGGCGTGGGCGCGACGAGGCGCCAGACAATCACCGACACGCTCGGTGCGGACCCCCGCGCCCCGGAGCTGGTGATACAGATCGTCAAGCGGGTTCGGCGGCACCGCGCACACCACCCAATCGGGGCTGCGATGGGCGTCAGTTCCGGTGGGATGATGCTGCAACGTCAATACACCATCAACCATCCCCATCGGCACCAAGTCGGTCGACTGGACAATGGCTTTCGCCCCGGCACGAATCCACCAATTCTCCATGTCCAAGGTGATGCCGAGATCCTGACCGACGACCATTCCGGGCGTCACCACTTCCACCTTGCAGCCACGGTCCGCCAACAGCTCCGCGACGCTCGTCGCGTGATGGAAACCGATCTCGTCGATCACTACGACTGAGCCCTCGGGATGGACTGTGCCTTCGAGGACATCCCGCACATCGCAGACGTTGGGGGCATCACCCGCCCACCAGGGTCGTGCGGGCGTTGAGCCGGTGGCGACGACCACCATGTTGGGTGCCCGCCGTGCAACCTCGTCGGGGTCGATAGCGACACCGAACTCGATCGTCACGCCGACACGACGCGCTTCGCTGAGTTGATTGCGAACCAGGTCTCCGAACTCGGCGCGATTCGGCACGGACGCCGCCAAACGAACCTGCCCGCCCGACTCCGGTGACCGCTCGCACACCGTGACCCGATGGCCGTTACGAGCCGCCGCAATGGCTGCCTGCATCCCCGCAGGTCCTGCGCCGACGACCAGCATATCGATCGGCTTCGTCGACAGGCGTACCTCGCCGACCCCGAGTGCCTCTCGGCCCGCGCGAGGATTTTCGATGCACCCCAACCAGCGGTTGAGGCCCATCCGTCCCACGCATTCCTGGTTGCAGCTCAAGCACAGCCGAGTGTCGTCGGTATGGCCCGAGTGCGCCTTGGCTGCGAACTCCGCATCGGCGATCTGACCACGGACGACACCAACGAGATCGCAGTGGCCCTCAACGAGCGCTCGCTCAGCTTGGATGGGATCCTTGAATCGGCCGACGCCGACGACTGGCAGGTTGACTGCTTTGCGGATGGCACTCGGAATGAACATCGCGTAGTTCGGCGGGATGTGCATCGACGCTTCGATCATGAACAGCGACGCCGTGGCGACGCCGATCGAGGTGTTGATGTAGTCGACCTGTTGGGTTGACTCGACGATCTTGGCGACTTCGACGGCTTCGTCGATGGTGGTGCCACCTTCGATCAACTCGTCGCCGCACAACCTGACGCCGAGCGCTAGTGAGGGGCCGATGACGGAGCGGACAGCGTCGACAATCTCGACGAGGATGCGGGCGCGATTGGCGAGCGAACCGCCGTAGGCGTCGGTACGGCGATTGGTGGCGGGCGACAGGAAGCCGCGCACGATCGAGCTATGGGAACACTGCAACTCGATGCCATCGAAGCCTCCCTCAGCGCAACGGGCGGCAACGTCGGCATACGACTCGACGATGTCCGCGATCTCGGTCACCGAGACCGCCTTGGGGACCTCGCGAAAGAGCGGATCGGCGACCGGAGATGGCGCCCACACCGGGAGGCGGCTGTACATCGAGGATGCCTGGCCGCCGTTGTGGTTGATCTGAGCGAAGATCGGCGTGCGATGGCGATGCACGGCGTCGGTCATTCGGCGATACCCGGCGATGACCTTCGGATTGAAGCCGTGGATCAGCTTCTCGTACGGCCAATCGGTGGGATGCGTTGAATGTTCCTCGGTGATGATCAGGCCGGTGCCACCGGCGGCGCGGGCCGCGTAGTACTCGGCGTGTTGCTCCGATGGCATGCCGTCCTGGGTGGCGTAGTTGGTGAGATGGGCGCTGAAGACAAGCCGATTTCGAACGGTCACCGGACCCAATCGCAACGGGGACCACAACAAGCGTTCGGACATGATCCCAGGCTACGACGGGCTGATGTTGGTCACGAAACGGGCCGGTGTTTCGGTTGTGATACCGCATCGAGTCTGGCCGGCGTGGCCGCCATGATCCAGATCAGTGGACTCCGAGATTCCCCAGTGGCACGCCATCAGACACGACGCCGTGGCCGTCGATGGCCAGCACCGCTCGACGAGCTTCGACGAAGGCTTCGGCGATCGTTCGGGGGGCCACGCAATCGCCAACTCGCACCACAACTGTCCCTGCTGTCCAATCAGTCGAGGTCGGTTCGCCGGAGGCGCTGACGGCCTTGTCCTCCAGGATCCTGTAGGCCGTCTCATCGGGCAGACGATGTCCGGCATCGATGACGATCGACGCTGCGACCACGCTGCGTTCACCGGAGAACCGATCCTCGAGTTCGACCGAGCCCTTCTTCACCGCCCGCAACAGCGAGCGGCGATGCATCACCACACCTGCCTGCGCCAAACGGCTGTTGGCCGGCGCAAGGTCGCCCGAACGCGACAGCTCGTTGCCGACGATGTTGTCTTGGGTAGCGAGCGACACGACATGTCCCTCGTGCGCCAAGCGCTCGGCGATCGACACACCGATCGGTCCGCCGATGGGATCCCACACGAGCACCGGGCCATCGATGAGTACATCCCCTGCCAGCGCTTGACGGGCCGAGATCACCGTCGCTGCCCGAGTCACCGAATACGAGCGTTCACCATCGGTCGACCCCGTCGCCACCACCACCGCGTCCACGTCGAGATCTTCCGGGAGACCATCGGCGATGATGTCCGATCCGAGCTTCACCGTCACACCCAGTCGTCGAAGTTCTTCCTGGAGCCACCCGACGATGGCTTCGAACCGTCGTCGCCCGAAACCGTGCGACGCAATCCGAGCCGAGCCACCAAGGGCTTCCGTCCGTTCGAACAGGACAACGTCGTGACCGCGTTCCGCCGCGGCTGCCGCAGCGGCCATGCCAGCAATACCGCCACCGATGACTACGACGTGCTTGGGCGGACCCGCCGGCGGATCAACCTCGGTGGTCTCGTGACCGGACCGTGGATCGACCACACATCCGATGGGCGGATTGCGATTGTCCCGAACCTGGCATGTCTGATTGCAGAGGATGCACGGCCGGATCTGGTCGATCACACCAGCGGTTGCCTTTGCCACCAGTTCGGCATCGGCAATGAGCGCACGCGTCATTTCGACTGCGTCGCTTCGATCACCGTCGCCGGCCGCCCACTCTGCTTGGCCGATGTCCACGATCGATCCCTGCGCGATGACCTGCACCCGATCGCCGTGGACAGTCCGGACAGCGTTGCGGATCTGCTCGACGAGCTCGAGGTTGAAACCCGGCTCGGTGTGACCGTCGGGTCGCGTGGCCGAGATCGAATAGATCGACCCGCGCACCACCGTGACGGCATCGACAACCGGGGCCTCGACCGGCCCGAGTAGCTCGAGGACCAACTCCGTGGCCATATCGGGAGTGATGCCCGCCCAGGGCGCCAGCTCATCGCAACTCAGCCGCAACGACACAATGGCGTCGGGGCCCGCCGCCGAGCGCACCGCCGCGATGACCGCCCGGGCAAAAGCTGGCCGATCGGCCCACTCGTCCTCGCGCTGGTTCGTGAGCGAGTAGTCCCGCGCGAACCCGTTCCAGCTCTTCATTGGACGGTGGCTTGGTTTTCAGCTCATTCAACAGACGCCAGATACCGGCTTCAACATCGGCCAGGGTTTTTTTCTTCTGGGTGTTAGGGGTTGCGCTGAGCATGAACAGGCTATCGCCACGGCTGTAGGCGTCGTAGCTCGACGAGGCGCCTGAAACCAGTTCTTCGCCTCGCTCCAGACGGGCCGAATGCGTGCGCTGTAGCCGCCGTCGAGCAGGGCGGA
>JBBRSC010000140.1:0-8729 GCA_038245795.1 Acidimicrobiales bacterium
CGAGGGGAACATTCTCGGCTCGATGGCCCCTCGGATTGAAGGAGACCTCACACTAGTTTTCGCTTGCATTCAATCGGCCAACCAATGTCGGGACTCAGTTGCGGGCATCGGCCACAATCACCACCAGCGGCTCAGAATTCGCGATGCCGACAACCTCCCAACCGCCGCGCCCTGTCACGGTCCGGAACCAATCAACGCATTCCACCTGGGAGATGTCCGCACACATCAGCTTGATGGGCTGGCCCGCCCTCACGAGCGAGTCGACCTCGGCGTTGACCTCGTCTCTCATCTCCACGCCTCGGAGGGCGATTCCGAACACGTCGCGGCCCGACTCCTCGATCGCCAGAACGGATGGCCAGACCGACATGAAGCTCCCTCCGAAAAAGCGGACATCGTTGTTCTCGGCGTAGTCGATCTGGCCCTGTACCCGAGCGACTGAGGGGTAGTCGCTAAGTGGCGTCCACATCACGAAGGTCGCACCGAGCGCCACCGCCAACGGAGCCGCATAGACAACCCCCAGAATTTTATCCAGCCGAGGAACCCATGAGCGTGCCAGCTCGAACGCAGAGGTGACCCCGATGAGAAGCAGCGCCAGCACGGCCAAGTAAACGGGCACGAAATACCTGAAGTGATATCCGTTCATCCGGACCCAGGCAATCAACCCGAAGAGCCCTGTCCAGCACATAGCGAATGGTGGAAGCAGCAGCACGAGGAGGCGCGCCGTGTTCGAGAGCCGCTTCCAGTTCAGGGCGATCGCGACGCCGCTCAGGAGGAGTGCTGCGACGAGGGACCGCTGGTGGAACTCGACCCACAGGTGGGACCACACCGTCTTCCATTTCTCGAGCGCGCCATCGGCTTCAATCTTTGTGTAGAACTCGGCCGACGTTTGCGTCCCGAATGACTTCGAAGCGAGTACCGACGCGACTACGGCAACAGCGTTCGAGAGTACATAGGCCGGCACCGACCGGAGCTTCCCGTATGCGATCGCTACCGGGACGACGAGCCCGGCGAACAGGATGGTTGCCGGGTTGACGAGCAGTGCGACGATCATGACCGGAACGCCGAGCAGCTGCATGACCAGCGACGATCGGTTGAAAAGCAACCAGCTCGCCAGCAGATAGGCAAAGAGCGAGGTCCCGTACGGCTGCTCGTACCCGAAGGTGTAGGGCACCACGGCCTGGGTGACGAGAAGGAAGATCCCGACCGCGCAGAGCGTTGCCGCCGGGAGCAGGAACTGGTTGCGATCGTCGTCCGCTTGTCCGAACGCCGCCCGCTGTACGAAGACCAAGAGCCCGAAGAATGACGCGCCCGTGATGAACATTTGGACGTAGGCGTTGGCGAAAGGGTCTCGGACTACGTACGACAGGGCAGGTACAAGGTTCGCCAGACGATTCTGATCCCAGAAGAAGAACGTGAGCTTCTGGGTGGCCATCACCGGTGACAACAGGAGATCGCCGTTGGCGAGGTCAGTCGCCGCGTAGGGAATACAGAACAGCGCAGCCACAATCGCTATGAGTACCAACCAGAGAATCCGCACCCGTCGCTGACCGCGGCTGATCGCTTGGCTCGACTCGGTGAATTGCCCTTGTGCTTCCATCATCGCCGTGTCTGGCACTGCCATGTCGACGACTGTAGTTACTCGTGCCGGTTTACGATTTCCCCATGGCATCTGTGATCGTCCGTTCGTTCCCACTCGGCATGCCGTGGGCGACGTTCGATCCGTTCCTGTTTTGCGTGCACCATCGAGACGCCTACCCCGTCGGAAATGGGGCGCTCGGCCCAGCTGCGTCACTCGAGGGTCGAAACATCGGCATGGACTTCGAGGGCCTCGACGACTGGCGGATGTACCACGGTGATCGCATCCCCGGATTCCCGGGACATCCCCATCGAGGATTCGAGACCATCACGTGGGTGAGGACCGGCTACATCGACCACTCGGACTCACTCGGTGCCAGCGCCCGCTTCGGCGGCGGCGATCTGCAATGGCTCACAGCGGGCAAGGGCATCGTGCATTCGGAGATGTTTCCGCTACTCCACGACGATCGCGACAACCCGTTGGAACTGTTCCAGATCTGGTTGAACCTACCGTCGACCGACAAGCTCGCCGAACCCCATTTTTCGATGCTGTGGAATGAGGACATCCCGCGGATTCACCACACCGACGACGCCGGTCGGGCCGCCAACGTCACCGTTCTTGCCGGCACACTCGACGCCGTGGCTGCTCCGGCCCCACCCCCGAACTCTTGGGCGGCCACCCCAGCCAACGATGTCGGCCTGTGGCACGTCGAGCTCGAGTCCGGTGCATCGTGGACCCTGCCAGCGGCTGCCGGGAGCGAAACCACCCGCGCTATCTACGTGTTCGACGGCCCGACGATCGCCCTCGATGGCACACTCCTGGGCGATGGATACGGTGCCGTTGTGCGCTGCGATAGCGACGTCGCCTTGTCCGCTCCCGAGGGAGCAGTGAGCTGTCTGATCATGCAGGCTCGGCCAATCGGCGAACCCGTCGCGCAGTACGGGCCATTCGTGATGAACACCCAGGATGAACTCCGGCAGGCGTTCGACGACTATCGATCCACTGGTTTCGGTGGTTGGCCGTGGCCGGACGACGACCCGACCCATGGTCACGAAGAAGAGCGCTTCGCATTGCATCCGGACGGCCGTCGGCTCACTCCTCCGTCGATCTAGGCCGTTCATGTTGCACACTCAGTGAGTGGAACCGTCTGACATCACCGCCGCTCTCGGGCCGGAGCTCGCACGAGACGAGGAACTCCTGTGGTCCGGGCAACCCCGACAGGGTGTCAGGCTGCGAGCGACCGACATCTTCATGATCCCGTTTTCGATCTTGTGGGGAGGTTTCGCAATCTTCTGGACGGTGGCCGTCACACGCTCCGATGGTTGGGTCGGGCTCCTCGGGCTGCCCTTCCTGATCATTGGGCTCTTTGGGATCTTCGGACGCTTCTACTGGGACTCCGCAACTCGTAGACGCACCGTCTACGGCGTCACCAGCCAGCGGCTCATCATCATTCGACGAGGGCGTCGACTGGCGATGTCGTCGACCAATCTGGATCAGCTGGGATCACTCGAACTGAAGGAACGTTCACACGGTCGAGCCACGATCCTGTTTGGGCCCATCACCATCACGCCCTTGGGAAGCCAACCTGGCCTGTCCTTCTCGCAACGCTCGCAGGCCCAGCGTCCTCAGTTCGACAGTATCGAAGACGGCCGCCGGGTCTTCGAGCTCATCAGGGACGCCGCCAGCCAGCGCACCGAGTAGTCGGGACAACACCCGACCTCCAACGAGCGAGATAGTCACTCGCTGACTAGCCTTCTGACGTGACCGTCGAACGCGAGCGACCCCCCGCGATTGTCGTGATCCTCGCCGCCATCGCCGTCATCTTCTTCGCCGCTCCGTTGACCGCACTCGCCATCAGGGCCCCATGGTC
This sequence comes from Acidimicrobiales bacterium, assembly GCA_038245795.1. GTDB lineage: Bacteria > Actinomycetota > Acidimicrobiia > Acidimicrobiales > Microtrichaceae > JBBRSC01. The sequence goes on from JBBRSC010000140.1 coordinate 3,447, forward strand.
ATCGGCATGGGAGCTTCTCTCGAGCCCTGAGGTCCGCACCGCCCTCCGCCTCTCCCTCGTGTGTTCACTTGCCGCCACGGTCCTGGCGGTCGTCTTCGGGACGCCGCTCGCATGGGTACTCGCCCGCGTCGAGTTCCCCGGAAGTCGAGTCGTGAGAACGCTCACGACCCTGTCGATGGTGCTCCCGCCGGTGGTGAGCGGTGTGGCACTCCTCCTGGCGTTCGGACGAAACGGGATCATCGGTCGATCGCTCGACGACTGGTTCGGCATCCAGCTCCCCTTCAGCACCGCCGGCGTGATCCTGGCTGAGACCTTTGTGGCGATGCCGTTCCTGGTGATCACGTTGGAGGGAGCGTTCCGCACAGCAGACCGCCGCCTCGAGGAAGCCGCGTTCACTCTCGGTGCCAGCCGCTGGATCACGTTCCGACGGGTGACGCTCCCGGCTATCGCGCCGTCGATGGCTGCCGGTGCGGTCCTCGCATGGGCACGAGCGCTCGGCGAGTTCGGAGCGACCATCACATTCGCGGGGAACTACCCCGGGCGCACCCAGACCATCCCACTCGCTGTATACCTGGCGCTGGAGACCAACCCCGATGCCGCAATCATGCTCAGCCTGATCCTGGTCGTCATCTCCTTCGGCGTCATTTTCGGATTGCGATCGCGCTGGCTCGGCGCCTTGACGGGTGGAATCTCGTGACGCTCTTGGCGCACCTCGCCGTAGTCAGAGGATCGTTGGATCTCCGCGTGGAACTCGACGCACGCCGTGGCGAAACGATCGCCATCCTCGGCCCCAACGGCGCCGGAAAGTCCACGCTGTTGCGGTGCCTCGCCGGGCTGGAGCGCATCGACTCAGGACGACTCGAACTCGACGGCACGGTCCTCGATGACCCGGCCGCCCGCATCTTCATCGAGCCCCGACATCGCCACATCGGCGTCGTGTTCCAGGATGACCTGCTGTTCCCAACGCTGACGGTCCTCGAGAACGTTGCCTTCGGATTGCGCTCTCGGGGCGCCACCAAGTCCGATGCTCGAACGAGAGCTGCATCGATGTTGGAACGACTCAACCTGTCGACGCTCGCCGCGGCTCGACCCGCAGCGCTGTCGGGCGGCCAATCCCAACAGGTGGCTCTCGCTCGTGCGCTGGTGACCGAACCGTCGTTGATGTTGCTGGACGAACCATTGGCGGCACTCGACGTCACGACGAAGGTGGAGATCCGGCGCGCCGTGCGGGAGCAGCTCCAGGCCGTCGATGGCACTCGCATCCTGGTGACCCACGATCCGGTTGATGCGTTCGCGCTCGCTGAGCGAGTCGTGATCCTCGAGGACGGACTGATCAGTCAATCGGGCGTCCTGGCTGACGTCGCAGCGCAGCCGAGAACGCGCTACGTCGCTGATCTCATCGGCGTGAACCTCTTCGAGGGTCGCGCCACCGATCAGTCCGTTGAGCTGACCGACGGGCGCCGCATCGTGAGCGCCTCAGCGACTACCGGTGAGGTCTTCGTATTGGTGCACCCACGGTCGGTGGCGCTGCATCGCTCGCGACCCGAAGGCAGCCCGAGAAACGTGTGGGAGGGGACCGTTGTTGACGTCGACCTGGAGCGGGACCGTGCTCGTGTTCGCGTTGATGGCCCGATTGCGCTCACCGCCGAGATCACCGCGATCGCGGCGACGCAGCTGGCGGCACGACCGGGTGAACAGATCTGGTTGAGCGTGAAGGCGACCGAAGTGGAGACCTACCCGCGATGAGCCATTCAGGGAGCGGTGAAGCCTCGATTGCCAAGGATCTTCTGCCCATCAGCCGAGCTGACGAATGCCGCGAAGGCGCTCGCCGCCGCCTTGTTCGGTGCGCCGGTCGCAATAGCCAGCGGGTACGACGCCACGGCGTTCTGCTCGGCTGGAATCACCACACCGACCGCCTTCGGTCCCGCTGCCAGTACGTCGGTGACGTACACGATTCCAGCGTCGACCTCGCCAAGCGTCACCTTCGTCACGACACCCTTGACGTTCTCCTCGAGTGTCACCGGGGTGACGGTCAGACCGGCCGTTACGAGGATCTGTTTCGCGAACTTGCCGCATGGAACCTGCTCGGAGCACAGGGCAACCTTCACCGACGGCTTTGCCAGATCCGCCAGCGAAGCGATGCCTGCCGGATTGCTGGGCGGGACCATGATCTCGAGTCGGTTCTTGGCGAAGATCGTCGGGTCGCCCACCAACGTTGCGTCGGTCAGCTTCTGCAGATTTGCGGTGTCGGCGGTGGCAACCAGATCAACCGGTGCGCCATCCTGGACCTGCTTGACCAACGCCGACGATGCTCCGAAGTTCATGGTCACCTTCACCGCCGGATGCGCCTTCTCGAAGGCCGCAATGATCTCTCCGAACGACTCAGTCAGAGACGAGGCGGCGAACACGGTGAGAGCGCCGGACAAGCTGTCGGACGCCGAGATCGCAGGAGCCGTGGTCGACGTGTCCTTGCCGCACGAGGTGGCCGCCAATGCGATCATCAGGACCGCCACAACTCTTGGTGCTACGGCACGCTTCATGAGGTTCTCCCGTGACGGCTACTAGTCAGAAAGTGACTATCGGGGTCGACGGTATCACGTTGGCAGAGGGCACCTGCCTGGGTCTCATCGCCAGCGGTCACCGTCACGGTTGGGCACTGGTCCGCGACCTCTCACCGAGCGGCGATCTCGGACGAGTCTGGTCGCTCTCCCGGGCGCTCACGTACCGGGCCATCGATCGTCTCATCGCTCTCGATCTCGTCAGTCGCTCGGGAAATGAGCCAGGAGCGGGACCCGAGCGAACCTTGCTGGCAACCACCCCTGCTGGCCGGCGCGTCGTGAAGAAGTGGGTTCGCACTCCTGTCCGACATCTGCGCGACGTGCGAACGGAGTTCCTGGTGAAGCTGACGCTGGCCGAGCGACTCGGGGTCGACCGTCGGGAGATGATCGATGCCCAACTCGAGGCGCTCACTCCGATCATCGAGGCGGTTTCGACGACCGACACCGACACCGACACCGGCACCGACCCGTCGAACGATGCCCTCCACCTCTGGCGTCTCGAGTCATCGCGAGCTGTTCAGCGCTTCCTCGAACGGGCCCGCTCCGACCTGCACTGAACGGTAACTCCGTCGATCCCGGAGCGCATGCGCGACAAACTGCTCCCATGTCCTCCGAACACGAGCCGGCCACTGATCGAGTCCAGCTGCGACGCGGCGTCCACCGGGGCAGCCACGATCCCGCCGTCATCCGTGAGATCCTGGCGGCCGGCCTGGCAGCACACGTCGGGGTGAGCACCGAGGACGGACCCCTGGTGTTGCCCATGGCTTACGGCATCACTGAGGACACCATCTATGTCCACGGCGCCGCCGCCAACGCGCTGCTCCGATCTGCTCGCAGCCAAGAGGTCTGCATCACCGTGACCCTGCTCGACGCGCTCGTGTTCGCCCGGACCCCATTCCACAACTCCATGAACTACCGCTGCGTCGTCGTTCGTGGGAGCGCGCGGGTCGTCGACGAACCCGACGAGCGAGTCATGGCGCTCCGCCTGATCAGCGACCACGTTGTCGACAACTGGTCGGCTGGGCGGCCACCCTCCGACATCGACATCCGCAAGACGCTCATCATTGCCGTGCCGCTCACCGAAGCATCCGCCAAGATCCGCAACGGTGGACCCGTCGACGAACCGGATGACCTCGAAGGCGAGCACTGGGGCGGGTACGTCCCGTTGATCACGAGCTGGGGTACCCCAATCGATTCCGGCGACCTCCGTCCCGGAATCGCACCACCCCTGACCATCACGGCTGCCTTCGGCGGGTGAGGGGACTTCGCCGGCGACCGACCGCCACCGTCAGATCGCGACAGCGCGGCACACCACGAACTTCGGATCTCCCGACACCACCTCACACGTCGCAAACCGTTTGGCCAAACGAGCGTGATAGCCGAGGTGACGATGGCCGACCACCCAGAGCTCCCCGCCGGAGCGAAGCACTCGCACCGCATCCCGGAACATCTGGATCGCCATGTCGTCACCCATGTGGTTGCCGACATGGAAGGGCGGATTGCACACCACGACATCGATCGAACCCGGGAGTGGCAGGGCCGGGAATTCCGCTCCGGAACCAGCGCTGGCTCGAAGGCCATCAGCCCAGAGGAACGTTGCCGTCCGATCGGGGCCATTGTTGACCGCCCACGTTGACCGAGCGGCCAGAAGCGCCGAGTACGACTCGTCCACGAACGTCACCTCGGCATCAGGGCACAGCTGGCCCGCCATCATGCCCAGCACTCCGGTGCCGCAAGCGAGGTCCACTATCGAGTGCACTCCCCGATCCAGCCGCAGATGATCCAACAGCACCCGAGTTCCACGGTCGAGCTGTTCCGATCCGAACACTCCCGGTCCGCCCACAATCAGTTGGCCACTCGACAGGTGGAACGACACCCCGGAAACCTCCCTCGACAACATCGCGGACCCCGCGGCTGAGCGATCGCGGTCCACAACACTGCGGATCAGACGCGCTTTCTTCCGTGCCCGCGACGTCGTGGTGGGTCCGATCAGCCGCTCGAAAATCTCGATCGTCGAGTTGTGGATGTGCTTTGTCATTCCGGCCCCGATCACGACCGTGTCCGGGTGCACGCGAGCGGCCAGGACCGCGAGTTGATACTCGAGCGTCGCCAGATCCTTCGGCACCTTGACGATCAGGAGATCGATGCGGTCCGGGAGCTGGGCCGCATCCGCCACCAAACGGTCGGCATCGCCTTCTGCGGCTCGGTACTGATTGGCGCGGGCCGCCGCATGCGCGAGGTACGAATCGCTCCACGACCAGAGGCTCGAACCACGGACCGCCCCCAGCGCGACGGTCAACGCTCCATACCCGTCGTTCACGACGACCGTGTGGTTGCCCGTTGTCACGTCGAGCTCGGCCACTTCCGACAGCGCGTACTCGTCCGCTCCGTCCCAGGCCCGCAACGACGAGTTTGCTGCGGTATCTGGACGACGGAGATCGAAGGCGCCCTGGGGCACCACCATGATCGACATCAACGAACCGTACCGACGACAACCCTCGTGACGCGAGTTCGTATGATCAGCGCCAGTCGTCCGCCCAGTCACACTGGAATCCCCACTCTCGAGGAGCACCCCCCGCATGTCATTTCCCCGCGTCAACATCGGCCGCTACGGCATCTGGTACGGAATGGTGGACGCTTTGGCCTCACCCGATGCTCGGGCCGCAGCCCAGCTGGTCGAGGACCTCGGATTCGGGGCCCTCTGGATCGCCGAGGCAGTCGGGCG
>JBBRSC010000141.1:0-8712 GCA_038245795.1 Acidimicrobiales bacterium
GCGGAACCTCCCGGTCACCGGCGTTCCCCACTGGCTCGCCGCCAGCCGGGCATAGCTCGCCGCCAGCGCAATAGGTAGACCACCAAATCGGCGCTAGCAGTAGGATCTCGCGCAATCCACTGACATCGGTTGCGTGAGCCCAAAGAGGTTATGTCGTCAAGGATTGCGGACAGTGTGGCGCCTCAACCGCCCCACGGCGCGCTTCTGTGCCGAGTGTGGGTCACGGCTGATCCTGCGCTGCGGTTCGTGCGACAAGCCGCTGAACCCGACATCGAATTTCTGCGACGAGTGCGGAACGCCGACTGTGAGTGGCACGGCGCCGGCAACGCCACCCAACCCGAACTGTGAACGCTGGACCACCTACACGGTGGTTCAGCGTTCACAGTTCGGGGGAGCTTGAGCAGGAGCGGGGCAGCGCCCCTCAGGACAGGTTCTAGAAAGCCACTATTCGAGAAAGAATTGTCGAATGGCCCTGAGCATTAAGAGCGACAACGCCGATCGAATGGCACGGGAGCTGGCCGACCTCACCGGCGAATCCATCACCGAAGCCGTCACGATGGCCATCAAAGAGCGCCTCAACGCCGAGCGATTGGCCCACCGTCGTCGCCGATCCGCCATGGACCTGGCGGCAGACTTTGGTCGGTTGAAGGTGCTCGACGCTCGCCCTCCGGATGAGCTGATCGGATACGACGAGCACGGCCTGCCCGCCTGATGGTCGTCGATACCTCAGCCATCGTTGCGTTGTTGCTCGGCGAACCCGAAGCCGGCGTGATCGACACACTTCTTCGAACGTCCGCCCGAACCGTCGTCTCGGCAGCGAACCACGTCGAGCTCCTGATGGTGGTGGAGAGCCGATCGGGTGCGGAGGGCGTCCTGATCGTCGAAGCACTCATGCGACGGATGGAGATTGCGGTCGAAGCCGTAACTCCCGAGGTCGCACAATTGGCGATTGAGGGATGGCGTCGATTCGGTAAGGGTCGCCATCCAGCGGGGCTCAACTACGGTGACTGCTTTTCCTACGCCTTGGCGATTTCTCAGGATGACACGCTGCTGTTCGTGGGCCGCGACTTCGGTCTCACCGACGTTCGGCCAGCGCTCAACACTCCCCCGCCTGACTGAGTAGATCAATCCCACAACGAGGATCAGACGCAGCGCCAGCCGGGCAGAGTCAGTCGATGCGGCGGAGTTCGTCCCGGTAGCGAACGGCGCGCTGAACGTAACTCTCCACGCCGAGCGCAAACCACCCGGGTTCGACAACGTCTTCGACAATCGTCACTGGCACCCCGAGCGCCCGTGCCCGAGCCGGTATCTGCTTGCGATTCGGGACCATGGCGTTGGCGCCGACGATGGCGTCCTCGCCGACGACCGCTTGATGAAGGACGACGGAACCGCTCCCGATCAACGCCCCGTCCTTGATGATGCAACCTTCGAGATGCACGTTGTGGCCGACCGTCACGTTGTTACCGATTGTCGTCGGCGCGTGCGGCGTCGTGTGAATGATGGTTCCGTCCTGGATCGAGCACCGCTCGCCGACGTAAATGAAGCCGTCATCTCCCCGCATCACTGCGGTCGGCCAGACCGACGAGTGGGCGCCGATGACCACCGAGCCGATGATGACGGCGTCGGGATGGATGTATGCGTCGGGGTGGATGTCGGGGATCTGACTCCCGAGGGCATAGATCGCCATGACTGCGCCCGGTCAGTCGATCGCTCGGAAGCAGCCGTAGGCGCCTTTATAGAACAGCAGTGGACCGGCATCGGGGAGCGCACTGACGTCGAGGGCATGCACCCGGGCCACCACGATCACGTGATCGCCACCATCGAATTCGGTCTCGAGGGAGCAGTCGATGTGCGCCAACGCCCCGTCGATCCTGGGCGAGCCGTGAGACGGTCCCGGCGTCCATGCGACACCTTCGAACTTGTTCTCTGCTTTGCCGGCGAAGACCCCGGACAGATCGCCTTGGCTGTCGCACAACACGTTGACAACGAAGTGACCGACGTCGCGAATCGCCGCCCAGGAGTTGCTCTGTCGGCCCACGCAGAAACCGATCAGCGGCGGGTCCAGCGAAATCGAGAAGAACGATCCGATCGCGAGTCCGGCGGTGGCTCCCTCGTGATGGGTGGCGACCACGGTGACGCCAGTCGGGTAGTACCCGAGGACGCGTCGGAAGTCCGCCGGATCGATGTCAATGGTGTCAGTCACGGGCGCTGACCCTACCCGGGCAGAGCAATGCCGGTCCTCCCGGATGCGAACTTCGCCACCTGTCGCCGAAGTCAGGCGGTCGGCGCGGTGCTGGCACTGATCGGCGCCAGGGACACCCGCAGCCCTTCCGATGCCGCCATCACTTCGGTGAGCCCGATCGACGCGCCCGATCGGGCGGCGTGCGACGCCAACGCATCGAGTTGGTCATCGTCGTGGAGGGGATCGTGATGGAACAACGCCAACCGGCGCGCCCCACTCTGTCGGGCGACCTCGAGCGCATAGTCGATGGTGCAGTGACCCCAGTTGAACTTTTGGGCGAACTCGACATCGGTGTACTGCGCATCGTGGATGAGGAGGTCGACGCCGTCGCTCAGTGCCAACACCGCCTCGGAGACCGACGTGGATCCACAGCTGGGCTGTTGATGATCAGGTACGTAGGCAACCGACACACCGCCATGTTCCACCCGGAAGCCCAGGGTGAGGCCGACGTGGGGGACCGAGGCGCTGGTGATCCTCCAGCCGCCACGTTCGATCGTCTCCTCCACAACTTCGGTGTAGGTGAACGACCCAGCCAACGCATCGATGGTGACGGGGAAGTACGGCGGACGGAAGAATCCGCCGATCACGTCGGGCAGTGATCCCTCCTCTTGGGCCGGCGCAACGATCTCGAACTCTGCTCCTGCCACGTTGACCGGACCAAAGAAGGGAAGGCCCTGGATGTGGTCCCAGTGCAGATGCGACACCAGCGCAATCCCCCGGAACGATCCGTCAAGCGGCAACCCGAGGCCCCACATTCGCAGACCGGTGCCCATGTCGAGGACCACCGGCACCTCGCCTGGGGTCTCGAGAACGACACATGAGGTGTTTCCGCCGTAGCGCCGATTCGAATCGCACGCGCAGGGCGTCGAACCTCGAACTCCATAGAAGGTGACGTCCACAATGGCCCCCCGGCTCAGAATTCAAGACTGTACGCCCACGCCGAATCGTGCGCCACGTTCTGTGACCGAAGTCTCCGCACTGTCCGTGCCGCGGTGTGACGAAAGACTCCTAAAGTCCCGCGAATGATGAACCACGTCACCGCCAACGGCATCGACTTCGCCTATCTCGAAGCCGGCGAGGGACCGCTCGCGCTCTGCCTGCACGGCTATCCGGATTCTGCCCACACGTGGCGGTATCTCCTCCCCCGCTTGGCCGAGGCAGGCTTCCACGCCGTCGCGCCGTTCAATCGCGGCTACTCCCCAACGAGCCTCGCATCCGACGGCCGCTACCAATGCGGCGTCTTGGGCGTCGATGCGAACGAACTCCACACGGCGCTCGGAGGCGACGGCGACGCCGTGCTCATCGGTCACGACTGGGGTGCAATGGGCGTGTACGCGGCGGCGGGCCTCGAGCCCGAACGGTGGCGTCGACTGGTGGCCATGGCCCTGCCGCCCGGCCCGGTCACCGCCCAGGGCTTCTTCGACTATGAACAACTACGCCGCAGCTGGTACATGTTCTTTCAACTCAACGCCCTGTCGGACCTCGTGGTCGGCATGAACGATTTCGAGTTCATCAAACGGCTCTGGTCGGACTGGTCGCCGGGTTTCGACGGCGCAACCGATGTCCAACACTTCATCGACTCGATGGCAACGCCCGATCACCTCACTGCGGCGTTGAGCTACTACCGACATACCCTCCAGCCGGAGCTTCAGGACCCCGAATTGGCCGACGCCCAGTCGAAGACGCTGGAGATGCCACGGATGCCGATGATGGTCCTTCACGGTCGCAACGACGGTTGCATGGGCGCCTCGTTGGCCGAGCAGACCCCACTGCACCTGGGCGACGACTCGGAGTTCCTGATGATCGAAGGGGCCGGGCACTTTCTCCACTTGGAACGCCCCGACGTGGTCAACGATCAGATCATCAGATTCGTCTCGACCCGTTGAGGTCGGCCCCCGTCTGCTGGGGCCGCAGCACTGGAAACACCGTCATGAACTCGCTCGCCGGAATGGGACGCGAGAACAGGTACCCCTGAGCTTCGGGACACCCCAAATCTCGCAGGACGTTGGCTTCCTCGATGCGCTCGACGCCCTCGGCAATGACCGACCGACCGGACCTCGCTGCAATGTCGATGATGCCCGCGACAATGCCTCGGGCCTGAGGATTCGCATCGATGTGGTCGACGAAGACACGGTCGATCTTGATCACGTCGATCGGATAGTTCATCAGGGTCTCGAGCGTTGCGTACCGGGTTCCGAAATCGTCGAGTGCCACCAACACGCCGACATCCCGGAGCAGGTGAAGGTTCTCCAACATCACCGCGGCGTCGTCGACGGGAAGTGTTTCGGTGATCTCCACACAGAGGTGGTGACCCGGCACGTCGAATCGCTCGAGGCACTCCAGAATGTCGAGGCCGAAACTCGGGTCGTCGAGTTGGCGGATCGACGCATTGACGGCGGTACAGAAGTTGCCGTCACCCTTCGCCATCCGAAGATGGGCGAACTGCAGTGATCGCTGGGCCATCCATGCACCGAGTTGGCTGACCACACCAGACCCTTCAGCAACGGCCAGGAACTCGTTCGGCCCGATCAACCCCCGTTGAGGATGCTGCCAGCGGACGAGCGCCTCCGCTCCGACGATGCTGTTGTCGATCAGCGACACCTTCGGTTGCACGAAGAGGCGGAGTTCGTCGTGTTCAACGGCTGCCAGAATCGCCTCAGGCGTGATGCCTTCCCAGGCCCGCGTCGCCCCCGATCGTTGACCACCGAAGATGACTGACGATTGACCGAGCGTCGAACGCATCAATCGCCGTGCCCGCTTGTTGGCGGTCATCGACGACTCCGCCTCGCTCCAGGTGTCGTGCAGTGATTGGTGTTCCGGCCGCCGGCTCGCACCGCCCATCGACGCCACGATCCCGCGATCCAACAAGGCCGCCATGAGGCGGTCGACGAGTACGGCAACTGTTGATTCATCGAAGTCGGGGGCCACGACGCCGAATGAATCACCATTGAGGCGCGCCACGACATCGGTTTCGCGAACCACTTCGATCAGCGTTTCGGCGCAGAGTTGGAGCATGGCGTCGCCGGCGATGTGCCCATAGGTGGCGTTGAATCGACTCATGCCGTCAAGGTCGACGATCACCACGGCGGCAGTGTCGCCGTACCGATCGCAGCGCGTTCCTTCCACCTCGAGTACGAGATCCCAACCGCGTCGATCGAGGACTCCACAGAGTGGATCCAGCATGGATTCCAGTTCCGCTCGCTCGCGCTTACGGCGATCGGCTTCGCCACCGAGTTCGGCGGCGAGAATCGACGAGAGCATCGTGGCCGTCAACTGCGCCGGACCCAACGCTCGGTGGAGCGCATCCGACTGCGGTGATAGATCGACGGCACACAGTGTCCCGAACAGCTCACCCGAGGGGCCGACCAATGGCACACCGACGAAGCTCCTGATCCCGAGCGCGACCGTTGCTGGTGCGGTGCGCAGTGCCTCGACGGCCTGGGTATCCACCGCAACGTTCGGCGCGGTTCCTTCGACCATCGGAGCGCACAACGTGTCGGTCCATGCGAGCACGTCACCCTCGGCGACAGCAATCCCCTCGCCGACGGTGACCAACACCGTCAGCTCATCGCCACGCGCCCGACTGACCATCCACATGGCCATCCCGAACTCCGTCCGCAGGCGACCCAAGAGATAGCGCGACGCCTCGGAGAAGTCGAGGGGTCGGACCGGTGGCATGAGAAGTACTTCGGCCGCTCCGTACCAATCTGGAGAAATCCTGCGGCGGGCCGAACAGGTCATATCAGACGACCATTCGATCTCAGTGAGGAAGCCCGTATCTCCCGCTGGTCTCGACAACGAGGCCGTCGCGACACAGCCCCTCGATCGCCCGGATGAAACGGGCCCGGTCGTCGGACCATCCCGTAGCGTTGATCAGCTGATCAGTTGTCGCGGAACCCTGAGACAGATGCCCCAGAATGCGACCCCGCCCCTGGCGATCCGACCCCTCGAATCTGGCCTGCCGGGTACTCACCCCCGCGGACCCAACGGCAGGATCGGGTTGGGAACCACCCGTCGCATTCCACGCGCAGGTCGGCGCCAGGGGGCAATCCTCGCAGCCAGGATGTGTTGGTCGGCAGAGCATCGCACCGACATCCATCAACGTCTGGTTCCACTCCCAGCTCCGACCGGACGGAACCCAAGCATCCGCGTACTCCTGGGCCTCGCGACCCGTGAGCGGTCGACCGGCGTAGCGGGCCAGGACCCGCGCAATGTTGGTATCCACAACGCCGACGTCGGACTCGAAGGCGAAGACCAGAACCGCCCGTGCCGTATACGGACCGACCCCGGGAAGCGCCAGGAGTGCTGTCAGGTCATCGGGCACTCGACCGTGATGATCGGACTCGATGCACGTTGCGGCCCGTTGAAGATGTGCGGCCCTCCGCGGGTATCCCAGTCCCTTCCAGAAGATCAGTAGGTCCCCCAGCGAGACCGCTACCAGCGCGCCGGGTGTGGGCCATCGGCTCAGGAAGTCGCGCCACCGGGGCTCAACGCGCGCGACCTGGGTCTGCGCCAGCATCACCTCGCTGACGAGCACCGCCCACGGATCACGCGTTCGACGCCACGGAAGATCCCGCCGGGTGACATCACCCCATGCCAGCACCGCCCCGACCTCGTCCTGGGCAGGCCGGGGGGTTCGGGTCACGACTCCCAGATGTCGTCGCCGTAGGGGCGTTTGCGGGTCGGCGCGGCATCAGCTTTCCAGACCATCACCTTGCGCTTGAAGTAGCACACCTCGACACCATGCTGATTGAAGCCCTTGGTCTCGACGGTCACGATGCCGCGATCGCCCTTGGATGATTCCCGCGTCTCGAGAACCAGCGTCTCGGCATAGATGGTGTCGCCGTGGAAGGTCGGGTTCTTGTGCTGGAGGGTCTCGATCTCGAGGTTGGCAATAGCCGCACCGGAGACATCAGGAACACTCATTCCGAGCACCAAGCTGTAGACGAGATTGCCGACCACAACGTTCTTACCGTGCACCGTCTCGTTCTCCGCGAACCACGCGTTGATATGCAACGGATGATGGTTCATCGTGATCATGCAGAAGAGATGGTCGTCGTACTCGGTGATGGTCTTGCCGGGCCAGTGCTTGTAGATGTCACCGGGGATGAAATCTTCGAGATACCGGCCGAACGGGCGATCGTGGACTGTCATGAGCTCGCAGGATAGTCCCGACGACTTCTCAGTTCCGAGCTGGGTTCGGCCGATGGGGAAGCCGGATGATGAAGTTCCCTTCGCGCGTTGACGGGCCCGAACCCGCCGGGACCCCCACTCTCGGGGGCGACGGCTCGCGCGAGGCATTCTGGATCCGTGTGCTCTTCGGTCGCTGCGTCTCGGCGGTCTGTCTGTGCGTCATCCTGGCGGCCCTCCCCGAATTCGGTTCGAATCGTGGCTGGTTCGCCGTGGGCTTCGCAGTCTCGTCGGCAATCCAGAACCTGGTGCTATTCCAGATCGTCAAGCGGACCGGCACGTTGCCCCAGGCGGTCGCCTGGTCCGACTACGGCTTCGGGGCGCTCGTCGGCGTGGTGCTTCCCACCGCCTTCTCGTGGGTCTTGATCATCCTGGCGCTCACTGTTTCGCTCCTCGTGATCGGGTACCCCACACGGATGTCGTGGCGGTTGGTCGGCGTCTTCTCCGGGCCCTACCTGGCGATCTGCCTCTGGCGCGATCCACCTTCGTGGGCTCCGGCATATGCGATCTGGCTGATCTGTTCGGCGTCCACGATCGTCATCATCGGACTGGTTGCGGATCAGGAACGATCCCTTCGGCAGCGCTTCAGCGATCTTCTCGAGCAACTCGACATGGTGGTCTGGGAATCCTCTGGTGTCCGCGAGCCCGTGACCTACGTCAACGAACAGGTGGCGGCAGTCCTGGGCTATTCGAAAGCACAATGGTGCACCCCCGGCTTCTGGGAAACCATCGTTCACCCGTCGGATTGGGGCGTGATCGAGCAGAGCCGCTCAGAGTTCGCGGCCGGAAGCAACCACGATCTGGAGTACCGAGTCCGGACCGGGTCGGGCGAGATCCGTTGGATCCTCGAACTGGTGCGGGTCCACACCGGGGCAGACGGCTCCGTCGTTGGGAGCCGCGGGGTGATGATCGACATCACCGCGCGACGAGACGCCGAACAACAGGTCCAACAGCTCGGCGCCTTCGTGGCTGATCTGCCGCTCGCCCTCCATATCCTCCGCCTCGACGATCTGTCCGACCCCATGTCCTTCCGCTATCTCGCCGCCAACAAAGCCGCGTGCGAGCAGGCGGCTGTCCCACTCGAGCGTCTCCTCGAATGGCGGCCATCGCTCACCGCTGATTCGAAGGTCGACACGGTCATGTTGGATGCCTTCACCGTTGCCATCACGACTGGCGAACCAGTGGAGATCGACGAACACGAACGGGTGGTGAAGGACGGCTCCGTGAGGAAGTTCAGGATCCAGGCAACCCCGTTGCCCGACCAGGCCATCGGGGTGTCC
>JBBRSC010000142.1:0-8682 GCA_038245795.1 Acidimicrobiales bacterium
CCGTGCTCGGACTGCTCGGGCCCAACGGCGCCGGCAAAACCACGATCGTCCGGATGTTGACCACCCTCCTCCGCCCCGACGGGGGCGAGTTGCGCGTCGCTGGGATCGACGTCACGGCCGACCCCATGGCGGTGCGCTCGGTCATCGGTCTCGCAGGCCAGTACGCGGCCGTCGACGAGAACCTCACGGGTCGCGAAAACCTCCGCATGGTCGCCAAGCTGACCCATATCCCGAAGGAACAGATCGCTCCCCGGGTCAACGCGCTCCTCGAACGCTTCAAGCTCACCGATGCTGCCGATCGACCGGTCCGGACCTATTCGGGTGGTATGCGTCGACGACTGGACCTCGGCGCCGCGCTGGTCCACGAACCGCCGGTGCTCTTCCTCGACGAGCCCACGACGGGGCTCGATCCCGCCTCGCGCAATGACCTGTGGTCCGTCATCGAGGACCTCGTAGCAGGCGGCACCACCGTGCTGCTGACGACGCAGTACCTCGAGGAAGCCGATCGCCTCGCCGACCGCATCATTGTGATCGACAAGGGCGGCATCATCGCCGAAGGCACCGCGGCAGAACTCAAGAGTTCACTTGGCCAGACCATCGTAGAAGTCGACTTTGCGGACAACGAACAGGCCGAACGGGCCAAACCGGTGCTGGCCTCGGTCGGCGAAGCATCGGTGCTCACCACCACCGTGTCGCTCCAGGTCGACCACGGGAGCGATGCCCTCTTCGCCACCGTGCGTGCGCTCGACGCCGCCGGAATCTCCGCCCGCAACGTTGTCGTGCGAGAGCCCTCCCTCGACGACGTCTTCCTTCGACTCACAGGAGCAGCAACATCATGAGCGCTGGCACCACCAATCCCGCCATCAACCCCGCCACGGCTTCCACTTCAGAGCCCCGCTCCGTCGCATCGCCGCTGCCGACTGTCGATGTGAACAAACCGCGGATCGTCGCCGACGCCATCACCATCACCCAACGAAACCTCATCACCATCGCTCGGGTGCCGCAGCTGTTGGTGTTCGCGACGATCCAGCCGATCATCTTCGTGCTCATGTTCCGCTATGTCTTCGGCGGCGCCTACGGCATCCCCGGTGTCCCCTACGTCGATTTCCTGATGCCCGGAATCTTCGCCCAGACCGTGGCTTTCGGCGCCATCGGCACCGGCATTGGTCTCAGCGAAGACCTGTCGAAAGGTCTGATCGACCGGTTCCGTTCACTGCCCATGGCGCCGTCAGCTGTGCTCGTCGGCCGCACCACTGCGGACGTCGTCCGCAACGTTTTTGTGCAATCGCTGATGGTCGCTGTCGGCGTACTCGTCGGGTTCCGTATCCATGCCGGAGTGCCGAAGTTCCTGGTCGCCATGTTGTTGCTCCTGGGATTCGGGTTCGCGCTGAGCTGGTTGTTCGGCCTCATTGGACTCACGCTCAAGAACGCCGAAACCACCCAGGCTGCATCGTTCCCGATCATGGCCCCCCTGGTGTTCGCGTCCGCCGCCTTCGTCGACGTGCGCACCATGCCAGGTTGGTTGCAGCCCTGGGCCCGCAATCAACCACTGTCGGCGATCATCACCGCCAGTCGACGACTCATCCTCAACGAACAGCAGGCGCAGTTGCTCGGGTTGACCGAATCGACTGCCTCGCTGGTCCTGAAAGCCTTGGCGTGGATCGTCGGATTGACGCTGGTCTTCGGCACACTCGCCATCCGGAAGTACCGCCGGGTCGTCTGACTTGCCCACACAGACTTCCGGCCACCACGAGTTCCGGAACTACGTTTCTCGTATGGCTGACTTCGAGTACTCCGAGATCCTTCCCCTCGGTCACACCGACCTTTCCGAGAGCACCCCCTACCGGCTCCTGAGCACCGACGGAGTCTCCACCTTCCAAGGGGGCGGCGAGCAGTTCCTGCGGGTCGAGCCCGAGGTGTTGTCGATGATCACCGCCACCGCCATGCGCGACATCGCGCACTTCCTGCGGCCCGGACATCTGCAACAACTCGCCAACATCCTCGACGACACCGAGGCGTCCGACAACGACCGCTTCGTCGCCACCGAGCTCCTCAAGAATGCCGCCATTGCGGCCGGTGGCGTGCTGCCCGGCTGCCAGGACACCGGCACTGCGATCGTGAAGGGCAAGAAGGGCCAGTTCGTCGTGACGACCGGTGGCAACGACGAACGCCACATCGCGAACGGCATCTTCGACACGTACGCCACGTCGAACCTGCGCTACAGCCAGATGGCGCCCCTCAACATGTGGGACGAAGTGAACACCGGCACCAACCTGCCCGCCGAGATCAAGATCTCCGCTGTCGACGGCGACTCCTACAACTTCATGTTCATGGCCAAGGGTGGCGGCTCGGCCAACAAGAGTTACCTGTTCCAGGAAACCAAAGCACTCCTCAATCCCACCAGCCTCATGAACTTCTTGGACGAGAAGCTGCGCTCACTCGGCACCGCCGCATGTCCCCCGTATCACCTGGCCGTCGTAATCGGCGGCACGTCCGCCGAGTTCGCAGTCGAGACCGCCAAGCTCGCCTCCACCCGGTACCTCGACACCCTGCCGACAACTGGTTCGATGTTGGGTCATGGTTTTCGCGACATCGAACTCGAGGCTGAGGTCCTCGAACTCACACGACGGTTCGGGATCGGCGCCCAGTTCGGGGGCAAGTACTTCTGCCACGACGTTCGGGTCATTCGCCTCCCTCGTCATGGTGCTTCGTGTCCCGTCGCCCTGGCCGTGAGTTGTTCCGCCGACCGCCAAGCGCTCGGGAAGATCACCGCCGAGGGCGTGTTCCTCGAACAACTCGAGATGGATCCGGCACGGTTCCTTCCGGAGATCACCGATGTCCACCTCGGTGGCGAGGTGATCAACATCAACCTCAATCAGCCCATGGACGCCATCCGGGCCGAGCTGTCCCGCTACCCGGTGACCACCCGCCTCAGTCTCAGTGGAACGTTGGTCGTCGCCCGCGACATCGCCCACGCCAAGATCAAGGAACGCCTCGATGCCGGCCTCGACATGCCCGCGTATCTGCGCGATCACGCCGTGTACTACGCCGGTCCCGCCAAGACACCCGTCGGCTACGCGTCGGGTTCGTTCGGTCCCACGACGGCTGGTCGCATGGACTCCTACGTCGACCAGTTCCAGAAGGCTGGCGGCAGCCACGTCATGTTGGCAAAGGGCAACCGTTCGAAGGCGGTAACCGACGCATGTCACGCCAACGGCGGCTTCTACCTCGGATCGATCGGTGGCCCTGCGGCACGACTCGCCAAGGACTGCATCACCAAGGTCGAGGTCATCGACTACCCGGAACTGGGAATGGAAGCAGTGTGGAAGATCGATGTCATCGACTTCCCGGCGTTCGTGGTTGTCGATGACAAGGGCAACGACTTCTTTTCCGAGGTGAGTCGCCCGCAACGAGTGTCCATCACGTGACAACTGCCTCCGTTCCCGGTATCGGACGTTGACGGCACTCCTCGCGGCCGCACCGCCCGTCTGACGGTTCGTTCACCCAACGAGCAGGGCGGCCGTCACTGCGTCGAGCTGCTCGAAGCCCAGCGGAGTTGCCACCACACGGGAACCCTCCACTCGGAGCCGGCCCAATGCCACCTCCGCGATCACACGGGGTGACTCCGCTGACACCGGCACACATCCCCAACGTTGCTCGACTGCTGCCAGATCCACCCCCGCCGTCCGCCGCAGTCCTGTGAGGATCGATTCGGACGCCGCCCCGAGCGCGGAACTGGTGTCCACCGAGGCCAGCGCGCCAGTCAACCACGAGGTCATGGTTGCTGACCGGGTTCGGATGCCGGCAACGTCCGCTCCATCCACCTCCGTTCCAGACGTGTTCGACGGCGGTAGGTGCGCTGACGCGCCCGGGCCAACCGCCGCCCACCAGTCGTTGGCCCAGTAGGCCTCGTTGTGGCGACATCGCTCGCCGATCGAACGGCTCCAGTTCGACACCTCGTAGCGGTCGAAGCCTGCCGCGGCGAGCCGGTGACCCACTGTCCTGATCGCCGAGAGTTCAACCAGCTCGTCTGGAGCGATTCCCACCTCATCGAACGGCGTCCCCTCCTCGATCGTCAGCACGTAGGCGGAGACATGCCCGACCCCCGTCGAGACCGCTGCATCAATCTCTGCCGCCACGCGCTGTCCTGGAATGGCGATCATCAGATCGACCGAGACATGGACGCCGGTTGCCAACGCCCAGTCGATGCAGCGGAGGCTGGCCGCCGCATCGTGGGGTCGGGTCAACCATCGCAGCACGTTGTCGTCGAAGGATTGGGCCCCGATGCTGAAGCGAGTGACCCCCAGATCGCTCCAAAGCGAGAATCGATCCGCCGATGCTGTCGATGGATGAACCTCCAGCGTCATCTCCTCCCACGTGCCGAGGTGTTGACGAATCGATGTCACCAGTCGGGTGATCTCATCTGCGCGGAGCGACGAGGGGGTCCCACCCCCGATGTACACCGTGGTCAACGGCCCGACGTCGCTGCGTGCCTCCAGCGCCGCCAGCTCGCGTTCGACCCGATCGAGATAGGGCGCAACCATTCCCGGCCGTCGCTCGAGCACCTCGAACGAGCAGAAGTCGCAGATCGAGGGACAGAAGGGCACGTGGACATACAGATGACGAACAAGCTCCGAACGCGTCCGGCTCGATTCGATCTCTGTCATCTGGCGCCGATCCATGCGGGGCGCTTCGTCCCCATGTTGTTCATGGGCCGACGATAGGTGCACGACAGCTCGGTAGAGTGCGCAGCCATGAGCGACGAACTGTCCCCGGTCGTCGCTGAGTGGTTGCACCGGTACGCCGCTCAGCTCGGCGTCATCCCACCGACCGACGACGAGATCGAACGGCTCCTCGGGCTCGCCGGGACCGCCGCGCACGCTTCGGCACGACAGGCGGCGCCCGTTGCCTGTTGGCTCGCTGCCACCTCGGGGCGGCCGCTCGATGACTGCATCGATCTCGCCGCCGCCGTTGTGCTCGACTGATTCGGCGTCATGCGCATCTTCCTGCACACCATCGAGTTCATCGTCGGATTCGTCATCGTTGTTGCGGTGCTCGACGCGGCGGTTCGGACCTTCGTGCTGCCGAGACCCGCTGGCGTCCTCCTCTCCCGACTCCTGGCCCGGATCATGCGACTGGTGTTCGACGCCCTCGCGCGATTGGCGCGGAGCTACGACGGCCAGGACCGAGCGATGGCGCTCTATGGGCCCGTCACGCTGCTGGCGTTCCCAGTGGCGTGGCTGATCGGAGTGATGGCCGGATTCGGGGCGATGTATCACGCCACCTCGATCATCGGTTGGCGAGATGGCATCCGACTCTCCGGTTCGGCGCTCTTCACGCTCGGCTTCGCTCCACCGACGAACGGCATCTCGGTCGCCATGGTCTTCGCCGAGGCCGCCATCGGACTCCTCCTCATCGCGCTCCTCGTTGCGTATCTCCCCACCATCTACGGCGCCTTCAGTCGTCGGGAGATCGCCGTCACCCAACTGTCCGTCCGGGCCGGGTCGCCACCCACGCCCGGCGAACTCTTCAGTCGAGCCCACCGCGCCCAATTCACCGATCATCTCGAGGACCTCTGGCAGACCTGGGAACTGTGGTTCGTCGAGCTCGAGGAGACCCACACCTCGCTGGGAATCCTGCCGTTCTTCCGGTCGCCGAACCCCGATCGATCCTGGCTGACAGCTTCAGGGTGCGTGCTCGATGCTGCCGCCATCCGGCTCTCAACGATCGACGGGGCCTACAGCCCGAATGCCGTGCTCTGTATGCGCTCGGGATTCATGGCGCTCCGGTCCGTTGCCGACTTCATGCGACTGCCATATGACAAGGACCCGTCCCCCGACGACCCGATCAGCATCAGCCGGGAGGAGTTCTATGCGGTGTACGAGGCGATGGCAGCCGCCGGTGTGTCCGTCGTCGCCGATCGATCCGAAGCGTGGCAGCACTATCGCGGATGGCGGGTCAACTACGACGCCGTGCTCATCGGGATCGCCCAGGTGATCATGGCACCCTACGCCCCGTGGGTGTCCGATCGGAGCCTCAACGTCCGCCGGCATCGCCTCCCGATACGCCAGAGACGATCACGCGAAACAACCAGACGTCCAAAGATCTGAGGTGCCGCCAACGCGGGTCAGAGGGCCGCGAGTTCGACCCGATCCCCGACGCTGACACCGCCCGTCATCGACACTGATGCGTACAGCCCGAGATCATTGGCGTGGAAGTCACTCAACGCCCGAAAGGTATCGACTTGGCGGGCCAACGCCACCGAACCAGACGACGCGGGTTGGGCACGGAGTGGCATGGCGCAGCGCATCGTGCGCATCATCCCGTGGAGTGCGGCCTCCTCGCCCAGATGGATGGTCCGGCCCACCCATTCGTCTTCGGGGAACCCGGCATCGGCATCCGTCACCACGACGTTGGGCCGGAATCGACGGACATCCCAGTTGAGATCGGGCCGCAGGTCCGACATGCGTTGCAACGACGAGGCCGTCAGCAGATGGACCGCGGCCAGATCGAGGAATGTCCCCGGGGGCGAAGGGATCTCGTAGACGTCGGCGCCGTCGTTGGGCGGATCCAGCGTCATGTCATACGACGACTGATGGCCCGGTGCGACCTCGGCCAACTCAACACTGCGGCCCAACCACGAGGACAGTTGCGCTGCGGCGTCGGCGCCCCCAGCATCGAACGTCGTCCCATCCGGAAGCGTGATCGCAACCATGCCGTCAATGCCCGTCGAGGCACTTGCTCCGAACAGGTCGGGAACCCGTTTGGCCGACATCACCAGCCCGTTCGACGGATCACGCAGAGCGTATCGTCGATCACCAACGATGCCGTCGGTGGTCAGCTCGATCGCGTCGACCTGCTCGCCCTGCATCGACTTCACCGGGTATCTCCAGAGGGCGCTGACACGCATTGCGGTTGCCATCGGATCACGCTATCGCTCTTCCGCTCACGGGAGATCTTGCTCGGATGAACCATGACGGGACCACTGGCTGGAGCCTCCTATGTACGCCGTGCCGCAGGCTCCGCACGATCGGATCATCGAGTTTTCGACGGCAATCACCGGTTCCCGGTACCTTGCACCGCCGGTTACCGAACTCGGCGCAGCGCTCGCCGGGTAACGGGTCAGCGGGGAGTCATGGCCTACGCTGATCAATTCGATTCGTCCCGCGAGCACACATGACCGAAACCACGATCCATAACACGAAGATGGCCTGGGTCATCCACGTCTTCACCTCCACCGGGGTCATCGCCGGATTTCTCGGGCTCCTGTCCGTGATCGACGGCAGTCCGCGGGCAGCACTGATCTGGTTGATGGTGGCCGTCATCATCGACGGACTCGATGGCCCGATGGCGCGCCGCTATGACGTGGGCAAGGCGGTGCCCACCATCGATGGCAACACCCTCGACCTGGTGATCGACTACGTGTCCTGCGTCGTCGGTCCGGCGATCTTCATCCATCAGTTCGACCTGCTGCCCAAGGAGTACAACATCTCGTTGATCGGCACCGGGCTGATCCTGGTGAGTTCGCTCTACTGCTTCGCCAACACGAACCTGATGACCGAGGATCACTATTTCAACGGGTTCCCCGCCATGTGGAACCTGGTCGTCACCGTCATGTTCGTCGTGCAATCACGACCATGGATCAACGTGCTGATTGTTGCGATCTTCGTCATCGCCACGTTCCTGCCAATCCAGTTCATCCACCCGTTCCGGACCCGCGATTTCCGCAAGCTCACGTTGCCCATCGTCACCATCTGGATCGCCGCGATGCTGTTCGTGACCTGGATTCTCGATGATCGCACCCGCAAGATCGGCTGCGAGTCGAACTGCCTGACGATCGGTCCCGAGATCGCACAGGCCATCGTGTACCTCGGGTCGATCTGGGTGTTGGGCGTCGGCTTCTTCCGAACGGTGCGCGGCCCGTCAAGTGACCGAGCGGTCTCGGCGCCCGCACCGTCACACGCGTCCGAGTAACTGTCAGGCGAAGAACTGCTCGGCGACCTCGATGAGTTCGGGCGACACCGTTTTGATCTGCCCGGCGATGTCGCCGAGTGGTATCCGGCCGATCGAATCGGACCGGTAGGTGACCATCTGGTCCCAAGCTCCCTCGTGCGCCAGATCTGCCGCCGCGATCCCGAACCGGGTGGCCAGGACCCGGTCGAAGGCGGTCGGAGTTCCGCCTCGCTGCACGTACCCGAGCACCGTGACCCGGGTCTCGATACCGGTGCGCTGCTCGATCTCCGACGCCACCGCCGCACCGATACCACCCAACCGTCGATGGCCGAACCGGTCGACCTCATAGGTGGGCATCTCCCAGGTCCCCGGCCGAGCGCTGGCCCCTTCGGCGACCACCACAATCGAGGCGTGCGGGCCCGAATCGTGTCGCCGCTTCAGGGCATCGCAGATGACGCCGAGGTCGAACGGCACCTCGGGGATGAGGGTCATCGCCGCCCCACCCGCAATGCCTGCACGTATGGCGATGTGGCCGACATCTCGACCCATCACTTCGACGACGAGAATTCGATCGTGCGCCTCGGCCGTGGTGTGCAGACGGTCGATCGCCTCGGTCGCGACGTGGAGCGCGGTGTCGAAACCGAAGGTCAGGTCGGTTCCGGCGACATCGTTGTCGATGGTCTTGGGCACCCCGATGCAGCGGAGTCCATCACCGGTCAGACGGTGCGC
>JBBRSC010000143.1:0-8653 GCA_038245795.1 Acidimicrobiales bacterium
AAGGTCACGTCCAATGCTCCGGTCGCCAGCGACCCTGCGACCGTCAAGCTCCCCTCGGCGACCGTCGCGAAGTCGAGGTCAACGACCATCGTCGAGTCGGGCAACAACGCCGCCGATCAGGCGACGATCGGGGAACGGGTGACATTCACCGTCAAGTCGATCGTGCCCGCGCGGACGTCGCTGTACAACGCCGTCGTGGCCGACAATCTGCCCGAAGGATTCACCTACGTAGCCGGTTCTGCCGTGGTGACCGCGTTGCCCGCGAACGCCTACGACGCAACAACCTTCTCGTTGTCCCAGACGGCGACGGGCTGGGGCCTCGCTTTCCCGGCGACATACCAGAACGGCGACTCGACCGATCGGGCCATCACGGTCACGTACGCGGCCATCGTCAGCGATGTGGCCGGTAACACCCACGCTGCGAAGTTGAAGAACATTGCGCGGCTGACGTGGAACGACGCCGTCGGTGGCACGAAGATCGGCGACACCACCTCCAGCACCACGACC
Organism: Acidimicrobiales bacterium; assembly: GCA_038245795.1. Classification (GTDB taxonomy): domain Bacteria; phylum Actinomycetota; class Acidimicrobiia; order Acidimicrobiales; family Microtrichaceae; genus JBBRSC01. The sequence goes on from JBBRSC010000143.1 coordinate 508, forward strand.
ACCGTGGTCGAGCCTGCGCCGACCATCACCAAGTCACACTCCCCCGCCGGCCCGCTCGCTGGCGGCGATCAGGTCACCTATTCGGTCACGGTTGGCAACACCGCTGGACGATCTCCCTTGCACGATGCAGTGGTCACCGATTGTGTTCCGGTCGGACTCGGGGCGATCATCCCCACCGGAGCCCGACTCGCGACGGTTGGAAGCGGAGCACCATGTTCCGCTGGCCAGACACGGCTCACCTGGAGCCTCGCAGATCTCGAGGCGCGACCCGCGCCGAAGGTCGGGCTGCAACCGGGCGAAACCCTGGTGCTTACCTACATCGCGAAACTCGACTCGCCGGCGGTGGCCTCGACCGATCTGGTCAACACCGCCAAGATCGGTGGCTCGTCGATCTCCGGAAGCGTTGCCGGCGAGCGCACGACCTATACCGCCAGCGTCAACGACACCGTCAAGGTGAAGACACTGGCGCTGACGAAGGCCGTCAACCCAGTAGTTCGTGTCCCCGGCCAACAGGCCACCTACTCGTTGTCGGTCACCATCCCCGCGAAGGTCGCTGAATATGACGCCACGATCATCGACACGCTCCCGGCGAACATGGCGTTCGACGCCTACGGCCCATTTGGTCCCGCAAACTTCTCCTCTGGCTGCGTCCGTTCTGGCTCAGCACCGCACGTCATCGCCAACGTCGCGCAGGTCAGCGGCTGGTTCATCGGCGACGTCACGGGTGGTGACACACCGTGCGTCGTCACCATCTCCTACGCCGCACACGCGAGAGCGACCGCAACGGCTGGCGACGTGCTCATCAACACGGCGCGATTGTTCTGGAACGTCACCAACAAACTCGACAACGTGACCTCGCTCGACACCACAGGATTCGATCGTTCGCTGTCGACGACGGCATCGCTGCAGATCGTGGAACCGAAGCTCACGCTCGACAAGAGCGTCAACACGGCCACGCGGGTGGTCCAGGGTGGTCAGCCGTTGACGTACACCTTGACCCTCGGCAACACGGGCGGCGCGCCAGCCTTCGACATCACGACCACCGACGTGGTCCCGGCCGGCCTGGGAGTTCCCGCGATCTTCGGTGGGACATGCGTCAATGCCACGTCGGCCACCTTCGATCCGTCGACCCGGATCATCACGTGGGCATCGCTGCACAACGAACTGATCGGGTTGACGCCAACGACCTCGTGCACGTTGACCTACAACGTCACGGTCGACGCCGCGGCCGCTGACCCAGCGACATGGAACGACGGCCAAGCACTGACCAACGTCGCCGACATCGGTAGTTACTCCGGTGATCCCAGTCATGACGGCCCCGATTTCAAGACCTACGACGGCCCGACTGATCGTGAAACAGTCAACCCCTACCGACCGCAGCTCTCGGTCGCGAAGACGACCGGCAACGGAACCGACGTGGATCAGGCGATCATCGGTCAACCGTTCACGTGGGCGATCACCATCACCAATTCTTCGAAATACGCGACGGCCTACGGCGTCGACGTCTCAGACCAGCTCCCCAAGAACTGGACCTTCGCGGCGGTGACATCGCAGACCCCATCGAAGTGTTCAAGTGCACCGTCGACTCCGGCCGCCAACCCGCAGGTGATCACATGGACCAATCTCTGCGACCTGGCACCTGGCGGCTCGATCACGATCCGTTACACCGCCACTCCTCAGGCGGGCGCCGCCACTGATCCGGGTCTCATCGATGCTGACGGGGTCCACATTCGCCACGTCAATACGGCCACGATCACCGCCAGCGATCTCGGCGGCACTCCGCTGAAGCCGATCTCCGATTCGGCCGCCGCCACGATTCGCAATGTCGATCTGCAGATTCGCAAGACCGATGCCTCCCCGGACAACGACGGTTCGCCGACGTCCGCCGGGTTCACGGTCGGCCTTCCCGGTTATTACTTCCTCGACGTCAAGAACAACGGCCCCGACGCCGAAACCGGACCCATCACCGTCAGGGACACGATGCCCCTGGGCCTCACCGTCGCAGCGGCCACGTCCACCGACGCTGGCTGGGTCTGCACCATCTCCACAAATCGACGAGATGTCTCGTGCACCCATCCCGGGACGCTGCCAGCTGACGCCAATCTGGCCCGGATCACGCTCCGCGTCGATGTCGGCCAGGCGGCGCTCAACATTGATTCGCACACCGGGCGCGTCACGAACTCGGCAACCGTCGCCGGCGTCGACACCGATCGCAACGTCGTCAACAACACCGATACCGAGCCCACCCCGATCGTGCGGTCCTCTGACTTCACGATCGCCAAGAACCTCGACAGCACAACCGCCTTCATTCCGGGCCAGCAGGTCCGCTACGTCCTGACGCCCACCAATCTCGGCCCATCCCCCGCGACCGGCACCGTCGTGGTCACCGATCCACTCCCCTCCCGACTGCGCTTCGTGTCCGCTGTCGGAATCGGCTGGGACTGCTCTGCATCGACCGTTGGGGTCGCCCCCCAGCCTGGTACCGCAACCACCGTCGGCATCGGCTATTCCGGCAGTGGGCCCGATGACAACGGATCGGTGTCGTGTGTCCGCACCGTCACGGAGTTCCCGATCGCTACTGCCCTCGACACCGTCGTCGTGACCGCGGCCATCGATCCCGGAACACCGGCATCCCCGCCGATCGTCAACGTTGCGCGGGTCACACACCCGTTCGACTCGAACCCGTCGAACGACACCAACGACGCGGCATCCAACCCGCGACCCGTTGCCCGCCTGACGATCGACAAAAACGACGGCGACGCCACCTTCACGGTCGGCCAACGCGATGCCAAGTACTACGTCACGGTGACCAATCAGGGCCCCTCCCGCGAGATCGGACCAGTCGTGGTGACCGACAGCCCACCCGCCCAACTGAAATTGCTGGCAGTCGCTGGCGCGGGCTGGTCCTGCACCATCGTTCCCGCTACCAGCTTTGCGGCGGGCACCAACGGCTCGTTCAGCTGTACCTGGATTGGCGCCGACCCAGGAGCCGACGCCGTAAACGCGGGTGTCATGTTGCCGCAGCTGACGATGACCGTCGAGGTCGGCCCCGGCGCCGTTGTCGACCCAGCTCCCGGCGCGACGAACACCGTGGCGAACACCGCTTCAGTCACCGGCGTCACCGACCCGACCCCTCGCACCGATACGGAGACCACACCGGTCGTCCCGAAGGCCTCCTTGACCATCGACAAGTCGCACGATGGCGAACGCACGCTCTGGCAGGTCGGCGAAACCGGCGACTTCCAGATCGTGATAGCCAACTCGGGCCCCTCCGGCGAGTACGGACCGGTCACGGTCACCGACCCGCTCCCCGATGGATTCGAGTTCATCTCGGCGTCGGGCTCCGGCTGGCGCTGCGACCTGCAGACCGGCGCCGAGTTCGGCGCACAAGGCAGCATCCGCTGCACCTTCGAGCGCGGCGAAGGCCTCGCCGAGAACGATGTGGTGCTTCGTCCTGGCGCATCGCTTCCCGCCATCGCCGTGCAGGTGAAGGTGCTTCCGAACGCCGCCCCGCTGCTTGCGCCGGCGGTGAATACCGTGACGAATACGGCCACCGTGAACGGAACCACTGACAAGGCACCGCACTCGGATGCCGACACCGTCGAGATCCAACCGATCGCCGATCTCCAGATCATCAAGACCCACAGCGGAGCAGGTCTCGCCGTCGGAACCCCCGGCACCTACTCACTCGCGGTGACGAACAACGGACCGAACGCATCTGCCGGCCCCATCACGGTGACCGACCCGCTTCCCACCGGCCTGACATTCACGAGCGCAGTTGGTACGGGTTGGCTCTGTTCCGCTGACACCGCGGGGATGCTGGTCACCTGCACGCACGCCGACGCCCTAGCGCTCGACGAGTCCACCACGATCACATTGACAGTGGCAGTGGGGCCGACCGCCTATGGCGTGCCCCCACACTCGCTCGCGAATACCGCGACGGTGACCGGGACCACCCTGGATCCGAACCCCGAGAACAATGTCTCGACCGACACCGTCACCGTAACGCCACTGGTCGACCTGGCCATCGACAAGTCCCATACCGGGAACTTCGAGGTCGGCACGCAGGGTGTCTTCTCGATCGCCATCACGAATCTGGGACCGAACCCTCACCCAGCCAGTGACATCACCGTGCTCGATGAGCTCCCAGCCGGATTGAAGTATTCGTCGGTTACCGGAGACGGCTGGCTCTGCTCAGCCGCAGGAACCGCCGTGTTGTGCACCCACGCCGGCGGACTCGACGTGGGAGCGGGACTCCCGGTGCTGTTGATCACGGTCGACGTGACGGCGATCGCCGACGGAGGCGTCACCAACGTCGCAACCGTCTCGACGAAGGTCGCCGAGTCGACGCTCACCAACAATCGCGATGCTGACCCGGTCACGATCATTCCGTCAGTCAGGTTGGTACTCACGAAACGACTGCAAGGATCGTTGCTCCCTGGGGAACCCGCGACCTACATCGTCTCGGTTCGCAACGAGGGACCATCTGACGCCGAGCCCCCCACCATCATCGACGATCTTCCCAGCCAATTGGAGGGAATTGCCGCCGTTGGTGACGGCTTCACCTGCGACGTCACACCGCAACGCATCGTCTGTGTCCGCTCGTCCAGACTTCCTGCCGGAACGACCGCCGACGTCACCGTCACCGTACGGGTGAGGCCGGGATCGACCGGCACCATCACCAACGCTGCGACGGTATCGACGCCACCGGTCGGAACGATGGTGGCCGGGACCGGAACCTCCGCGGCCGACAACGTGTCGGTCGCGGTCGAGGGAGCGACCATCACACGGCCAGGGACCACGTCACCGCTGGCGTGGACTGGTGCCAACATCTTCCGCTTCCTCGTCGCCGCCGTAGCGCTGATGGTCGGTGGCTTCCTGCTGCTCGCCGGCGCGCGACGTCGACGTGATGGGTGAGGCGCGTGACGCCAAGTCGTCGGGGTGAAGGACCGGTTCAGTCGATGGTCGCTGGCCTGACGACGGCAGGGAGATCTCGATCCGCAGGCCGCCCTGGGGTCGAGCGCTTGCAGTGATCACTCCACCGTGGGTACGGGTGATGCCAGCAACGACGGCCAGCCCGACGCCGCTGCCGGGTGCCGTCGGATTTGCACGGATGAATCGTTCGAAGAGTCGATCCACATCGGCGGCATCGACCAGGGCGCCGTCGTTTTCGACGATCAGGGTCGCCCGGTCACCCGACGTCAACGTCGTCAGCCAGATCCGTCCGTCGGGGACGTTGTGGGTTGACGCATTGTCGAACAGGTTGGTCGCCAAACGATCCAACAGAATCGGATCGCCCCGAACGAGCGCCTCGTCCAGTTGCAACTCGACCGGGTGATGCAGCGAGGCAGTCGCGCCGCCAGAGACCGCTGCCCGCACCGATTCGGCGAGATCATGGTCGACGACATTCACGAGGGTTTCGGCTCGCGACAACGCCAGAAGTCGATCAACCAGATCGCTCGTGCGTTCGAGCATCGCCACATTGAGTTGCAACACGCCACGGAGTTCCTCGACGTCGGCGTCAGGATTGTCGAGCGCCACCTCGACCCCGGTGCGCATCACGGCGAGTGGAGTTCGGAGTTCATGGCTCGCATCCGCCACGAAGGTTCGCTGCGCCGCAAATGCCACATCGAGCCGATCGAGCATGGCGTCGAACGTGTCGGCCATCGCCTTGAGCTCATCGTCGGGGCCGTCGAGATCGATGCGGTCACCGAGTCGCGCGCCCGAGACCATTGCGGCGGCAGCGGTGATGCGGTGCAGCGGTCGGATCATCCGGCCAGCAACGACCCAGCCGACCCCCACCGAGACCAACGCCAGTCCTCCGAGCGTGATGAAGCCGATCAGCCGAACCTCGCGGATGACATCGGTCGTCACATCGTGGCCGGCATCGAGGCGCTGTTGATTGTTGCGGCGCTGGATGTCGGCGCTCGGCGGGCGAGGACCGCCCGGTGCGATCGGGGGTTGCGTGGCGAGCGCTCGGGGGGCCGCGTCATGGAGCAATCGATCGGTCATCACCAGCATCAAGGCCAGCACCACGGCGCCCGAAGCCGTCACCAGGGCAGCGCACATCAGCCCCCAGCGCGCCCGGACAGTCAGCGATCGACGCAACATCACAAGTCGCGCCTGATCTGATACCCAGCGCCGATGACGGTCGCGATCAACGGTGGTTCGCCGAGCTTCGAACGCACCCGAGACACGATCACCCGAACTGATGCCGTAAAGGGGTCGGCCATCTCGTCCCAGGCCCGCTCGAGCAGCTCCTCAGCCGACACCACCGCGCCGTCGGCCGCCAGGAGAATCCCGAGGACGGCGAACTCACGGGCCGTGAGATGCAACCCTCGCCCGGCACGGCGAACCTCGTGTCGCACCAGATCGAACTCGAGATCATCGACCCGTTGCACGCTTGGCGCCGCCTCGGTTGTCCGACGCGCCAGTGCCCCCACCCGCGCGATCAACTCCGCGAATCGGAACGGTTTGGTCAAATAGTCGTCGGCGCCGAGATCGAATCCGTCGACGAGCTCATCGAGACTGGCGGCGGCGGTGAGCATCAGAATCCGGACTTTTCGTTGCTCGGCCCGAAGATGGCGACAGACATCGTCTCCGTGGAGCATCGGAAGATCCCGATCGAGAATCACGACGTCGTAGTCATCGGTCAACGCCCGGTCCAGACCCGCCTGACCGTCGGCTGCGAGATCAACGGCATACCCCCGCCGCCGGAGGCCCTTGGCGAGGCTGTCCGCCAGCGCCAGCTCGTCCTCAACGATCAGGAGTCGCACCGCTGGCAGTGTGCCATCTCGCTCAGGGTGCGACAGCGATGGGCGTACCGCGGTAGCAGCCGACCGTGTAGGGGTAGGCCCGGGTGGCGACGTAGTGGTACATGTTCACGGTCTGGCCGTCCCATTGCACGGGAGATGTCGTGCCGTGGCATTCGTCGAGATCGGCGTTGGTCAGCTCCACCCCATTGGAGTCGAGTGGACCGAAGATTCCGAACCCGTCGATGGCGTAACCGATGAGATTGGAGCTGTTGGCGCCCGGCAGACAATCCGAGATGGAGTGGTAGTGGTAGTGACCCTGTTGTTGGGGGTGCCCACCGCAGGTGTCCTGCGCCTCGTGAGCAACGGCGTCGCGTCCGCCACCGTCGAGGCCGTTGAAGATGGGTACGCCATCGAGCGCCACGCCGATCATTCCGAGGCCCGTGCACGACGTGATCGCCGCTGTTGTCGGGTTGCTCGGCAGCGAGAACGAGATGGTGTGCGCACCGATCGAATTGGGATTGGCGTCGTAGGCGTGGACCGGATCCGAGACCTGGATCGGGAACACCCCCGTCGTGAATCCCACGGGGAGGCCATTGCCGCTGACAACCCGACTCGAGCCGGCCAACGTCAATGAAAATGCCGCCGCTGGCCACGACACAGCACCGGAGACCGTGAGCTTCTGAGTCGAGTCCCACGTGCCGTTGGCACGCAGCCACGGCGGCGTGCCCGTGCCACCCGGGCCGTTGAACGCGGCCTGGCAGGAATAGATCTCGCCGCGCTGAGGGGTGTTGCTGATGTGGTAGTCACCCAGCGGGAGGTTCGTAGGATCGAGCGGATTGCCGGCACTGTTGTCGACCGGCGAACCAATGGTTCCGCCCCCACCCGGGGGGCCACCCGGTGCGCAGCTGCCCAGCACGAGAGCAATCGGAATCAACAGAACGGCGCGACGGAACATGATGGGAGTGTCGCACGTCTGGTGTTGCGCTGGCGTAAACGAGCGGTCGTACGTGAACTGGAGAGCGTGCCGAGATCCGGCCCTACATCACCGAGATGAAATGAGCAGCTGGCCGTAACCTTGGTCGCGTGATCCATCCCATCGTCCAGCCAAATCCGACCGAGGCGCTCTCGAGGGGGTGGTCCCGCGCGGCGCTCGCCGGGATCGCTGGCGTGGGTGGCTTCATCGGGGCGTGGGCGACGGCCGGGGCGATTCGGGACAGCTACTCGCCCGTCCACGATGCCATCAGCCAATTGGCCGCCATCGATGCTCCGAATCGGCACTGGATGACCGCCGGATTCGTGGCCTTCGGTGTGGGTGTTCCGATCTACGCACAGGCGCTGCGGCGAGCACTCCCGGGACCGGCCTGGATCACGGCCACGCTCACCGGGCTGTC
>JBBRSC010000144.1:0-8622 GCA_038245795.1 Acidimicrobiales bacterium
GACGAGCACCGAGAACTTCTCGCCGTTCGGTGCCGACAATCCCGAACCGTGGGCCGAGTCGAGCATCAGCGCCGACAACCGGCGGATCAACTCGTTCGGGTCCCGGCGACGACGGAAGTCGTCGAGGTTCAACGGGTCTTGCGCCCGAGCGTTTCGTTCGGCGTCACTTCCGGGAATCGGACCGGTCTGGCCGGATTGCTCTCGGTTGGCGGTGCCTTCGGATGAGCGCTTTGCTTCGGCAGCCTCGTCGCGCTCGCCCGCTGCCTGAGCGGCCAGCAGGGCTTGCGTGAACATCTCAGCGGTCGCAGCATCGAGCGCAGCATCGACACGACCGCGACCTTGGGCATCGATCCACTGCCGCAACCAAAACTCAGGATCGGCATCCCCGCTGGAATCGCCGGACTGCTCGTCGCGGAGCTCCCGGTACTTCGCAAGCACCCGCAACGCCTGCGACGGAACGCACGTCCGCACGATCTCAGTCAGAGTCTGCTCGTTCTCCGGGGTCGCCACCCGGGCGGCCGCCGCCAACAACGGCAACGACACCGCACCATTCGCCGCGTCGTCCATCAGCATCGGAATTCGGTCGCGCCTGCCGAGCACCGTCACAACCCGCTGGGAGTCGCCCGGCGTGAACTTCGTGCGAACCGACATCCAATGCGCCAACGACTTGAAACCAGTCCCACCCAACGAATCCAACTCATCGAACTCACCGACCGCCGTGACCAACTCAGCATGCAACACATGGATCTGAGCAGCGATCAACCCGACACGATCAGAAGCTGCCTCGATCGCCGCGTCACGCACGACCGCCTCGGGGATCGCGTTCGGGTTCAACCTTCCCCCCGATGTGTTGTCCGCTGATCCCGACATGAGGACAACTTTAGTCGAACATGTGTTCGTTCTGCAAACACTTTTCAAATTTCTTGGCGAACGCGGCAACAGAGTTCCATAGCGCCGGGATGCGCCGCGATGAGAAGCCGCTCGACGACCGCAATCGACGGAACCCGAATCAACTGCCTCTCCGCTCAAGTCTTGAAGCTCAGATCTCGATGGCTTCCCCGTCGGCGTCGAATAACAGGATGGCACCGCTCGGGCACCGGCGAGCGGCCTTGAGTTTCGCCTCGTCGGACAGAGCGCCAGCTGCTGTCAGGACGACTGCCAATTCATTGTCGTCGAAGCCGAACGCGTCGGGATGATCGGCAACGCACTTGCCGGAACTCACGCAACTGTCGGTATCGATCTGTAGTCGCAGACCCATTGCCCGATCACGTCTCGTACTGGATGGCGGTGCGGCTGGCCAGGATCGGCAGGATGAAGTCTGTGATGACCTGCTGGTGCGCCGGGTGATCGCGATACTCGACATAGCCAGCCTGATCGTCGAAGTCGCCAACAGCAACCACGTCCGCGTTGCCTCTGTCGATCCCAGCGTCGAGGCCAGCAGAGTAGTGGCGGATCGCGGCGATCGAGTCGGGGAGCCTCCGGAGTGCCGTCATCAACACCGAGCGTTGGTCGTCGGTGGCTTCAGGCGTAAGGGTGAGTACGACGACGTGTCGGAACATTGGGGCTCCTCGATGGGCGGGCGAGGCCGAAATGTAGCGCCTCGGAAGCCTCACTGAACGCCGGGAAACGCTGTGGTACGTTCGCCACGTTGGGGGCCGGTGTGGCCTTCGACACACCGTAGGGGGAAGCGAATGTCGCTCGTCGGCGCCGCCGTGAAACGAAAAGAAGACCCGAACCTGTTGGTGGGTCGTGGACGATTTGTGGACGACATCAAGCTGCCCGGCGCGTTGTTCATGACCTTCGTCCGCTCGACTGAGGCGCACGCGCGCATCGTGTCGATCGACACCAACGAAGCCACCGCGATGCCGGGCGTGGTGGGGATCTACACCATTGACGACTTCGCCGACCTCCCGACGATTCCGGGCCTGCCGCCTGAGGTGGCGCCGTTGCACCGGCCGGTGTTGGCGAAGGGCACCGTTCGGTTCGTGGGGGACCCGGTGGCCGTTGTCGTTGCCGAGGACCGCTATCAAGCGGCCGACGCCGCCGAAGCGGTGTTCATCGAGTACGAACCGTTGCCGGTTCTGGCGTCGATCGACTCGTCGTTGGCGGCCATGGCCGACCCTGAAGGCACCCGCATCTATCCGGACCTTCAGACCAACGCATTGCCGATCTTCCCGGAGGAGCCGCCAGCACCGGAACTGCTCAACGCGCCAATGCGTCTGTCGCAAACCTTCATCAACAATCGTTGCTCCGCGGTCCCCATCGAACCGCTCGCCGTCGTTGCGGACTGGGCGCCATCGGGGCTGACCGTGCACGCCACCTTCCAGGCGCCGCATCATCTGCGAAATCAACTCACCTCGTTTTTCGGGATCCCCCAGCACGAGTGCCGGGTGATCGCCCCCGATGTCGGCGGAGGATTCGGTTCCAAGATCTGCTTCTACCCCGAGTTCTTCCTGGCTCCTGCCATCAGTCGCAAGCTCGGTCGGCCCATCAAGGCGGCGCAGACCCGTTCCGAAGCAATGCTGCACATGCACCACGGTCGGGCACAGCGCAACGACGTCGAAGTTGGCTTCGATGCTTCGGGCAAGGTGCTCGCACTCCGGGTGCACACCTACCAGGACGTCGGCGGCTACCCCGATCCGACGGGCATGGGGCTCGGCGTGCTCACGTCGTGGATGAGCTGCGGGGTGTACGCCATTCCGGTCGCCCAGACTGCGCTCACGAACGTGATCACCAACACCACACCGGTTGCGGCGTACCGGGGCGCCGGTCGACCCGAGGCGTCCTTTCTGATCGAGCGGACGATCGACATGATCGCCGACGAACTCGGCCTCGATCCGGCGGCAGTCCGCTACACGAACTTCATCCAGGCTGACCAGTTCCCGTACCCGGCGGCGACCAACCCCGAGGCGGTCTTCTACGACTCGGGGAACTATCCGGCGGCACTCGATGAGCTCAAGCGGATGATGGGTTACGACGCATTGCTGGCCGAACAGACCGCTCGCAACGCCGATCCGTCACAGCCGCTGATGGGCATCGGGCTGAGCTGTTGGTTGGAGATCGCTGGATTCGGTCCGAATGGCAGCCTCGAGGGGTTCGGCCATCTCGGTTCGTGGGAATCGGCGCAGATTCGAATCCAGCCTGACGGCACCGCCATCGTGTCAGCGGGAACATCGCCGCACGGTCAAGGCAACGCTACGGCGTTCGCCCAGATCGCAGGCGACGCCATGGGCATCGACTTCGACTCGATCCATGTGCGTTTTGGTGACACTGAAACCCAACAGCAGGGAATCGGCACCATGGGTTCACGGGCCATTGCGGTATGTGGCGACGCGATCAAGAAGGCGTCGGTGCAGATCCGTGAACGGGCAGTTCAGATCGCGGCGCACCTGCTGGAGGCCGCACCCGAGGACATCGAGGTCTCCGCCGAGGGGTTCGCCGTGCGTGGTACTCCGGCGGTCACCAAGTCGTGGGCCGATGTCGCCACCGCGGCGTTCCAGCCTTTGCAACTGCCCGAAGGACTGGGCGCTGGCACCCTCGACGCCACGGTCTTCAACGAGGTACCGAACTTCTCGTTCCCGTCGGGAGCATATGGGTGCATCGTGGGGATCGATCGAGTGACAGGCGATGTCGACATCGAGCGTTACGTGGTGGTCGATGATTGCGGCACGGTGATCAACCCGTTGCTCGCCGAGGGCCAGGTCCACGGCGGCGTGGCGCAGGGGATCTCCCAAGCGTTGTACGAGCACTTCACCTACGACGAGAACGGCCAGCCACAGACGTCGACGTTGGTGGACTATCTCGTGCCAGCGGCGTCAGATCTGCCGGCCTATGAATCGGGGCGAATCGTCACGCCGACTCCGGTGAATTCCCTTGGAGCGAAGGGCATCGGCGAGTCCGGTGCCGTTGGCGCTCCACCAGCAGTCGTCAACGCGGTCGTCGATGCCCTTTCAGGCTTCGGCGTCCGCCACATGGACATGCCCTGCACACCTGAGAAGGTGTGGCAGGCGATGGGCCAACCAACCGGATCGAACTGAGAGGACACGACCAATGACCGAGGTCAACATCAGCGTCAATGGCGCCCACACCACAGCGGAGGTCGCGCCGCGGACGCTGCTCGTGCACTACCTGCGCGAGGAGCTCGGGCTGACGGGCACCCACGTGGGCTGCGACACATCGAACTGTGGGGCGTGCACAGTGCATCTCGACGGCGAGGCCGTGAAGTCGTGCACGGTACTTGCGGTCCAAGCCGACGGGTTCGCTGTCACGACGATCGAGGGGCTCCAGCCGGCCGAGGGGATGGACTATCACCCCGTACAACAGGGGTTTCACGAGTGCCACGGATTGCAGTGCGGCTATTGCACGCCGGGCATGGTGATGGCGTGTGTCGCCCTGCTTGATGAGAACCCGCACCCGACCGAGATTGAGATCCGGACATCGCTCGAGGGCAACCTGTGTCGGTGCACGGGATATCAGATGATCGTTGATTCGGTACTGTGGGCGGCTGAGCACGCCCCGGCGAAGTGATCGGGGAGCCAACATGATTCCAAGTGCCTTCGACTACATCCGTGCCGATTCCGCCGAGGCGGCGATCGGAGCGCTGACCGAACACGGCGACGAGGCCAAGTTGCTGGCCGGTGGCCACAGCCTGGTCCCACTCATGAAGCTGCGGCTGGCGTCACCGTCGGTGATCATCGACATCGGGCGGTTGTCCGATCTGTCCTACGTGCGTGACGTTGGTGATCACATTGCCATCGGCGCGATGACCCGCCATCGCGAGGTCGAGCATTCCGAGTTGTTGGCGGCGCAGGTGCCGATCCTGGCGCACGCTGCCAGCCATGTCGGAGATCCGCAGGTTCGCAACCGCGGGACGATCGGTGGCTCCCTCGCACACGGCGACGGGGCATCGGACCTTCCGGCGGTTGTCCTAGCGCTGGGTGGCACGATGATCGTTCAGGGCCCCGACGGGACGCGTTCGATCGCGGCGTCGGAGTTCTTCCAAGGATTCCTGGAGACGGCGTTGGAGCCCGACGAGTTGCTGACCGAGATCCAGGTCCCCAAGGTTCCGGACGCGGGCTGGTCGTATCAAAAGTTCAATCGACGAGCCATGGACTGGGCCATCGTTGGGGCGGCTGTGGTCCACGGTGGGGGGCACACGGGTATCGGCCTGGTCAACATGTCAACCATTCCGGTGCGGGCCACAGCGGTCGAGGAAGCCCTCGCTGGTGGAGCGTCGATTGCCGATGCTTCAGCGCTGGCCGATGTGGGCACTGAGCCCTCTTCGGATCTGCACGGATCGTCGGAGTATCGGCGTCACCTGGCCAAGGTCCTTGTTCGTCGAGGCCTCGAAGCCTGCTGAATGCTGTGACGCGAAGGTTCCCCGCCGTGCCATGTCGCAGTCGGGGAATCTCCATGCGACGCGAAGGTTCCCCGCCGTGCCATGTCGCAGTCGGGGAATCTCCATGTGACGCGAAGGTTCCCCGCCGTGCCATGTCGCAGTCGGGGAATCTCCATGTGACGCGAAGGTTCCCCGCCGTGCACCTCCGGCGGGGAATCTCCATGTCGCACTCGTCGTCCTTCTGTTGCACCAGCGGGTGTCGAGCGTGTTGTACGGAATGGACGTTCGCCAGGGCGCAAAGTCGCGAGAAATCTTGAAAAGATTTCGGAGAACTCCAGACACCGAAGGGTCAGGGCGCCCAAGCCCGGTGGGGGTGCGTTTCGAACGGCTGATCCAGCAGTCGGCTGAGGGGAACATGCACCGTCGCCATGTCGTCGGTCAACAATTCGACCGTGACGGCATGGACCGCCACGATCACGCCTCGCAGCGGCGTCGCTGTTCCGGCGCCGACCACGAGATATCGGTCCAGCTTGAGTTGGCCCCGCAACGCGCGACCGGCCGCAAGATTCGATGCGACCTCGCGACCACCGAAGCCAGTGAGGAGCGCTATCGACAACGCCGGAGCACCCATGAGCGCTGCCAGGACTATCACCAGGACCATCGTGTCCACTCCGAGCTGGCCCAACGCCAACACGCCCGCCGCCGCAACGATCGTCAGCTTGAGGAGTCGCTCCAATCCACGGTGTCGAACGCCGGTGGCGCGCAACGCCGATTGTCCGACAGCAGCTGCCACGGCAATCCCGATGGCGTATCCGGCGATCAGGAACAGCGCTGCGATCCCCAACTTGGGAATCTGTGCGAACGATGAATCCGGGAGACTCCGGATCGACGAGGGGCTCGCCACCGCCACGGCGACCAGCAATCCGACTGCAGTCCCTGCCCAGAACAGCGCGGTGCCCACCGGTCGGGCCATCTCACGTATCTCGGCTGGACGGTTCTCGCGGGACATCGACGAGCGTACGATCCTGCCGCCGATCTCCCCGATGAGAAGGCCTGAGGCAAGCGAGATCAAGGCGAATATCCATGTGGTCTGAGTCATGACGGGTCTCCCGTTCGAGATGAATCGCGGCGATCCGGGGCGGGGTCTCCGAAGATCACGCGCATCGTGTTCCACCCGAGCGACAACAGGTCGCCGCCGGCGGCCATCACCGAACGCGTGAGGAGAGCCTCCCGGACATCTTCTTTCGTGCGCTCGGCGAGATCGACCGGCGCCTCGAGGATCAGCGCCAGTCGATCACCCCACAGGTCATCGGTGGCGGTGAGCGCATCGTCGAGTTCGTGAATGGTGCCCCGATCGGCGGGCACTTCGAATTGGGGATCGGGCGTCAACTCCTGCGGCTCATCGCTCATTGCTCACACCCTCCACGCTCCGTTGCAGCTCGCGTCGGGCCCGCAACAACCTGGTCTTCACCAACGGCACCGAGACTCCGAGGGTGTCGGCGATGGCGGAGTAGGGCAGCGCCTCAACATCTCGCAGCACGAGGATCGATCGACTCAACTCGTCGAGTTCGTCCAGCGCCCCGCGCAACGCCGCCAGATCAGCCCGCTGCTCGGCGCGGGTTTCGGTATCGACGGTCATCCGCTCGGGAATCAGCGACGGGTCGGTCGCTTCGTCACGAATTCGTCGCAGTGTCGACACTGCCGTGTTGTGGGCGATGCGAAGGATCCAACCGCGTTCGCTCGACTCGCCCCGGAACGACTCAATCGAGCGCCACGCTTTGATCATCGTCTCCTGCACGACATCCTCGGCAAGCGACGGATCGCGGACGATGCCGAGCGCCACCCGGTAGACGGCAGCCGCATGTTCATCGATGAGGGCGCGAAGACGCTCATCGGATGAATCGCTCGTCGTGGAGCGTGAACGTTTGAGTCGTTTCAACATGGGAAGATGCACCGCCATGGGGGCGGTCGTTTCAACATCGGCACAAAGTGCCCATCTCGTGAGTCCGGTGCCGGAGGAACGGTGAGTCGGAAGAAGAGTGAAAGGGAGCGAAGGTGATGGAGATGCTCGTGGGCCTTCACGGCTACGACAGTTCCGCAAATGTGGCGGAGGAGATGCTCAACGACATTGATCCGACACACTCGCTGCGTCACGTCGCTCCGAACGGCCCAGTTCGTCTGGCCGGTGGGTCGCGGGCGTGGTTCGATCCGACTGCAGCCGACTCCGGTTCGGGTAGCGGCCGTCCATCCACAACCGACACTCGATCCGCCGATGCTCGGTCGGCCGCCAAGCCACCGGCAGGTTCGCTTCCGGCCGCCGCCGCCCAGATCTCCGAGCTTCTCAGGGCGATGTCGTCCGACGCTGACATCACGACCGCTGAGATCTCCGTCATCGGATGGTCCCAGGGTGCCGCCGCAGCGATGGCAGCACTCGCAGTGACCGGCGCTCCGATCGTGGGTCGTCTGGTCATCTGGGCTGGGTTCCTGGTCGACAGCCCTGGCGTCGCCTACCAGCTCGCACAACTTCGCTCCACGAAGGTGCTCGTCATCCACGGGACCGACGACGATGTGGTGCCGTCGTTCTTTGCCGAGGATCTCTTCAATTCGCTGGTGGACTCGGGTGTCGACGCCGAGTTCCGATCCATTCCGGCGGGCCACCGTCGAACCCCCGAATCAGACGCCATCGTCGGCAACTGGCTTGGATTCTGTGGGCGGGAAGGGGAAACAGCGCCATGAGGTTCAGCGTGGCATTGCCGACGGATCGACCCGAGATCGCAGAGTTCCAGAGCGCTGCTGGGCTCGCTGCCATCAGCCGATGCGTGGAAGCCGCTGGCCTCGACGCCGTGTTCGTCACCGACCACCCGGCACCCGATGATCGCTGGCTCGCCGGCGGAGGACATCACGCCGCCGAGCCGACGGTAGCGCTGGCCTTTGCCGCAGCGGCCACGACGACGCTGCGACTCCACACCAACATTTACGTGCTCGCATATCGGAACCCGTTCCTGGCCGCCAAGGCGCTCGGCAGCCTGGACGTGTTGTCGGGCGGGCGACTGATCGCTGGAATCGCCGCTGGCTACTTGCTACCTGAGTTCCGTTCTGTCGGCCAACCATTCGACGAGCGCAACGACCTCACCGATGAGCTGATCGGGCAGCTTCGCGAGATCTGGTCCGGCGAATCATTCGCCGGGTCGCGCGACGGGCTCGGCGGATGGTCGGCCATCGGGGTCACGCAGCTCCCGGCGCCCAAGCAGTCCCCGCCGATCTGGATCGGTGGTAACAGTTCC
>JBBRSC010000145.1:0-8503 GCA_038245795.1 Acidimicrobiales bacterium
ACCGCTCACAACCCGGCCAACATGGCCATCACCAACCAACCCTGACTGCATCAAACCCGGGGTGGCTCAGGGCGAGATTGTTGATGTTGGTGGGTCCGGTGTGGTTGTTGGGGTTCCAGTGTGTGACGTGGTGGGCGTCGCAGTGGTTGGTGTGGGTGGTGCATCCGGGGAAGGTGCAGCCGCCGTCGCGGATGGTGAGTGCTCGGCGTTGGTGTTGGTTGGCATAGCGCTGAGCGAACCCGATTCGGAGGGGGTCGTTGTTGGGGGTGGTTTCGAGCAGTCGGCTGTATCCGGTGGTGATCGCCCAGTTGATGAGGGTGGTTGAGAGCGGGTTGCCGTCGGTGTCGGTGACGGCTGGTTTCCGGGGGCTCCCGTCGGCATCTGCGCTCCCGGGGTGGATGATGATGATGGCTTCTGGTCGGAGGGTGTGTCCGAGGTGATCGGGGATGGTCGCTGCGTGTTGCAGGAGTTCAGCGAGGGCTTCGGCTGCGGCTTGTGCGCGTGTGGGGAGTTCGTGGTCGTGGCCGGCGTCGGCGAGTTGGTCTCGGTCGGCGCTGTGTCGGGCGAGAGTGTTGTTGGTTGCTGTGTTGATGATCGACGCGATGGTGAACGCGAGTTCGCCGACGAGGGTGGCGGTGATGTGGGTGTAGCCGTTGGTGAGCGGGGTGACGCGAAGCTGGTTGTTGGTGGGGTCGGTTGCTGGGTCGTAGCCGCCGTCGTCGTCGAGTTGGTCGGCGATCCCTCGGAGTTCTTGGTTCCACCGGTCGAACGTGGCGACTTTGGCGAGTTCGATGAGGTGGGGGGCGAGGTCGCACAGCGCGTCGACATTGCGGGGGTTCGCGGCCCGGTTGAACGCGGCGATGTGTTGAAAGCCGATCGTGGCGGCGTTGAACGCGTCTCGGAGCGGTTCGAATCGGGGGGTGGCCAGTTGTCGTGCGACCCGGACGTGGTGGCGGGCCTGGTTGAGGCTTTGTTGGTCGGTGTGCGCGATCCATCCGGCGGTGTGGTGACCGGTGTGGGTTTCGGCGAGGCCCAAACGATCGATCGTCGCGATCAGGGTTGCGGTGTCGGCGTCGAGTTGGCGGCGGCGTGCGAACAGCTCGGCGAGCTCATCGAGTTCCGGGCATCCGCGGGTCGACGGACAGTCCGCCGACGGTGCTGTGGTGTGTTCGGGTTCACCGCGGTCGTCGTCTGATGTATCGAACATATGTACGAGTCTAATGGTGTCATGTGACAGCATCAACACTACTTTGCACATTCTTTATGCACGTTCGAAACCATCCGTGCCATCCCTCGCCGGCAATGGACACGGGCGTTCGCGATGCCGGGACGTATTCTGTCGCCGATGACAACGGCCGACTCCGCGACACCGGGCCCGGAGCGCACCGATCCGAAGCCGCCGGAGATGCGCCGCTCCAGCGAGGTTCCGCTGGGTGATGTCCTCCGAAGCGGCTCGGTCACTCCGTTCCTGTTGGCGGTCTTCCTGGCGACCGTCGGGGTGGCGGCTGAGACGACAGCGCTCGGCAAACAGGTCTTCGATCTGACCCGTCGCGAGCTCGATCTCGGTTGGCTCGGGCTAGCGGAATTCGCACCGATCGCGTTGCTGGTGATCATCGCCGGTGGGGTCGCTGACCGGTTCGATCGTCGTCGCATCCTCTCGATGGCCTTGATCGGCGAGGCAGCCTGCCTGATGGGCCTGGCAATCATGGTGTGGACCAACTCGGTGTCGCTCACCCGGATTCTCGCGATCGTTTTCGCCTTCGGAGTCTTTCGGGCATTCGCGGCGCCCACGAGTCGTGCGCTCCCGGTCAACCTCGTCGAGACTGTCTTGCTCCCGAGGTTGATCGCGTTGAACAGCGTGGCGTGGCAATCGGCGCTGATTGTCGGTCCGGTCATTGCCGGGCTGCTCTATGTGGTGAGCCCCGCGGCGCCTCACGTCTTCGCGGCCTCGTGTGCCCTGATCGCAGCAGCCGTCGTGAGCCGCATTCACTACTCGCCAAGCTATGTGAGGCCAACGCAACCGGGACCCGGCGGCACCAGCCTCCGCTCGGCGTTCGACGGCATTGCCGTCATCCGGCGAAACCCCATCCTGCTGGGGGCCATCTCGTTGGATCTCTTCGCAGTCCTGCTCGGCGGTGCGGTGGCGTTGTTGCCGGCGATTGCCGATGAGCGCCTCGGAGTCGGGGCGGTCGGACTCGGATGGTTGCGCGCCGCCGGTGGAATGGGCGCGGCGACGGCGGCCGGGTTGTTCACGTTCCGCCCCCTCCGCCGTCGAGTCGGGCCGACGTTGTTCGTCGTCGTCGCGATCTTCGGTGCGGCCACCATCGGGTTGGGGTTGACCACCAATTACGTCGTGGCGCTCGCGATGCTCTTCATCATGAGCGCCGCCGATTCGGTGAGCGTCTTCATCCGCTCCACCCTCGGACCGTTGGTCACACCCGACGAAGTTCGTGGTCGCGTGGTGGCGGTCGAGAGTGTGTTCATCGGCGCATCGAATGAACTCGGCGCGTTCGAATCAGGCGTCGCTGGCGCGCTGATCGGAGCGGCGGGCGCCATCGTGTTCGGCGGAGTCGCAACTCTCGTCGTCGCCGCCGTGTGGTGCGTGGCGTTTCCGGCCATCCGGCGTGTCGACGATTTCGACAGCCTCAGGCCATCGGGGAGCAGTGCCTAGTGCCGGGTGTCTAGCGCCGGTGCGGTGAACCGACGAGCGTCGTCGACGTGTCGCCGACCGTCGGAACGGGATCGCCGGACCCCGGAGCCTGCGATTGAGTTGCCCGGAGCCGGGCGACTTCGTCTCGAAGCGTGCGGACCTGGGCCAGGGCGTCGTCACGGTCAGCCGTGATCATCTGCACTGCCAACTTCAACCACGCCATATCGGAAGCCTTCGGCGCCATCGTCGTAGTCGGCGTGCTGGCGGTGGGTCGCGTCTCGGTCTTGCCGGCGACCTTCGCGAGATCGGCGCCCGTCGCGACCGGTGCGTTGCTCACGGCGCGGTCACTCGGCGATCGTTCGATGATGTGAACCGATGATGGTGCCGCGAACTCGGCGTCCGGCGAGGCGATCGGGCTGGTGTCGTGTACGAGCGAGAATCCGAGCGCCAAGACGACGAGGCTCGGGAGCGCCATGAGCGTCAACGCCCCAAGGGACAGGCGATCGGCTGTCGGTGCACCTGGTGTCGGCGAATCTGGCGCGTGCGAATCTGGCGAGGGTGAGACTTCGGAGGACTCGGAGGTCATGGGAAGCTATCGGCCGTCGATGTCCGCCCATGAGGGCGACAGGGAGCTGATCATGGATTTCGAGTTGTCGGAGGATCACGTTGCGTTCCGGGACACGGTGCGCGGCTTCGTTGATCGCGAGATCAGACCGGTCGCCCGTGCGATGGAACAGGCCGGCACCTACCCCGGCGAGATCATCGAACAAATGAAAGACATGGGGCTCTTCGGGCTGACGATCGCCGAAGCCAACGGAGGGCTGGGCGTCGATTGTGTGACCCTGGCGTTGGTCTTCGAGGAGATCTCCCGGGGATGGATGGGCGTGGCGGGAGCCATCGGAAGTCACGGGCTGGCCTGCCGGATGATCCAGAATCACGGCACCGACGAACAGCGGAAACGCTTCCTGCCCGACCTGGCGAGCGGTCGTCGTCGGAGCGGGATTGCGTTGACCGAGCCCGACGCTGGCAGCGACCTGCAGGGCATCACATGCGTCGCCCGTCGTGACGGGGACAGCTACGTCGTCAACGGCACCAAGACATGGATCACGAACGCCCGATACGCCGATCCGCTGCCGGTACTGGTCAAGACCGACGTGACTGCCGATCCCCGCCATCGGGGCATGTCGATCCTTCTCGTCGAGAAAGACAGCCCGGGCTGCACCGTGACCCGTGACCTCGGCAAGCTCGGCTACCACGGCGTGGACTCCAGCGAGGTCGTGTTCGAGGACTGCCGCGTGCCGAACGCGAATCTCTTGGGCGGGGAAGAGGGCCACGGGATGCAGCAAGCGATGTCGGGTCTCGAAGTGGGTCGGGTGAACATCGCTGCGCGTGCGGTGGGTGTGGCTCATCGGGCGCTCGAGGAGGCGAACAACTATTCCCAGGAGCGCTATGCCTTCGGTCAGCCGATCGGGCATTTCCAGGCGGTGCAGTTGAAGATCGCCGACATGGCGACGGAGGTCCAGGCGGCGCGACTGTTGACGTGGTGGGCGGCATCACGCCTCGACGGCGGAGGCCGGGCGGATGTCGAGACCGGGATGTGCAAACTTTTTGCGTCCGAGGTGGCACTCAAGGCAAGTCTTGAATCAATGAGGATCCATGGTGGCTACGGCTATTCGACGGACTTCGAAGTGGAACGGCTGTACCGGGACGCGCCCCTCATGGCGATCGGCGAGGGCACCAATGACATCCTTCGCACTCTGATCGCACGAGGGATCGAGCGGGGCGGTTTGCCGGCAGGCTGAGCGGTACGGTCGTCGGGTGCATCGCAGCTACCTCTATTGCCCGGCCGACCAACCAGACCGCATGTCGGGCGCACTCGGGCGCGGCGCCGACGTGGTGATCATCGACCTCGAGGACGGGGTGGCGGCGTCGGCAAAGCCCGAGGCTCGGGGACACGCCGCGAGGTTCCTCGCGGAGCGGCGTTCCGAGCTCTCGCCGGCGCTCATGGTCCGGGTCAATGCGGGCGAGGCGGCGCCGGATCTCGAGGCGCTGTCGGATGTCGCCAGCGTGTGTTCGGGTTGGTATCTCCCGAAGGCGACGCTCAACTCGGTCGAAGCATTTGCCTCGCTCCTTCGTTCGATGTTGGGCGATCATCCCGCCCCGATCGTCGCGCTCATCGAGTCGGCGGAGGGTGTGCTCGACGCACCGGCCATCGCGCGCCATGGCAACGTGATGAACCTGGCCTTGGGCGAGGCTGATCTGCGCGCCGATCTCAACATGGAGCCGTCGCCCGATGGCCACGAGTTTCTTCCCATCCGATCGGCGATCGTTGTTGCCAGCGCCGCAGCCGGATTGGCGCCTCCGACAGCGCCGGTCTCGACCGACTTCCGGGACCTCGAAGCGTTCCGAGCGTCGAGTGTTGCATTGCGGGCGCTGGGCTTCGGCGCCCGGTCCTGCATCCATCCCGACCAGGTGTCGATCGTGGCCGAGGTGTTCCAACCGAGCGCCGTGGAGGTCGATCGAGCGCGGGCGTTGGTCACCGCCTTCGACGATGCGCTCACCCGGGGCGAAGGCGTACTGGTGGACGAATCGGGCCGGATGGTCGACGAGGCGGTCGTGCGCCACGCACGTAACCTGCTGGCCTGACTCAGGCCGTCCGTTCTGGCAGCAGAACAAGGCTGAAAACGGCCAGATTCGCTCTCAGAAAAGCTCAGTGCTGATAGCGAACGCCTCCCGGGGAGCGGTCGGTGCGAGCGGGCGGCTGATCGGTCAGCCGGATGGCCCAGATCCCACCGGTGAGGGGACCATTGTCTGTCGGGGTCTCGGGGTTCTCGGGGAACGCCAGCAACTCCAATCGGGCTGGCGCCACCGCGTCATCGCTGAGCATGGTCATGTGAATTGGCACCACCGGATCCGGTAGGTCCAGATAGGTCGACACTGCCGGTTCCGAGAAGCCGAGGTCCATTCCTTTGGTGAGCCCATGCTGCGCCTGCCACCAGGCGGCCTCGGGATCGCGTTCGGGAACGCACCACACCACTGAATGTGGATCAGAGAACCCCAACTCGGGATGCTCGTCGAGTACTGACGACCGCGCCATGTTGGATTGCACCAGCACCACCGGCAGGCCGTCCGGACCCATGATCAAGGCTTGTCGCATCACCACGGGACCCAAAGAGATGTCGCCGATGGGACTGATCGAGGATGCGAGCCCGCCCGCTTCGACCAGCGCGAGCGCCGAATCGATGTCACCGGTATAGAGGTCAAGCGCCCGCGGGCCCAGTTGATACGCCGACCGAGCAGTCCCGGCGTGCGGGGTCGCAACGATCGCCAAGGTGGCGCCGCCATGGAGATTGGCAAGCTGGGTCTCGGTCGTCTCGTGCGACAGCGAGTACAGCTCGACGGCCGTCGACTCCGAGACGATTGACGTGCCCCTGACCTCGAAGCCGAACGCGGCGAGGAAGTCGATCGTCACTGCAGGGTTCGACGCGCCGATCACGATGGATCGGACGGCGCCAAGTGGGGTGGTCACTGAGCGGCCAACGTCAGGCGTCGGTCCACGCCAACGAGCCGTACATCAGAAACTGCATCTGGTCGCCCTCGAACAGTTTCCAGCATGCCGACAGGTTCAGCTCGTCGTCGTAGAGAAACTCGCGCCCCTGGATCTTCCAGGCTTCGCCGTAGCTGTGCTGAGTTGTGTACAACGCTCGGCCATAGGCGATGGCGTTGCCAAAGAGGTCCGGTCCGTCGAAGGTGTGGCGGTTGCCGTCGTGATAGCGATCGAAGGTGTACTCGCGATCGAACAATCCGCTGACCGACACGGTCTGGCGTGCCCGCAACAGCGACGTCGGTTGATGTGAAATGGTCACCTCCACCTTCCCGGCGAGTTCCTGATCGGGTCCGTAACAGAGCATCTCGCCAGTCCAGGAACCGGCCACCTTGGCAGGAATGTCGTGGGGTTTCGCACCCGCTTTGCGCTCGCCGGCGCAGAACGTGTCGATCTGTTAGCGGGTCTCGGTGTTGGTCTCGTAGTCGAACGCCACCTTGTACACACCGTTGAAGACGGCGCAGATGGTGGGGCCGTCGTAGAGCAACGAGCTGTACACCTGGGTCTCGTTGTCCGGAAGGATGTGGACCATGGTGCGGAGATCGGCGCGCCATCCGGGGGAGTAGTAGTGCGCGTCGACGAGCGAGCCGTAGGGATGCCCGGCACCGATGAAGTAGGGGCCCATGTAGATCCGGTTGGTATCAGAGTCCTTGAGGCCGAACGCGAACTCGGTGACCTCGAGTCGATTGCGAAGTGGACCCACATTGTCGAACTTGGTGTCCATGAAATAGGTGGTCTGGCCGTTCTCGAAGACCGAGCTGCGGGCGACCTTGATCCAGCCGGTGTGGTTTCCCTCGACGTCGAACACCGACGGGTTGCCGTACCACTCGCCCTCGATCTGGGACTGCCAGTTGCTGGCAATCGAACCGGAATTTGTCTGATCGGTCATGCGACACCATTTCCTTGGGTTGCGAGTGTGAGTCGCACTGCTTCGGATTGTTCCTCGCCCAACAGCTGCGACACCCGGCTCCACACGGCATCGACGTCGGGGTTGAAGATGGCGTCCCGGTTGCGCTTGTCGCGGGTTGCCAGATCTTGAGCGGTCGCCTCCACCAGCGCCGACGGGATGCCCTGCTCCATGAGATCGAGCCAGTGATCGCGATAGGCGGCAACGGTGGTGGCGATCTCCTTGAACGCACCTTCCGACGCTCGGTGCACGATCATCCACTCGCTCATCAGTGCCCACTGGCGTTCACCGATGTTGGCCTTCTGGAGGCCGTCGATCGCCTGGCATTCAGCGCGGATGGGTGTGAGGGGACCGTAGCAATGGTCCATGTAGTCGAGGTTGGCGCCAAGGTCGAGACGTGGAATGCAGTCCAAGTGGAACGCAAAGTCGTCGTCGTTGCCGACCGAGTCCAAGGTGAAGTGAGGCACCGCCGAATCGACGGGCGTGAAGGCGAACATCATGTGACTGTCGAGCTGGATCATCGGTACCGACAACCCCACATAGACGAGTCGCACGACACCAGGCCGGTCGAAGATCCGCAGCGCTCCGACGGGTCCGTCGGGAACCATCGGGCTGGTCAGCACCATGCGTTCGGGGGTGCCGTCGCCAGCGATCTCGGTGAGGCCGAGGCGATCGATGATCTCCTCGACATTGCCCATGCACAGATCGCGGGGAAGGCTCACGAGTTGGTCTCCTCAGTCGTCGACGCGCTGACGGTTTCGACGCGCTCTCGATGGGCCTCAGCGGCCTCGACTTCTTTCAACACCCACGCATTGGCCAGCTCTGGGTTGTTTCGACGGGCTGGTGACGGGATCACGCGGTAGGTCCTGAGATGTTCCGGACCCGTGACGATGTGGCCGTCGACGTCCCATCCCTTGTCGAGGCCCTCGGCCCGCCATCGTCGGTAGGCGAGCTGCAGCGTGTCGGCCTTGACGTGGAGTTCGGCGCTGAGATCGAAGGGGACGAGATCGGGGCGTTGACCTTCGACGGTGGGACGATCTTCATAGAAGATTTTCATGGTGCGCTTCCAGCTGTCCTTGTCGGCACGCAACAAGGTGATGGCCCACGGCGCCGTGAAGAACGAGCGGAACATCCGCCATTTCGAGATGGTGTGCTGCTCGTCGATGGGGACGACCATGGTAAAGATCTTGATCTGACCAATGATGGGGTTGACTTCGAGCATCGACACATTCGGGAAGAAAATGCCGGTGCGGGTCTTGACTGGCGGGCGTTCCTTGCCCTTGGCGAGCACAGCCCACACACCTGACGGGGCAGGTGCGGTCAGGTTCACGGTGGCGGAGAC
>JBBRSC010000146.1:0-8480 GCA_038245795.1 Acidimicrobiales bacterium
CGACCACTCCATCGGTCGTGATCTTCGTGTCGAAACGCCCGTTGACCCATTCGGCGCCGCGTTGCACCAGCCTGGGCGCGTCATCGACAAGGGCGCTGACCTGTTCGACCACCAGCGACACCATCAACCAGATGAGTCCGCCCGCCAGAACAGCGAGTACCAGGAACACGAAGGCAGTGGCGCGTCCGCGTTTCCAACCGTTGGCTTCGAGGTAGTCGACGGCTGGCTCCATCGCGAAGGCCAGGAACAAGCTCACCAGAAGGGTGAGCAGGAACCCGCTGAGCGCTTCGATGGCGCGGGCGCCCACGAAGAACAAGGTGACGGCGGCCAACGAGTAGGCCAGTGCCCGCGGCAACCAACGGGGAACGTTGGGATCGTTCCAGTTCAGCGAGCGCTCATCCACGACTCAGCCTCCGCCGAACATGGTCATCCACTGCTCGGCGGTCTTGGGCCGGAACACGAAGTTCATTTCACGGGTCTCGCCCATTCTTGCGCTCGACGGAATCGAGTATCGGTGCCCGGGAAAGAGCACCGCATCGTCGGGCACTTTGGACAGGACCTGGGTGAGACTCTCGTAGAGCGCTTGGGGATCGCCGCCGGGAAGATCGGTCCGTCCACAGCCCTCCAGGAACAGCGTGTCACCCGAGATGAGACACCCGTTGACCAGGAAGCACTGGCTCCCGGGCGTATGGCCCGGTGTGTGGACCAGTTCAATGGGAATCGTGCCAATCGTGACCACGTCGCCAGCGTTGTGCAGGACCAGATCCGCTTCGCCCACACCGGTGGTCTTCATGACCCATTCGGCTTCAGTGCTCTGGATGTGGATGGGCATCGGGGAACGCTCGAGCAGCGACGCAATCCCGTCGATCGACATGCCCATCATGGAGCCGCCGCAATGATCGGGGTGATAGTGGGTCACGAGGGCGCCGGTGATCGTCATGCCGTCAGCGTCGGCTGCGGCAATCAACCCGTCGACGTCGTAGGCCGGGTCGACCACAACGCACTCACCGGTGATCCGGTCCCCGATGAGGTAGGAGAAGTTGACCATCTGATGGGCAACGTCATCTTGGAGGGCGAAGTCCCGACCCGACAGCAACTGGCGGAAATAGAAGTGATCGTCGTGGACACCCATGCGCTCAGTCTTCCTCACCCGGCGTCGGCGACGAGCCAATTCCCGAGTGTCGTCCGGTAGGCCGTATCGAATCGGTCGTAATCGCGCCGGAGTGCATCGCCTGGCCAACGACGGTCGAGCAGCTCGACGGGCAATAACGGATCGGCCTGGAAGTGTCGAAGACACGCTGCCGACACCACGAAGCCGTCGCGCAGCTGGCCCACGTCGCCCTGTTGCAGCGGCGCCGTCAGCGCAGCCATCTGGCGGCGCAACTCGATCGCACGGCGCTCCCACCCGTCGAGATCCCACAACGCCGCCGCCAGATCGGTGTCAGCACCTCCAGGGTGGCCAACAAAGGAATAACACTGGTCCTCGATCATGGTGGATGTCTCTGGCAGCCGATCGGCCGCGAGATTGTCAGGGCGCAACCAGACCCCTTCGCGTTGCAGTGCGAAGCGGAGATCCGACATCGCAAGACGGAGAGCGCTCCGTTGCGGGGCTGATCTCGCGGCGGCGGTGACGACGAGGATCTGCCATCGACCCGACCAGTCGTGGCGT
This sequence comes from Acidimicrobiales bacterium, assembly GCA_038245795.1. GTDB lineage: Bacteria > Actinomycetota > Acidimicrobiia > Acidimicrobiales > Microtrichaceae > JBBRSC01. The sequence continues at coordinate 1,670 of JBBRSC010000146.1, forward strand.
TCGGCTCGGCGGCTCTGGCTCTGTCGGGTCTGGCGTCGGACCAGCCGTTCCCCGAGCCGGTAGCGACCGTCACCGACCGACAGCTCGTCGCGTTGGGTCATGCGGGTCAATGAGGTGCGGACGGCTCCTTCGGAGAATCCGAACAGACCCCCGACCTTCACCAAGCGTCGCGCCGACATCTGGGGCGGAGTGGTCCCCAATAGGACTGACAACAGCACCGACCGAGTGGTGAGCGGAGCCTCTGTCATGACCCGATCCTACCGATCCCGTGTATTACGTATTGTAAACAGCTGACGGCAGGGCGTAAGATGCAGCCATGCCAACCGGTCAGGGTCCACTCGTTGTCGAGAACACGATGGTCCCGGACGTGTCGATGCTCCCCGATCGGCTGCCGACGGCGTCGCTCAACGGGCGAGGTCGGCCGCTCGGACAACTCAAGGCGAACCTGTACCGAATCCCCAACGCTCGCAATGCCGGCCACGTGATCGGCGCCTGGCTCCAGTCGCTCGGGGTCATTGTCCTTGCTCTGTGGACCCATCATCCGGTCGCCTGGATCGTGGCGTTCTTCCTCATGGGTCGGGCCCACGCCCGCTTTGCCATCCTCGGTCACGAGGCTGCCCACCGGCTCCTGTTCTCCAATCGCCGAATCAACGACTGGGTCGGGGCGTGGCTGCTGGCCTACCCCTCCTTCGTGCCGATCGATATCTATCGCCGCGGCCACATGGCTCACCACAAAGAAGAGTTTGGACCGAACGAGCCGGACATTCCGCTCTACTCGGGGTACCCGATCACCGCGGCGTCGTGGCGGAGGAAGCTCACCCGCGATGCCATCGGCAACTCGGGTTGGAAGAACCTCAAGTCGCTGCTGCTTGCGTTTCGTTCGCCGACCAGCCGTCCGTTGGCGATGCGGATCGGCGGTTGGCAACTCGCACTGTTCCTCGGCTTCACGCTGGCCGGCTACCCGCTGGCGTATCCACTGCTCTGGCTGGCGCCGTGGATGACCTGCTGGCGTGTCATCAATCGATTGCGGGCCATTGCTGAGCACGGCGGAATGCAGGCATCGAGCGATCGGCGGCTGACCACACACCATGTCCGCCAGGGGTTCTGGGCGCGCTTCTGGATCGTGCCGTTCAACACTGGCTGGCACCTTGCCCACCACGTCGATATCGGAGTGCCGTTTGCGCGCCTTCCGCGATTCCATCGCGAACTGGTCGACGCCGGTTGGATTGCGCCGGACCTCGAATACCCCAGCTACCGGGCGCTGTGGCGCCGGGCCAGCTCGCGGCCTACGCAGTAGCAGCCAACGCCGCGCCGAGCGCATCGACGGCGATCGCCATCTCGGCCTCGTCGATGACCAGCGGCGGCATGAAGCGGATCACGTTGCCGAAGGTCCCGGCGTTCATGAGCAACACCTTCGACTCGGTCCGCATGTGCGCCATGACTGCCGAGACGCGAGCGCCCGCTGGCTCGCCGGTCGCGGGATCACGGAACTCGGCGGCCACCATGAGCCCCGGGCCGCGGACGTCCGCCAACGCGGGGTGCTCCGCCGCCAGTTTCCGAAGGCCGTCTCGCAGCTGATCGCCGCGCGCGTTGACGTTGTCGAGGAAGCCCTCGCCGGTCAACACATCGATGGTTGCCAGTGCCGCCGCGCAGCCGATCGGGTTCCCGCCGTAGGTCCCGCCGTGTGAACCGGGGATCCACTTCGACATGGTCTCCGAGGACGCTCCGATCGCCGAGATAGGAAACCCCGAGCCGATACCTTTGGCCATCACCAGGATGTCGGGCTGCACGCCAGACGGTTCAATGGCAAACATGGTCCCGCTGCGGGCAAAGCCGGACTGCACTTCATCGGCGATGAAGAGGATGCCGTGTTCAGCGCAGATGGCCGAGATGCCCTCGAGGAAACGTTTCGGCGCCGGGCAGTAGCCACCCTCGCCGAGGACCGGCTCCAAGATGATGGCGGCCGTTTCGGAGGGAGCGGTCTGGCTGGCCAGGATCAGTCGAAGTTGATCGAGGCAGTGGTCCACAATCCAATCCGAGTCTCGTTCAGCCCCGGCGGTGAACGGAAACGGTGCCACAAACACCCCTGACGGCAACGGTGCATACTTCAGGCGATACGACGTCTTCGAGGTCGTCATTGCCATGGTCATGGCGGTGCGGCCATGGAACGAGCCCTGGAAAACGATGATGTTGGATCGCCCGGTAGCGTGTTTTGCCAACTTCACGGCGCCTTCGGTGGCCTCCGCCCCCGAGTTGGAAAAGAAGAACGTATCGATGCCGTTCGGGGTGATCTGATCGAGGCGATCGGCGAGCTGCTCGAGCAGGGGGTGCTGATAGCAATTCACCTGCGCATGGATGAACCGTGTCGCCTGCTCCTGGATGGCAGCGACAACCTTGGGGTGACAATGGCCGGTCGATACGACGGCAATGCCGGCGGTGAGATCCAGGTATCGCTCGCCGGAGGTGGTGGTGACCCAACAACCCGAGCCTGATTCGACCTGCAGATCGGTGACCTTGGACCACACGGGAGCGAGCTTGGACATGACGATCACCTGCGAATCAGTCGGAACGAGTGCACACAGTCTGTCGCGTCGACGGGATCTCCGGGACCGGGATCGTCCGCCGGTAGCGTGAGGAGGTGCCGACCACCTCGCCAACCCTCTCCCGAGTTGCCTACCTCGGCCCCGCGGGGACATTCACCGAGGAGGTGCTTCTCACTCAAGCGGACCTCGCGTCGGCCGAACGAGTGCCCTACCCCTCGATGGCTGATGTGCTCTTCGCCGTGGCTGACGGCGACGCCGACGCCGGGGTCGTCGCCATTGAGAACGCCATCGAGGGCACGGTCAATATCGCGATGGACACCCTCGCCTTCGACGTCGACCTCGCCATCCAACGCGAGCTGGTCCTCCCCGTGCGCATGAATCTGATGGCACCAGCGGGCACCACTCTGGCGAGCGTCAAGCAGGTGTTGTCGATTCCCGTCGCGTGGGCCCAGTGCCATCAATGGTTGCGTCAGCACCTCCCGAATGCCGAGCTCGTGGCCGTTGGATCGACCGCCGAATCAGCGCAACTGGTCGCCACGAGAAACGACGGAACCTGCGCCGGAATTGCCAATACCCGTGCGGCTGAGGTGTACGGCCTCGATCTCTTGGCGACCCACATCGAGGACCATCCCGACAACCAGACCCGCTTTCTCGTGGTGACCAAGGCGGGCATCCCCGCTCCGACCGGTCACGACAAGACGTCGATCGTCGTATTCCAACGAGCCGATGCCCCTGGTTCGCTGCTGGGAATCCTGCAGGAGTTCGCCGCCCGCCAGATCAACTTGTCGCTGCTGTTGTCGCGGCCCACCAAGCACCGGCTCGGCGACTACTGCTTCGTGTTGGATCTCGACGGGCACATCGGCGACGAGGTCGTGGCAGATTGTCTGCGGGCGCTCAAGTCGAAACAGGCGGACGTGAAGTTTCTCGGGTCATATCCGGCAGCCGGACCGGCTGGCGCCGAAACCCGACGCGAGGTCTCGGCGTCGGAAGGTTCCGCGTCGGCGTGGATCGACGGGCTCCGCTCCCAGATCAGCTGAGCGGCGGAGCCGGATCAATCGGCGGTGCGATCGGTGGCGGGATCGGTGGCGGGATCGGTGGATTGCCCATCGTCGCCACGGCTCGGAACGCATCGAGGATCTCGACGGGGATCGGCATGATGATCGTCGAGTTGTTCTCAGTGGCGATCTCGCCCATCGTCTGCAGCTGGCGAAGCTGAAGCGCTCCTGGCGACCGGGCGATGATCGTGGCTGCCTCTCCCAACTTCACTGACGCCTCGAGTTCGCCCATGGCCGCGATCACCTTGGCTCGACGTTCCCGTTCGGCTTCGGCTTGGCGAGCCATGGCCCGTTGCATCTGTTCGGGGAGTCCAACGTCGCGAATCTCGACTCGCGATACCTTCACGCCCCATTCCTCGGTTTGGGAATCCAACGCTATCTGCAGTTCGGAATCGATCCGGTCGCGCTCGGACAGGAGTTGATCCAACTCGTGTTTGCCGACAATCGCGCGCAACGAGGTCTGCGCCACCAACTGTGCCGCCGAATACCAGTCACGGATCTTCACCACCGAGGCCGCTGCGTCGACCACCTGAAAGTACGCCACCGCATCGACGGTCACGGTGACGTTGTCCTTGGTGATGACCGCCTGCGATGCCACGGGCGCCGCCATGATCTGCAGGTTGGTCCTGACAATTTTGTCGATGACCGGAATCACGAAGAACACACCCGGGCCCTTGGCGCCGATGCAACGGCCGAGCCTGAAGATGACACCGCGTTCGTACTCCTGGACAATCTTGATGGACTTCGCCAGGAACGCCACGATGGCAACCGCAACGATGAACACCACCAGCAGCGTCACGGGGACTTGGTTGCCGTTCATGTGGGCTCCTCGGGTTCGATCACGGTGAGATTCAATCCGCTCGTCTCGACGATGGTCACGTCGACGCCGGGTTCGAGCGAAGCCGGGCCGGTCGCATTCCAGCGGGTCCCGGCCAGTATGACCACGCCATGCCCAGTGAAGGTGTCAATCGCCTCCCAGCGATCGACCACCGCGCGTCGTCCGGGCATTGACTCCATGCCGGTATCGGCTTGGCGTCCCAGCAGGCGACCCATCGCAGAATCGATAGGAGTGAAGGTCACGACCATGACGACACAGGCGAGGGTCGCCACGATCACGGTCGGGAGGTCACCAGCGACGATGGCGAACGAACTTGCGCCAACACCGAACGACGCAAGCGCCACCCATCGCCAACGGTTGGAGCGCGTGACCAGCTCGATCGCCCACAGGAGCACGGCGAGCGCCACGAACACGAACGGCCAAGCCGGCAGCGACCGCGCGTCGATTCCCCACGCGGCGAGGACGCTGAGCGACAAGGCGAACAGGCCAGCAAACCCCAGCGTGGGGAGAGCGACCTCAATGAGGATCGCAATGGTGGCGAGCGTTGCCGCCACGAAGACCACCGCCGGGGAACTCCATGCGCTCATGAACCGGGCCTCACCTGCTCGACGCTACCGGGGCGATCCACAGCTACGCTCCGCTCACACGATCCCGGGGGGTTTCGGACATGGGGTTTGACACGATCAGGACTCGCGCATCAGTAGCGGTCATCGCCTTGGGGCTGGGGGCGGGCGCACTCGCCGCCTGCACGCCAGCCCCTGAGTTGACGCCTCAACAGCGCATCACCGAGATCATCGGGTTCGTCGAGGCTGTGCGGGGGCATCAATTCGTCACGCCGCCAACCGTCGCGTTCCTGTCAGATGCTGCCTTCCGACAGGAAGTTCTCGACAACGTTGCTGCAGCCGAGCCGTCGGTCAACAAGGCGGAGACGATATTCAAGGCGCTCGGGTGGATGCCGCCGGGCGACAACCTGTTCAACAAATTCCAGATCGCGTTCGGCGGCGCGGTTGCGGGCTTCTACGACCCGGTGACCAAAGCGCTGAAAGTGCGGGGCACCGATCTGACGCCCTATCGGCGAGAGGTGATCGCCCACGAACTGACCCATGCGCTCGACGACCAGCTCTTTGCGCTCGATGATGACTTCGGCGACGGACTCTTGGGCGAGAAGACCTTCTCGGCGCTCGTCGCGATCGAGGGAGACGCCGTACGGACACAGAACGCCTACCGGAACTCGATGACCGGGCTCGAACAGGCCCAGGACATCGCCGAGCAACTCTCTGCCGGAGCCGACCCTGCGTTGTTGACCGTCCCACTGGCATTGCTGACCTTCACGCAGGCTCCCTATCTCCGAGGAGCGACCTTCTTGGACGATATCGCTGGCACCGGCGGCATTGCGGGGATCGACGCTCTGTTCGGACGCTATCCATCGACGGCCGAGCAGGCCTTCAACTCGGCCAAGTACCTCGCCAACGAGCCGGCCATCGCGGTGGCCACGCCAAGTGTTCCGGGAACGATCGTTGAACAGGGCTCGTTCGGAGTGTTCCTCATGACGCTGTTACTGCGAGACGGACTGGCTCTGGACACCGTCGACACCGACACCGACGGCTGGGCGGGCGATTCCTACGTCAGCTACTCGGTGAGCGGGCAGTCGTGCGTCGCCATCGTCACCCAGATGGACACGATCGCCACGACCGCGACACTGACGGCTCGGCTCAACGCATGGGCCTCGACGCACAGTGGCGCCGTCGTCTCGTCACCGGCGACAACCTCGGTTCGAGTCGATCGCTGCGTGTGACGAGAATGACGCCATGAAATCTCTCCTCGAACGATCGACGATCGAGGGCACACAACCCGTCACACAGCAGACGGTCACCGCCGACGTCTCACGAATCATCGGCGACATTCGGAGGCGCGGCGATGTCGCCGTGCGGGAGTACTCGGAGAAGTTCGACAACTGGAGCCCCGACTCGTTCCGGTTGTCGGCCGATCGGATCGCCGAGATCATCGCCACGGTGCCGGACCAGGTCATTGCGGATATCCGGACCGTGCAACACAACGTGCGGACCTTCGCCGAAGCCCAACGGGCCACCATGGTCGACCTCGAGATCGAGATGTCGCCAGGCGTCCATCTCGGACATCGGCACCTCCCCATTGATGCGATCGGCGCCTACATTCCGGGTGGTCGATATCCGCTCACAGCATCGGCGCACATGACGATCATCACGGCCCGGGTTGCCGGCGTGCAACGAATTGCTGCATGCACTCCGCCGATTCGGGGCGAGGTTCCGTCGGCCACGGTGGCTGCCATGTCGATGGCCGGCGCGGATGAGATCTATTTACTCGGCGGCATCCAGGCCGTGGTGGCGATGGCGCTC
>JBBRSC010000147.1:0-8343 GCA_038245795.1 Acidimicrobiales bacterium
CTCAGCGATCCCCTGGTTCCACGCGGGTCCGACGCCGACATTGATCGGATTCCGGATCACCACGTCCGCAGGAAACTCGTGAGAGAACCTCGACGCATTGTCGATCACGATGATCTCGGTGGGAACTGTTGCCAATTCCATGACGCGCCGGATGGTGTCGATGGCGAGATCACGCAGCTCAGCGGTGACACTCCACACCGGGATCACCACCGACAACGCCGGTCGTGTCACCAAATCGTCGGCGCGAGCCTCAGCCCACAACCCAGCGACCACGAACGCATCGCACAGCTGATGCATGATCGGGTCGATTTCCTCGGGTTCAGCAACGGTGAGGTCGTTGCGCCACGCGTCGATGCGGCCTCGCAATGCCGGCCATTCCCGCCACCGATGCACCGACCCGTAGACCGCCAACGCATCGTCGGCGCTCGGGTCCGAGGCGTGAAGCCTCCAGAGCCGCCACGCAGCGCGGCCCTTCTCGCGGCACCGTGCGAGCAGATCGTCCACGTCGATCGATCGGGCCATGACGCTCCGCGCGGCTGGTTCGTACAACACCGTCAGGCCGCCGGACTGGTGAATCCGCCACGCCATTTCGATGTCAATCGAATAGGCCAGACAGGGATCGTGTCCGCCCACGCCGACCAACAACGATCGCTTGGCTGAAATGCGGCCCTCCCAGAAGAGACGCCAGTCACCAACTTGTTGCGCCGCCAGCGTTGGATAGGCGAAGAGTCGCATGCCCACCTCGGTCGCGTGTCGCATCGCAATGTTGACCTCGAGTTCCGACGCCCACGCGGTGTGACCGAGCACGGCGAGACGCTCATCAGGGTGCTCGGCGTGAGTGGCCAGGTGCACCGCCAAGAGATCCGGGGCCGCACGATCGTCATCATCGAACAGCAGCACGATCCGTCCGGCAGACAACTCGATGCCACGGTTCTTGGCGATGGCGCGGCCGCCGTGCTCAACCCGTTCGTGCACCAACGGGAGATGGGGGCGCCATTTGTCGATCACCTCGGTGGTGAGATCGGTACTGCCGTCGTCGATCACCACCACCTCGAACGTTCTCGGGTCGATCGTCTGTAACGCAAACGACGCCAGACACCCGTCGAGGAGTTCGGCCCGCTCATAGGTCGCAACCACCACCGAGATCTCGATGCTCGCCTGATCGCGCGCCAACAGGTCGCGATCGGAGTGGTCGACGCCCAGAGGGTTCGTCACCGCGTCGCTGGCGACGGCGGCGTCGTGTTCCAACGACGCAGTGACGATCTGTGGGTCTCGCTGCTGAGGGATCGACCAGCCCTGCGCGTGAGACCGAATGAGTTCCGCCACGGCGGCGGAGATCTGTGGCGCGACCGAGCGCGCGTCATGGTGCTCGAGCGCCCACGCCCGGGCCCCCGCCACATCGATCGGCGATGTGGACGACCCGACGAGGAGCGCGACGTGTTCAGCGAAGTCCTGGGGCGTATCAGCGACGAGCACGTGATCGAGCACGGAGGAATCGATCCCCTCGACACCCACCGAGGTGGTGACGACTGGAGTTCCCGCCATCATGGCCTGGAGCAGCTTCCCTTTGACCCCAGCCCCATGTCGCAACGGCACCAACGCGACGCGGGCGCGATGAAGTTCGGGTTCGATCGACGGCACCCAACCGACGATCTCGACCTCGCCTGAACCGCCGACGGCATCGATCACCCGCTCATCAACCGCGTGACCGACGATGCGGATGGGGTCGCGCCTCAGTAACTCTGGTGAAAGGTTCGGGACAACATCCCGGCACAACCATTCGACGGCCTCGATGTTGGGGAGATGTCGAAAGTTCCCGACGAAGAGCAGCCCGCGACGTTCAGCTTCCCCGGACGGCGCTGCACCGACGTCTTCCCCTAACGGCACGTGGACTGCCACAGGCCGGCCGAGCATCTGATCCACGAGGTCGGCTTCGGCCTGCGACACACACCACACCGAATCGGCAGAGCCGTAGACCGCCACCTCGGCGGCCATCGAAGCCGTGTACCCCTCGTCGAGCAGCTCACCCTGGTTAGCGCGTCGGCGCGACTCGCGAACGAAGTGCAGGTCGATCGAGTCGACGATGACCGGAGCGTTGGGTGCCTGCGCCCGAACGATGGGCATGAGATCTGCGGCGGCATGCCAAAAGGCGATCACCGCGGCGTCGAGACCAGCAGCGGCAGCAGTCTCGATGCCCTCACGTCCAATCGCGACCTGGAATCCGCGGCGACGCAGCAAACGCACGTACCGTTCGCCACCTGCAAGTTCGGTGGCGCCGATCACCACCTCGTAACCGGCTGCGGCGAGCGCATCGATCACGTCCATGACACGTTGGGATCCGCGTTCGCGATCCGGCTCGGGAAGTCGGTGCTGGGCGACGAGCACCCGTGGGCGTTGCATGCGATTCGTCATCGGGTGGGCACCCCAATACTGAATGAACGCGCCACATCGGTCGCATTGGCCGCAAGGCTGACCGGCAACTCGAGCACCATGACGGACTCGGGCACAGCCATGGCCACATGACCCCGATCCCTCAGGTTCTCGGTGAGCGAGCTCCATGCATTGGACCCGGTCGCCAGGGTCGAATCCAGTCCGCCGCTCGAGGCAAAGGCGGCCCGGGTCATCGCGACGACGGGGCCACTCACTGCGTCGAGGACCTGGCGATGAGCCACCACGTCCATCGACGATCGGTCGAGGCCGGCGCCGACCAGTTCATCGTCTCGATAGCCGAAGCCCACCAGCGTGCCATTCGGTTGGAACACCGAGGGGACGACGACGGAGGCAGCGATGTCGACAACGGATGCATTGGTCAACGCGTCGACGAGCGGTGCAAGCCAGCCTCGCTCGGGGACCAGCGGTACATCAACCACCACCAGGATTTCTCCGTCGGCGGCGGCCATCAGCTGGTTGGTGCGAGTCGCACCCTCGACCCCTGCAACATCAATCCAACGACGACGAATGCCGTACGACTCGTCTGCTCCGCTGAGGGCCCCCGGCATGATCAGCTCAGCATCGGACCACGCGGGAAGGCTGTCGCGCATCACATCGAGCGCAGCCGACGGGAGTTCAGTGGTGACGACCACCGAGACCGACGGTATCCGCCCGCTGCGATGTTCGGCGGCGCGCTCCTCGAAATGCCCAGGAGTGACCGCCAGGATCGTGTCGAGTGCCAGGCGATCCAGATGATCGACGTCAGTGGCCTCACCGGAGACATCCATTGCGAGAGTGGCGAGCGGGTCGGTCAGGACGACGTCGACGGCTCCATCGAGCAGGTGTTGCTCCGATCCCGGCGGCATGGGCTGAAAGGTTCGACGATCGGCCAGCATCGGAACCTGCGAGACCCAGGACGTGAGGTCGAGGACCGACGCACCGTGACCGAGTCGAAGCTCTGCGGCGTCGAGCGCATCAGCAACCCGGCGCGGAACCGATGTGATTCGTCGGTCGAGTAACAGCACGACCAGGTCCTCGCCATCGACCACTGCGTGGAAGTGACGCAGCGCCTCGGTGAGCCCAGGACGTTCGTCGATGGCGGCCCATCCTCCGGCGATCACCGCATACCGAGCTCCCGCCAGACGATCGAGTTCGACACCGACCGCGTTGTCGGCACGCACATGGGGCACCAGGGATCGGCCGGGAATCACGCCGAGGATGTCAGGATGGCCCACCACGATCGATGCGGAATCGGCTGGCAGTACCGGGTGCAACACTCGGCGCCAACGATCAGCCGTGGCACGCCGCACTACCGCCTCGGGGTCCTCATCGATGGGCCGAGTGGCGGCAACGTCGAGGGCCAAGCTCTCGAGGAGATGCACGAGCGCTACGGGGTCCACTTCGGGACGCGCCCGGAGACTCTCGACTTCGACCCGCAACCTTGACAACTCATGGTCCCGAAACGTCACCATGGCATCGGCTTCCGACAGTCGCCGTTCGAGAATGGCGATGTAGCCCCCGCGCACATGGAACTGATGAAGTAGGTCGGCGTGATCGATGGCGGCAGAGTCGATGCGACCAACGTCAATCTGGTCGTCGACAACCGAGACCCCGTCGAGTGATTCGGGATCGCCGGGCGACGCCCGGTTGACCGTCGACGCCGCAGCCGGGCGGGAGATCCGGTACCAGGGGGCATCCGGTTCGTTCCATCCCGATGCTTCGCAGAGCGCTCGATACTGCTCCAAGATCGACTCCGATACCCCGGCATCCTCGAGATCCGTCCAGTTCATTCGACCGTGACGAAGTTGTCGATCCACCACTGGGGCGACATTCGTCTCGGCGGCGACCACGTCGATGCCGAGCGCAGTCGTCACGCGATCGAATTCCAAAGAATCATCTGGTAGCCACGCCGCATAGTGGGACACCACACGATCCCGGCCGGCCGTCGCTGCGTCGATGGCGCGGTGATACTGCGACCACAGCTGCAGCCCCAGTGCGTAGGAGATTCCGTTTCGGCGATGCAACGACAACGCCACCTCGAGCGGGTTACGGACACAGACGAGTGTTGGCGGATCTTCCAGCAACGACAGCCAGAAGTCCATCAGGATGGACATGCGCGGATCCTTGATGGCCCATGCCGGGGCCCCGTCGAATCGGGCGATCACCGCTGCGGCCTCGGCTCGGAGATGGCCGAGGCGATCATCGGTCCACCACTGATCGTGCAACTTTGGTGGTGTATCCCACGCCCCGCCAAGATCACCAAGCAGCGCTTCGTTGATTGATACAACATCGACCCGTTCGAAAAAGCCGCGGGGATTGTCCGCCGCCGGAGACAACAACTCGTCGTCGCGCCCCAGTTGCACGCCCGCTCCCGCCAGCGCCTGCGCGACCATCGACGTGCCGCTGCGGTGCATGCCGCAGATGAGGATCGGCGACGCAAGTCCTGATCTGCCCACCGATTCGAGCTCGGTCATCGCTCGACACTCCGCAGTGCGCGGCTGACGGCTGGTCCGCTGCGGAGGACCCCGAAGGCCACGTCCAGCACGGCGAGCCCCAGGATCAGGACGCCCGCCGTGGGTGACAGGAGTGCCGTCGCCGCCGCGATGGTGAGCGCAGCGGCGATCACACGGGTGCGTCGCAGACCAGGCCGAACCTTCAGCTGGAACCAGCCCGGCGGATGCGCTGACGTGACCAGTCGCCCATCGACGAGGAACGAACAGGACAGCCGGGCGTCGTGGTCTTCCCAACCGGTGGCCGACCAGGCGCTGAGCCCACGGGACCGCAGACAATCGATCACCGCAATGGCGAACTCCTCGCGAGGCCGATCCTCGGGGTACACCACGGTTGAGCGATTCGAGCTCGGGACTCGTTCCGGCAGCGTGACCGTCACGGGGCGATCGCGACGTGCGCTCCCGCGATGGCGTCGACGACCCCATGATCGGGCGATCGGCTGCAACAGGTGCAATAGGGCGGTGCCGGCACGGAACCGCAGTTGACCCGACCGGAGGTGACGGGGCGCCACGACTCGTGCGGTATCGATCATCCAGAGTGCCAACAGCGCGATCGAGGCAATGAGCGCGGGGATGGCCCAGGTGGGGTGGATCGCGCCGACGGGCGCAGTGGCCATGAGCGCAAGGGCGGGCACGACCCCGACCTGATGAACGACGTCGATGGTGTGGCTCGCACCTTGGTAGATCGATTGGTAGGCCGCCACACCGTACAGGCCCCGATAGATCCGGTCCCCACCGGCGGACGGCGTCGCCGACGAATAGATGTGTCCCCGCCAGCGGGCGGAGCCCAGCGGCCCAAAGCGATCCGGATGGCGTGCTTCAACGAGTGCTTCAGCGCGGCCGTACCCGCGCTGCTGCCGAAGGTAGGTGCGGGTGTTGCCCCGACGGTGATGCCAGACCAACGCTGCGGGATGGAAGCCGATGTCCCATCCGCGATCGAGCACTTTCCAACACAGATCCACGTCGTCGCCGGCCGCGGTGTAGATCGGATCGAAGCCGCCGACCTCGAACAACACCGACCGCCAGAACGCCAGGTTGCATCCGGGGATGTGCTCAGCGCGGTCATCGCCGGTCAATACATGGACCGGGCCGCCTGGGGCGCGGGCGACGCGCTCAGCACCGAGACCATCGTCGGCCGGTGGCACATTCGGTCCGCCGACCCCGCCCACCTTGGGGCCGTCGAGACCGAGCGCCAGGTAGTACGGCCATTCCGGCGAGGGATACGCATCGGCATCGAGGTACACAACCAGATCGCCGCGCGCCGCTCGAGCACCCTCGTTGCGGGCCACCGACAACCCGGCGTGCGGGATCTGGATGAGTCGAACCGTCGGATGGCGCAGAGCAATCTCAGCGGTCTCGTCGGTCGAGCCGTCGTCGATCATCATCACGTCGAGACCCGGGTAGTCGAGTGCTGCTGTGTGAGCGAGGCATTCGTCGAGCGTGTCGGCGGCGTTGTACCCGCACACCACCACGGACATCGATGGCCACTCATGATCGAGATCGCGAACGCCGAGGCCGTTCCATTTCTGCGCAACCGCCAGCGACGGACGGGCTTGCCGTTCGGCGTCGGTCAGCCCGAAGCGCCATCCTTCGACCTGAGTGCCGCCGACCCACCAATCGTCGGTCCACGAAAAGACGCAGGTTCCGGCAACCCCGCGTTCGGTTGCAGTTTCGAGTTGCCAGTCGAGGATCTCGGCCTGCTCGCGTTCCCCGCGGGGGCTCGGCCCCGCGGACACGCCAACTTCGCCGAGCACCAACGGCCGATCACCGGCGAGGTTGTGGAGGCGGGTGAGATAGCGACGAAAGTCGGTGCGATCCTCCAGATAGACATTGAAGGTCAGGAAATCCATGGCGTCGAGGTCGAGATACTCCGACGTCGGATAGTTGGCGTACGACACCAGCAGATCAGGATCGACATCTCGAACCACATCGGCGAAGGACTCCAGCAGTCCGGCAACCGCGTCGGCGCCATGCCATCGGATGACGTCGGCGGGAATCTCATTGCCAACGCAGATCGCTGCCACCTCGTCTCGACCGGCCAGTCGTTCAACGGCAGACCGGATCTCGGTTCGCGCCCGACGTGCGGATCGGGCCCGCTCGCGACGGGACGAGCCGATGAGATAGCGCCAGTCCATGGAGAAGGCACCCGCGAACAGCCGCACGCCGTGGCTCGCCGCAATGTCGAGCACGTCCTCTGTCGGGGCGGTGTAGGTACGCGCCACCGTAAAACCGGCCCGGGCAATGGCGGCGAAGTCGGAGTGGATCCGATCCCGCTCGGGGAAGAGCGCGCCGTCGGCACGGGCAGCGAACGTCCCGTAGGTCACGCCTCGGAAGGGGAAACGTTGATCGCCGACCGCGAACTGCTTGCCGTCGAGCCGCACCCTCCCCTGCACACCAGCCGCTGCCGTCGAGCGATCCACGACATGCGGATCAAGTGTCGTCCCCGCCGGGTGGGGGCCGCGTGGCTCGAAGTGCGCCCCGATCGGTGAACGAACCAGTTCACTCCGGACCTCTGGGCTCAGGTCTCGCATGGCATCGGTCACTTCGCACCGCCGGGGGGGATGGAGGTTGCCACGCCAGGAACCGTCGTTGACGCTGGTGGTTTGGGGAGATTCACGATCGGTCGTCCGCCTACCCGACACCCATCGATGATCTGCTGCAGCGACGACGCGCCACGGTCGAGCGCCGCCTGGGCGAGCCGCTGGACCTGTTCGACCGTGACCGTGGACTCGTCGATCCGCTGATCCTGGCTGGCGATGAGGTCCCGAGCTTGCCGCCCGATCACGCCGTCACCAGCGTTGTTCCCGGCGACGCTGATGCGATCCAGGTCGCCCAGAGAATCAAACCCTGCGCCCTTCGAGATGTTGTCCATCAACGATTGGACGGCATCGCACACCGCACGTTCGCCACTCGTCATCGATGGCGACGAGTTGCAGCCTGCGCTGAACCCGAAGATCGACATCCCGGCTACCAACACGACCACGAATCGTTGGGGTCGCTCGCTACTCAGCATTCTGGACCTGGATGGCGCCGGTGATCCCAGGTTGGGTCACGACCTCGAAGGTGAGCGACACCGCTGAGGGTTGGCGGATCCGTACCTGGCCGCCAGGTGCAATGACTCCAGTGCCCTGGTTGGGATCGTCTTTGGCGACGTTGGTGAACCGAATCTCCTGGGGTACCGCCGTCTCGTTCTTGAAGACGAGCTCCTTGGCAACCTCAGCCATCGCCTGTTTCGGCACAATGGAGCCGTCTTTGATGATGACGTCGTTCGTGAGTGTGAAACCAGCACCCGAATCGGTGTCCGTCGGATCGGTGGTCGGTGGTGCGGTCGACTCGGCGGTGGCGATCGTGCCGGCCTTGGAGTCGTTGGAACAGCCGGTGACAGGTGCGATGGCGAGGCCGA
>JBBRSC010000148.1:0-8314 GCA_038245795.1 Acidimicrobiales bacterium
GGACAGCCAACACCGTCCCGGGCTGCACGGTGGCGAGCATCTCGACCACCACCGAGCGGACCTGGTCGTCGTTCAACACCATGATCGAGATGACCGTCGGATGTGTTGCCGCCAGGTCGGTCAGCGAGGTGGCCACCGTGGCGCCAGCCTCGGCAAAGGGCAGGGTCGCCTCGGCTCGTAGGTCGCTCACGACCAACCCGCCGGGCCAGGCGAGGAGATGCTTGGCCATTGGCGCACCGATCTGGCCCAACCCGATGAACGCCACCGGCAGTACTGCGGCCTGCCCGAGGGCCTCGCTCATGAGCGGATCACCTGTCCCCCGTCCACGTTGAAGATCTGTCCGGTGATCCACGAAGCATCGTCGGACAGCAGGAACATCAACATCGCGGCCATGTCCTCTGGTGTCCCCATCCGCTTGAGCGCCAGCCCCTTGACGATGTCGGCGACCATGCTGGGCGGCACGGTGTCGCGCGTGGCGGCCGTGTCGGTCGGTCCGGGGGCGATGGCGTTGACTCGGATGTTGGAACCGCCGAGCTCCTGGGCGAGCTGTTGGGTGAGGCCGTTGATCCCCACCTTCGCCAATCCATAGAAACCTGAGTACAACCAGGCGGCAGTCGACGACTGGTTGACGATGGCGCCGCCACCGCCGGCGGCCATCTGTTCCCAACAGGCTCGTGTGCACACCAGCGCCCCGTTCAGGTTCACCGCCATGAATCGTTGGTAGTAGTCCCAGGGAACCGTGAGGAGCAGGTCGAGCTTCATGCCACCGTAGATGGCGGCGTTGTTGACCAGATGGTCGATCCGTCCGAACTCCGACACGGTGGCAGCGACCATCGCTGCAGCCGAGTCGGGCTCGCTCACATCCACGCTCACACCCATCGCTGATCCGCCATCCGCACGAATGCCGGCGGCGACCGACTCGGCACCTTCGAGGTTGATATCGGCCACCACGACCGCAGCGCCCTCGGCCGCCAAAGATCGGGCGTACTGCTCGCCGATGCCACCGCCAGCCCCGGTCACGATGCTCACCTTGTCGGCAAAGCGCTGTGTTGTCGCTCCGTCAGTTGCTGTTGCCATGTCAGATCCCTTCTGCGTAACTCTTGGTTTCGAGGTATTCCTCGAACCCGGCACGGCCCATTTCGCGGCCGATCCCGGAGTGTTTGTACCCACCGAACGGCACGTCGACGGAGTACCAGACCCCGCCATTGATGCTCATGGTTCCGGTGCGAATCCGCCGGGCCACGCTCAGCGCCCGTTCTCGATCACCCGAGTGCACGGCGCCTGACAAGCCGAAGGGCGAGTCGTTGGCGATACGAACAGCGTCATCGTCGGTGTCGTAGGGCAACACCACCAAGACGG
Organism: Acidimicrobiales bacterium; assembly: GCA_038245795.1. Lineage (GTDB taxonomy): Bacteria > Actinomycetota > Acidimicrobiia > Acidimicrobiales > Microtrichaceae > JBBRSC01. The sequence continues at coordinate 1,360 of JBBRSC010000148.1, forward strand.
GACCAAAGATCTCTTCGCGGGCGACCCGCGATGAGTTGTCGAGCCTGGTGATGAGCGTCGGCTCGACGAAGAAGCCACGAGCGAACGCGGCGGGTCGGCCGCCGCCGGCGGCGAACTCGGCACCTTCGGATCGTGCGAGGTTCAGGTACCCCTCGACCCGGTCCCGTTGACGGCCCGAGATGAGCGGACCACAGACCACGCCCTCGATCGTCGGGTCACCGGCTCCGAGCGCGTTCATGGTCGCAGCGGCGGCCTCGACGGCTTCGTCGTAACGACTCTGAGGCACCAACAACCGGGTGGTAATGGCGCAGCCCTGGCCTGCGTGGGTGCAGGCCGTGAACCCGGCCATGGAGGCGGCGCCGCCGATGTCAGCATCGTCGAGGATGATGAAGGCCGACTTGCCGCCGAGCTCCAGAAAGACCCGTGTGAGATTCTTCGAGGCGGAGGCCATGACCGATGAGCCCGTGGCGGTCGAGCCGGTGAAGGACACGATGTCGACCCTCGGATCACCTGCCAGTTGCGCTCCGAGCGAGTGGTCCGACGACGTCACGATGTTCAACACACCCGCCGGGATGTCGGTCTCGTCGGCGACGATCCGCGCCACCGATGAGGCGCACCACGGAGTGTCCGGAGCGGCCTTCAACACCACGGTGCACCCGGCGGCAAGTGCCGGTCCGATCTTGGCGAAGTTGATCTGGTGTGGGAAGTTCCACGGCGTGATCGCACCGACGACGCCGGCTGCCTCTCGTTCGATCCACCGGTTCGACTTCATGCCCATCGGCGATGCTTCGCCGAGCTGCTCAGTCCAGCCGTCGTAGCGCTCGGCAAGATCGGCCATCCAGCCGAGATCGTCCACCGGTGAGTCGTACTGGGCGCCTGATGTCAGAAACACGGGCGCCCCGACCTCGGCGGTGGTGAGTGCCCGCATCTCGTCGCCGTGCGCGACCAACGCGTCGCGAAGCTGCCGGAGACATCGCGCCCGGAACGCCACGTCGGTCGACCATGAGGTGGTGTCGAACGCACGCCGCGCCGCCACAATCGCAGCGTCCATGTCCGAGGCGTCGGCGTCGGCCGCGAGGCCCAGCAGTTCTTCGGTCGCCGGATTGATCGTCTCGAACGTTCGGCCCCGGGCCGCCGGTCGAAGCGCGCCGTCGATCAGGAGTACGTCGAGCGACTCGAGCGTCGTGAAGTCCGCCAGGCTCATCGATCCCACAGCCCAACCGGTGCACCGAATGCTGGGTAGTACCCCGGCAACGGACCCTTCATCGATCGGTGCATCCGCGCGGTCATCCCCTCGGACAACTTGCCGTCGGACATCATCTCCATGAACAACGCCGCCGCGTTGCCGAAGTCGAACCAGTCGCGTTGCCACGACCACTGCGAGTTGCCGCCATAGCGGAACCAGCTGCCGCCGATGCCGCACACCTCGTACTGGGTGCCGTCGGACCGTCGAGCATCAGCCACCTGACGCCAGAAGCCGACCACGAAACCCTTCTGTTCGTCGATGAGGATCTCCTCGTAGGGGTACTCCCAACCATCGAGTCCGCCCATCTCGGCGCCGAGTGCCAGCTCACGGATCTCCTCTCGTCCGACCGCCATGAAGTCGGTCTGGGCGCCGTAGTTCCAGCCATAGGTGGCGTTCTCGGTGTACAGGTCGGCCAGTGGCCGCCAATCCCCGTTGGCCTCGCACGCACGGTTGGCGTCCAGCCAGGTCTGCACCATGGCTTCGAGTTCTGCTCGTGGATACGACGTCATGGTGTGACCTCCTGGTCGATGATCTTCAATGCCCGGGTCGGGCAGTACTTCACGGCCTGTTCGGCGGCTCGCCGTTGCTCGTCGGGAGGTTGAGCAACCAGGGCCACCACCTTCCGATCACGAGTCACCTCGAACAGCTCCGGCGCCTCGGACTCGCAGACGCCGTGACCCTGACAGAGATCCAGGTCGATGGCGATCTGCCACGTCATGCCGACCGCCGGCGATAGCGAACGGTGCACGGCTGAGCGAGCTGAACGACCATCTTCGAGTGGTCGTTCTGATAGCTGTCGCTGGGTTGTGCCATCTCGAAGGTCCAGTCGCGGAGCAACACACAGAAGATCGACTTCAGTTGCATCATGGCGAAGGCAGCACCGACACAACGGTGCCGTCCGGCCCCGAAGGGGATCCAGTTCCACGGATTGGCGATGTCATCCTCGCGGGGCTCGATGTATCGAGCCGGGTCGAAGGAATTCGCGTCGGCGAACGACTCGCCGATGCGGTTGGAGACAGCGGGCGACGCGCCGACGAGCTTGCCGGGTTCCACGGTGAAACCACCCACCTCGAACGGAGTCTGCGCCACCCGGAGCAACAGGATGAGGGGGGGATGGAGGCGCAGGGCCTCTTTGATGGACGACTCGAGGTTCGGGATCTCGCGCAACGCCTGATAGGTGACCTCGTCGCCCGCCGGGTACATGTCGTCCAACTCGACGCGAACCCGTTCCATCACGTCGGGGTTGCGGAGCATCTCGATGAGCGTCCACGCCGCAGTGCCGCTGGTCGTGTGATGCCCGGCGAACATCATCGAGATGAACATGCCGGTGACCTCATCGGAGGTGAATCGTTCGGTGCCATCAGGATGCTTGATCGACATCAACACATCGAGCAGATCGTTGTCTTCACCGACTCCTTGTCGGTCGGCGGCGACGCGTCGCCCATCCATGATTCCTTCAACCAGCGCGACGAGGCCGCGACGTGCCTCGTCGCGCCGCCGGAAGCTTTCGATGGGCGCATACGGGTCGACGAACGCCAGCGCGTCGGTCCCGCATTCGAGATCGTGGTAGAGCTCGGAGAATCGACGGTCGAGCTCGGACCGGAACTTCCGTCCGATCAGACACGACGACGAGGTGTAGATCGTGAGCTCCGCGAACCAATCGAGGAGATCGATCTCGCCCTCGTCGTCCCAGCCCTCGACCATGGAACGAACCTCGGCAGCGATGGTTTCGGCGTGACCTCGCATGAACTTGTCGCGCAACGACTGGTTGTGGAGCATCTCGCGGCGTCGCTCAGGCGGCGCATCGAACACCACGCCCTCGCCGAAGATCGGCGTCATGAATGGGTACGCAGCAGCCTGGTCGAGTTCCTCCTCCGAGGCTCGGAAAAACACCTCGTTGGCGTCCGCACCGGTCAGCAACACGACTTGACGGTCAGCGAGCCGGAACTCGCCGACGTCGCCGCATTCGTCGCGAACTCGTTGCATCAACGCAATCGGGTCGCTGCGAAGTTCTTCGAGATGGCCGGTGTCGCCGTCGTCGCCAGAGACTTTCGGAATATCAATGATGGTCACTGGTGACCCCCCATGGGCGACTTGATTGAGTTGATAGGTGCTTCGGGTTGCACCTCGAGGACTGCAAACTGGCTGCCCCTCGGCACGCTGACCATGGCCACGACGGCCGAGGCAACATGCGCCGGGAGCATGGTGCCTGCGTGGCGAACGAGACCGAATCGCTCCCACGCTTGAAGCGCAACCGTTGCTCTTTCGAGATCCCACGTGGAGCCTTGTTCAGTGGCTGCCGGGCCGGGTCGAACGATTCCGACACGCACGCCGGTACCTTCGAGTTCCATCCGCATGGCGTGAGCGAGGCTTTCGAGCGCCGCCTTGGCGGCGACGTAGCCGGCCATATGAGGACGTGGTGAGAGCGCGACCTCTGAGGTGACGAAGATGACGTCGCCTCGTTGGCGCTGGACCATGGGCCCCATCAGATGGTGCACGAGCCGCTGCGGCGCCAACAGATTGATGGTCGTCTGTTGCAGAAAGTCGAGCGGGTCGGCATCAGCGGACATTGGTTGCACATCGCCGGCGTTGGACACCAGTACCTCGATGCCATCCATTCGCGAGATCGCCTCAGCGCAGAAGGCCGACACCGAGTCGGCGTCGGACAAGTCGACGCCGATGACGATCGCCTCGCCGCCGTTGGCCCTGATTCGCCCCGCGACCTCATCGCAACGATCAACTCGCCGGGCTCCCAATACGACGGGGTGTCCGGCAGCGGCCAGCGCCACTGCCGTCGCGGCGCCGATACCCGATGATGCGCCCGTGACCAGCGCCGGTCGACGTTCGGGATGCGGCGGAAAACGTGGCATCAGAGGGCCCTCACAGTGGTGGGCAACGAGGCGAAGCCGCGCACGTTGATGGAGTGCACACGTCGTGCGGTGTCGACATCGATCTCATAGGACTGGACCGCGGCTTGGAGTTCCTCCAGCGCGACTCGGGCCTCAAGACGCGCCAACGACGCACCCAGGCAGAAATGCCGGCCGAAGCCGAAACTCACCAGGTTCGACACGTCGTCGCGACCGATCCGGTAGGCGTCGGGGTCCTTGAACACCGCTGGGTCGCGGTTGGCGGATCCCACGAGCAGTACCGCTCGATCACCGGCCGACATCGTCACTCCATGCAGCATCGTGTCGGTGGAGAGCGTGCGCGCCAGCATCTGTGTCGAGGTGTCGTAGCGAAGGGTCTCCTCAATCCACGCGGGAACGCCGTCGGAGGTCGCCAGGGCGATGTCCTGCTGGCCGGGCGACGCCCAGGCCCAGTACCAGGCATTTCCGAGCAGCTTTGTGGTGGTCTCATTCCCGGCCACGACCATCAGGAACAAGAAGCCGATGATCTCACTGTCGTCGAGCCGGTCATCGTCGATCTGCGCGTCGAGCAGTGCGCTCGTCAGGTCGTCGGTTCGATGTGCTCGCCGCTCGGCGAGCATGTCGGCGTAGTACCCGATCAGGTTGAACGCCGCCTCGACTCCCGCGGCTGGGACGTCGGTCTCGCCCTCCTCGCGATGCACAAGCAGGTCAGCCAGGCGACGAACCTCATCGCGGTCCGCTTCAGGTACGCCCAACAGTTCGGAGATGACATCCATTGGGAGCTTGCCAGCCAGGTCGCCAATGAAATCGAACGAACCGGATTGCATGGCCTCGTCGAGATACTTCCGGGTGAGTTCACGGATCCGCGGTTCGAGTTCCAGCACCCGGCGAGGTGTGAAACCCCGTGAGACCAAGCCGCGCATCCGACCATGCATGGGCGGATCCATCGCCAGGAACGACATGGTCCGATGCGCATGCGGACCGGAGGCCGCCGGGTCGAGCGAGACGCCATGCGATGAGATGAACCGATCCGAATCCCGGAAGGCTTCCAGCACATCGGCGTGGCGCGAGAGCGCCCAGAAGCCGAGGTCATCGTTGCGGAACACCGGCGCCTCGGCCCGCAGGCGTGCATAAGTGGGATACGGGTCCTCGTGGAGGGCGTAGTCGTAGGGGTCGTATCGGAGGCCTGGGGTCGGCGATGTCATCGCTGGATCCTCAGATCTGACCCATGAGGGCGGCGACGCTGGCGAGCAACGAGGGCAGCTCACGGTAGGAGAGATGACCCATTCCTGCTTGGACGAGCGCTCCGTAGATCGCCAGCTCCAGGGCACGGACACCGTTGGAATCGAGTTCGGTGCTGGCACCCATCAACCGCCGACGTAGCTCCCGTCCGATTTGATCTCGGAGCGTCTTCACGGCTGGGTCGTGCGACAACATGGCCATCGAACACGCCCGGGCCAGCGATGGGTCATCAGCGACCAACAGGGCGAAGCCGTCGAGGGTCGAGGCGAGTGCCTGATTGGACGACTCGACCTCGGGGAGCATCGAGAAGCGCCGCCAGAACACCTCGGTGACGAGCTGCTCGCGGGAACTGAAATAGGTGTACGCGGTGGCTGGCGCCACTCCGGCGCGCCGGGCGACCGATCGGATACTCATGTCCTCGAACGGGTGCTCCGCCAGTTCCTCAACCGTCGCATCACAGAGCCGCTGGATGGTCTTGGCCTGACGGACCGATGGAACGCTGGTCGTGTGCGATGTCTCAGCCGACGGGCTGTGCGGCCTGGTGGGGGTCGAATCGATGAGCGAGCTGGACATGTGTCCAGAAACATAACCTGGACACATGTCCAGGTCAATGATCTTGTTGCGACCATCGTGACTGTCTCAGTGCGTTCCTAGGGTTCGCCACTAGGGTTCGATCAGGAGGTTCCGATGGCAGGTCGCCGCGCCACACAGACATCAAATTTCGGCGTGGGCAAGCGCGAGAGCCACGACTCCGACGGTTTCTACCGTCGATTCGCCCCCCCGGCGTTGTCCGTCGACACAGATTTCGCCGAGCCGGTCGAGGTCGCCGAACCGTTCATCGTCGGCGACGCCCGCAAGATGGATCAGGTCGTCGACGCGTCCGTTGCGCTCGTGGTGACGTCTCCACCATATTTTGCTGGCAAACAGTACGAGGAGGAACTCGAACGAGATGGCGTGCCGTCGTCGTATCTCGAGTACCTCGACATGTTGGGCGAGGTCTTTGCCGAGTGTGTCCGTGTCCTCGAGCCTGGCGGACGGATTGCGATCAACGTCGCCAACCTCGGCCGCAAACCGTATCGAAGCCTGTCGGCCGATGTCATCCGGATTCTTCAGGACGATCTCGGGCTACTGCTCCGCGGCGAGGTCATCTGGCAAAAGGGCGAGGGTGCCAACGGCTCCTGTGCGTGGGGGTCGTTCCGCAGCGCCGCCAACCCGGTGCTTCGTGACATCACTGAACGAGTCATCATCGCGAGCAAGGGGCGGTTTGATCGGGCCCTCAGCGGGCCGGAGCGCAAGAAGTCCGGCCTGCCACATCTGAGCGACATCGGCGCCGAAGATTTCATGAACCTCACGCTCGACGTGTGGTCGATGCCACCCGAGAGCGCTCGCCGTGTCGGTCATCCGGCGCCGTTTCCCGTTGAGCTTCCCGAGCAGCTCATTCGCCTGCTCACCTACGAGGACGACCTCGTGCTCGATCCCTTCATGGGGAGTGGCTCCACGCTGGTGGCCGCCGCCGGTCTGGGGCGCCGCTACGTCGGGTACGACTTGGATCCGGACTACGCCGACATCGCCCGCGGACGGGTCACCGAGCGTCTCGAAC
>JBBRSC010000149.1:0-8308 GCA_038245795.1 Acidimicrobiales bacterium
AGGTCCGAACCGGTCATCGACGCTCCGACTCCCGCTGCTGCTTCGACGTCGACGATGGCGCCTCCGCCCGCGCCGGGAACGGCACCGAAGCCACGACGACGCAAGCTCATCTGGGGCGGCGCTGTCATGGCAACTGTGCTTGCCGCCGGAGCGATTGCCTCCGGCATCTTTTTTATCGCCCACCACGATGAACGCGATGGTCGCGACAACGAATCAGGCCAGAACAAGAACTCGAAGAACGGTCGAGACCGTTCGGACGGGCCCGAGTCGGACGAGTACGGGGGAGACCATCAGGGCGGTCCCCAAAACCAGAACAACGGCAACGACCGGAACAATGGCAACAACAACGGTGGCGCGCCAATGTTTCCAGGTGGTCGGAACGGGACCGCTGACGGCGCCGGTCGGCGCGGCGCTCTGCCCGGACTCCCGGGACTCCCTGGGACATCAGGCAGTGGCGCTCCGACCGCATCGGCCGACGGAACCATCACGTACACGCTGCCCGACGGGCGCACGGTGACCATTTCGCCGCCCCCGGCCAGCGCCACGCCGGGAGCGCCGGTCCCAACGTCCCCGTCCATCCCCCCGCCAGTCGCGCCGGGAGCGCCGGTCCCACCCGGCAACTGATTCCGATTCCACCCGGCAACGGATGCTGGTCGACCATTCGAGGTGGCTCCGCCTCATCAATCCCGTCTCCTACGCTCGGCCCCATGCCAACGGTTTCCACTGACAGCGGTACGAACACCTCGAGCCGTGACGATAACGGTGCGGTGCTCGGCAGCATTGCGGTCATCGATCTGGGCGAGGGTGAGAATCGTCTGAACAACGAGTTCATGTCTGAAGTCGACGCGTGTCTCGATCACGTCCTCGCTTCTGACGCCGTCGGTCTGGTGTTCGGCGGCTCTGGGACATCGTTCTGTCAGGGATTCGATCTTGCGGCCATTGATGGCGACGTCGCCCGGATCGGTGAATTCGGCGCCGGGTTCCAGCGTCTGATCGAACGATTGCTGGTCTTTCCGCTGCCGACGGTTGCCAAGGTGAACGGCCATGCCATCGCGGCCGGAGCGGTGCTCGCGTTGTGCGCCGACGTTCGGGTTCAACGCATCGACCGCGGCTGGTTCAGTCTCCCGGAGGTGGATCTCGGCGCTGGCTTCACGCCGTTCCTGGTCGAGTTCCTTCGCACGAAAGCGTCGCCTGAGATCATCGCCGAGGCGACCCTGACTGGGCGTCGCTACGGCGGCGCCGACGCTGTCGCAGCAGGTTTCGCGATGGCGACCCACGACATCGACGTACTCGAGCACGAAGCCATCCGCCTCTGCCGATCGAGGGGTCCCAAGACCCGCGACAACCTGTCCCGTCTGAAGCACTGTCTCTACCGATCGGTCTTCGAGCAGCCCGGCCTCAGGGCGTGATGTTTGACGAAATCGCTTGGTGGGTAGGAGATGTTCGCGCACGACGGACGTGTGCGATTCCTCGAAGGGGGACATTATGTGGATCATCTGGGCAATCATCGTCGGCCTCATTGCGGGAGCGCTCGCTCGAGCCGTCGTCCCGGGGGGCGACTCCATGGGAATTGGAGGCACCATCCTCTTGGGCCTTGTCGGCTCGCTCGTCGGCGGCTTCCTCGGCTGGATTCTCTTCGGCCGTGACGCGGGCTCCGGTGCATTGCAGATGTCGGGTCTCCTCGGTTCATTCATCGGAGCCATCGTGGCGCTCCTTGTCTGGCGGGCCGCCAACGGACGCCATCCCGTGACCCGCTGACTCAGAACGTGACCGAAGTGGTCACCGAGTGGCCGGTCGAGTCGGTTCCCCCCTGGCTCGACTGGTGCCCCGCCTCCCCTCGTACCGGTCGTCACGATCGTGCGGGGGGAGGCTGCGTTTTCGCGCCGGGTAACGTGTTCGGGTGTCCACGTCGAGTCGTCGCCCGTCGAAGTTGAAGGTCCTGCTCGGCGCGTCCGTCGGCACCGCGGTGCTCTCGGGTCTGGCGGCCGTTGCGGCGACCAGATTCGCTGGGCGAAAGGTGCGTGGAATCCACGATGCGACGCTCGATGATCCCATGGACCGCCCCGTCGGTCTGACCCATCACATGATCGACATCTACGACGGCGCCTCGATCCACGTGGTCGAGTGTGGACCGCCCGTTCCGAGCGGGCGACCGATCGTGTTGCTCCACGGGGTCACGCTCCAATGGTGGGTGTGGTCGTCGGTCATTCGACTTCTTAGGTCGAAGCATCGCGTGCTCGCCTGGGACATGCGGGGTCACGGTCGGTCCATCGCCGGGACCGACGGGATCACCCTGGAAGCGGCCGCCGAGGACCTGGCGGCGCTGCTCGAGGAGCTCGACGTTCGCGACGCCATCGTGGTCGGCCACTCCATGGGCGGCATGGTGCTCGGCCGCTTCTGTCTGCAGCATCGCGACATCCTCGATGAGCGGGTGGCAGGCCGGGTGTTCCTAGCGACGTCGGCATCGTCGGTGTCGATCAAGGGGCTTGCCGGGGGGCTCATCGCCATGACGGGGCACGTCACTCGGGTCGCGAAGGCTGGCATGAGGAGCACCCGGCTGGCCTACAAGTGGGGTGACACCAATGCGGCGGCGGCCATCATCCGACCAGCGTTCGGTGATCATCCGACGGCGCGAATGGTCGACGACGTTCGCCACATGCTGTCCGAGGTTCCGCCCGCCACGTTGGCCCAAGCGGGCACCACCATCGCCGCCCACGACATCACCCGGGAACTGGCGGCGGTCGACGGTCCGACGCTGGTGATCGTCGGCGATCGCGACAATCTGACTCCGCCCGCCCACGCGAAAATGCTCGCTGGTCTCATCCCGGGGGCAACCCTCGAAACATTTCCCTCGATTGGCCATCAGGTGATGCAGGAGGCCCCGGAGTTGCTCGTCGAATCGCTGGAACGGTTCGAGATCCGGCTTGGAGTGACACAGGCCTCCCGATCGTGACCGAGCTGATCAGTGATCCGCAGGGATTCGTCAGTTTGAGTGCCAATATCGGGATCAAGGACGACTCTCAGGACTTCGTCGTGATTGTCTCGACGGTGCCTGCGACCAGTTCGGCGCTCTTCACTCAGTCACGTTTCGCGGGCCCGAGCGTCGAGGTCAGCCGGCAGGTCACGGCCGGGGGTCGTGGCCGTGCGATCGCTGTCATCTCGAAGAACGCCAACGTGGCGTGTGGCGATCCGGGTCGCCAAGATGCCGACATGTTGCAGCGCCGTGCTGCCGTCCTGGTGGGGTGCGATCCCTCGGAGATGTTCATTGCGTCGACTGGAGTGATCGGACGTCGGTATCCAGTGGACGTGATCGAGCAGTTCTTCGACGTCACCTCGTTCGAGAGCACGCCAGCCGACTTCGAGGAGGCCGCACAGGCCATCATGACGACGGATACACATCCCAAGGTGGCCCGCGCTCCCGCTGGCAGCGCATCAATCGTCGGAATCGCCAAGGGCGTCGGCATGATCGAGCCGGACATGGCGACGCTGCTGACCTTCTTCTTCACCGACGCCGAGATCGATGCCCCAACGCTCGATGCCATGTTCCGTCGGGTCATCGACCGCACGTTCAACGCGCTCAGCATCGATACCGACACCTCGACCAGCGATTCGGCCATTGTGATCGCCAACGCGCTGGCGGGACCAGTCGACGACTCGGTGTTCGAAGCGGCACTCGGCGACGTGGCGTTGGCCCTGGTGCGGATGATCGCCGCCGACGGAGAGGGCGCGTCGAAGACGATCGAAGCGACCGTCCGGGGCGCGGCCGATGTCACCCAAGCGAAGCGCATCGCCAAACTGATCGTGAATTCGCCGCTGGTGAAGACAGCTGTCCACGGCGCCGATCCCAACTGGGGACGAATCGCGATGGCCATCGGCAAGAGCAACGACACGACCATCGATCAGGCTCGGGTGCGCATCTCCATCGGCGGAGTGGCGATGTACCCGCCCGCCGCGGGTGAGTCTGCGCTCGCGGCGGCGGCAGAACACATGGCTGGCGACGTGACCCTGATCGTGGTCGATCTCGGCGTGGGCGAGTCGATGTTTACGGCCTATGGCTGTGATCTCACCGACGGCTATGTGCGCATCAACGCCGACTACACGACCTGATCGGCCAGCGAGCGACCCCATGACAACCACCGACTGGAACCCGGTGCTGCGCGGTGAGCTCGACCAGCCGTACTGGGCGGCGCTCCAGACGTTCGTAGCGGCTGAACGGGCGGCCCACGTGGTGTACCCGCCGCAGGACGAGGTGTTCGCGGCCCTGCATCTGACACCACTGGCTGATACCCGCGTCGTCATTCTCGGCCAGGACCCATATCACGGTCCCGGCCAGGCTCACGGATTGTGCTTCTCAGTACGTCGAGGGGTGGCGATCCCGCCGTCGTTGAGGAATATCCATGCGGAGATGGCGACCGACCTCGGATCGGTGGCTCCCGGGCACGGCAACCTGGACTCGTGGGCACGCCACGGTGTCCTGCTCCTGAACACCACGCTGACCGTGCGAGCCCATGAGGCGGCATCGCATCAGGGCAAGGGATGGGAGACCTTCACCGATCAGGTGATCCGGGCAGTCAACGACGGTCCGTCACCAGTTGTCTTCATTCTCTGGGGCGCGGCGGCGCGGAAGAAGCAGGCACTGATCAACACCGACCGGCACGTCGTCATCGAATCAGCTCATCCGTCGCCGCTGTCCGCCCGCCACGGTTTCTTCGGTTCCCGACCGTTCTCTCGGGCAAATGACGCGCTGGTTGGTTTCGGCCGGGAGCCGATCGACTGGTCGTTGCCAGACTGACGGCGTCAGGCGATCGTTCGCCCCAGCATCGCCAGCCGGTCACGCGCATACGCTGCGCTTCCCATCAGGAACCCGTCGATATCAGCGGTCTTGGCGATGGCGACATCCGCGAACCACGCTGGCACCCACGTTTCGAATCGACCGCTGCGCAACGCATCGAGGACCGGCTCGATCATGGCCGTGGCGTCGAGTGCTTCGATATCCGCCAGGGACTCGTCGTTGTCGGGCATCGAGAACAACGGCGTATCGATGACCCCGGGATTGATGACGTGGACCCCCACTTGGCGCCCCGCGACCAAGAGATCCACCCGAAGCCCTTCCATGAAGGCGGTCAGGGCCGCCTTCGAGGCGGAATAGGCCGCCTCGGCCGGAGGCGACAATCGTGCCGCCACCGACGAGATCGACACGACGGCGCCTTGGCGCTCCATGAGCCCGGGGAGCACCGCCAACGTGAGCCGAATCGGGGAGAAATAGTTGATCGCCATCACCGCCTCGACGGTGGCTGGATCCAGTTCCCAGCTCCAACGACGTTTCGGGATCCCGGCATTGTTGACAAGGATGTCGACCGGGCCCCATTCGTCGTTCACGCTCGCCGCGAAGCTGTCGATCGCGTCGAGGTCGGCCAGATCGGTGGTCCACGCCTGACACTCTGGTTGAAGGGCTCGAAGCTCGATCAGTACGTGTTGGAGTTCCTCGGTGCGGCGAGCACAGATCCCCACGATCGCCCCGCGTTCGGCAAATCCGCGTGCCAGAGCGGCTCCGATTCCGCCCGATCCACCGGTGATGAGCACTCGTTTCCCGCCGATCGAGGCCAGCTCTCCGGCGCCCGATGTTGCTTGATCCTCGTTGTCAGTGGTGCCATCGGTCATGTGGGAAGTCTCGCAGGTGGCGACGGGTCCGCTTCTAGGATCGGCGGGTGACCGAGGAACCCCTCTCCGAGCGTCGACGCCGTCAGGGCACGGCTCAGGCCCGAGCCACCGTTGCCGGAGTCTTCCGTTTGCAGTTGCTCGCCAACGGCCTCGGTGTTGGTGTGGTCGTGTTGTACCTCCGACTGCTCGTGCCGGCAGATCGACTGGCTGCCAAGGGCGACGTCAACCTGGTGGTCTTCGGTTCGTACCTGGCGGTGATGTTGCTCGTCGCCTTTCCGGTGAACCTGCTGCTGATGCGGCGAGCGGTGGTCTGGGTCCGCAACGGTGACACCCCAACGGCTCGGCAACGGTGGTTGGTCTTCCGGCTGCCGCTGCTGGAAACCATTGCGTCGTTCCTCGCCTGGACGGGCGGCGCGATTGCGTTCGGGATCATCAATACCGGCTTTCGTCGAGTGGGGGTCGGCGTGGGGCTCGCCGGGCTGGTGACCTGCACGCTGCTGTACCTCCTCCTCGAAGGACATTTCCGTCCGGTGTTCGCGTTGGCGCTCGAGGATGCCGATCTTCCAGAGAATCGACGCGATGTCCTACCGAGACTGCTCCTGGCGTGGCTCCTCGGCAGTGGTATCCCGTTGGCAGCGCTCGGCGTGTCGCCGTGGCTGGGGACCACCGCCACCGACAGCGATCGATTGCCCTGGCTGGCGCTGGCGGGAGTGGCGGGCGGCGGCCTGGTGATGGCGGCCGCCTCGATCTCGGTTGCCCGCCCCTTGGATCGTGTGCGTCGAGCACTCCGAGCCATTGAGCAGGGCGACCTCGAAGTACAGATACCCGTGGACGATCTGGGAGAACTGGGGCGCCTGGCGGAGGGCGTGAACGACATGGTGTCGGTGCTCCGAGAGCGTGAGGAACTCCGAACCGTTTTCGCCCAACAGGTCGGCCCCGCTGAGTTGGCGGTCCTGGCGAGCAATGACGAAGGTCGTCGGCGCGGTGAACGACGGCGGGTCACCGTGCTGTTCGTCGATCTGCACGGGTATACGAACTTCAGCGAGCGTCACACTCCTGAGGAAGTGGTGGAGATGCTCAATCGGTTCTTCCGGGTGGTGGTGGCATCGGTGACCCGTGAAGGGGGATGGGTCAACAAATTCGAGGGCGATGCTGCGTTGTGCATCTTTGGTGCCCCCCAGGACACGCCCGATCATGCGGCGTCAGCGTTGCGCGCCGCCGGGTCCATTCCGCGGGACCTGGCGACCGAGACCGATCTGTTGCCGGCCGGGATCGGTGTTGCCACCGGCGACGTCCTCGCTGGATTTGTCGGGACCGCCGATCGGTACGAGTACACGGTCATCGGCGATGTCGTGAACCTGGCGTCCCGTCTCTGTGAACGCGCCCAGGGCGACCGGTCGGGAGTCATGGTGTCGGGGGTGACCGTCGCAGAAGGTGGCCACGCTGATGACTGGAAGCGGGCCGGGAGCCTCCGCATTCGCGGTCGGAACGAACGAGCTGAGGTCTTCGTTCCGGCGCCGGGCCCACGCCGACTTCGAGACAGCCGGGACCGACGGAGCGAATCGCGCGAACCCCGCGAACGTCGGAGCTGACAACCTGCGAGCATCGGTGTATGAACACCGCACTCCCGATTCTGGCCCCGCATCCGCTCGATGCGCTGAGCGCGCTGGAGGTGTCGGCAACCAAACAGATCCTGGCGGACGCAGGGCTCCTCGGACCCGAGGTACTGGTGTCGCACATTGTGTTGGACGAGCCCGACAAGGTGTCGATCGCGAGCTGGCGCGCTGGCGACCCGGTCGAGCGCCGTACTCGGGCGCTCCTGATTCCCGGTCCGGAACTGACGCTGATCGACGCCCTGGTGTCGGTCACCGCTGGCAGCGTTGTCAGCCAACACACGATCGAGGGCATGCGGCCGGCGCTCACCATGACCGAGTCGATGTACGCGGTGCAGGCATGTCTCGACTCGCCTGACTACGTCGCAGCGTTGGCTCGTCGGGGAGTGACCGACTTGAGTTGTGTGCAGATCGATCCGTGGCCTGCCGGGTCGTTCGGCTTCGACGCTGAGGTCGGACGTCGCATCGCGCGGTGCATCTCGTTCATTCGGGAGACTCCGTCGGACAACGGCTATGCCCGACCGGTCGAGGGCCTGATCTGTCATGTCGATCTCGGCCGTCACACTGTGATCGACGTGATCGACCACGGTGTGACCACGATGCCCGCCGAGCACGCCCGATATGACGCTGAGTCGGTTGCCGCGACGTCGCGATCGGTTCGCCCGGAACTCCGGCCCATCGCCATTTCGCAACCCGATGGACCGAGCTTCACCATCACCGGCAACCTCATCGAGTGGCAGAACTGGTCGGCTCGCATCGGGTTCGATCCGGCCGAGGGGTTGGTGCTTCACCAGCTGACGATCCTCGACGGTGATCGGGTCCGGCCGGTCGCCCATCGGCTCTCGGTATCGGAGATGATCGTGCCGTACGGCGATCCCGGTCCGGTACAGGGCTGGAAGAACGCCTTCGACGCTGGCGAATGGGGACTCGGGCGGATGACGCAGTCGCTGGAGCTCGGATGTGACTGTCTCGGGGAGATTACGTACCTGGATGCCGTGATGGCCAACGAGCAAGGGGACCCGTGGGTGGTCCGC
>JBBRSC010000150.1:0-8299 GCA_038245795.1 Acidimicrobiales bacterium
GTCATCACAGAATCCTCGCACGTGTCAGCTCGAGCTCGCAGCGTGCCGCCCCCGGCATCGTCTCGTGGGTGAACAACATTCGCACTCGTGTGGTTCCCAGCTAACATCACCCCTTCGGCGGGGGCCGAGCGGACGGCACCGGTGCCGTCCGAACAGAATCTCTGAGGTGGATATGCGTTGTCGTCTGATTGCGATCGTGATGGCCACGGCCGTTGTTGCGAGCGGTTGTGCGGACGCCAAAGCCAAAGTCGATGGCGCTGACAAGATCTCGGTAGCGACGTCGTCAGCGTCGTTCAAGGTTCGTGGCAGCGTCAATCAGGTGGGCGTGACCGGTGCCGAGAAGGGCGCCGACATCGTCTTGCTGGATTCCTCCTCGAAGCAGGTCGCTTCGGGGACCACGGATGCCCTCGGTTCGTTCGTCTTCCGGCTAGTGCCCGCTGGCACCGGATATCGAGTGCAGAACACCACCGGGACCGCCACCGTATCCGAGCCTCTCGAGGTCAAGACTGCCGAGAACTCACTACCGGACCAGTCGTTCTATTCGAGTCAGTCGCTCGTCAAGGAATCCGAGTCATCGAACTTCACCTACATCACAACCCGTGATGGCACCACGTTGTCCGCCGCGGTCTACCTGCCTGGGCCGGCATCTGAAGGTCCGTATCCGACCGTCGTTGAGTATTCGGGATACTCGCCGTCGAACCCGACCAACGATTCGCTCCGCAAGACGTTGACCTCCCTGGTGGGTAATAACCTCGAGGAGACCTGCAAAACGTTGACGATCGCCTGCAAGACACCCGACCAGCCGGCGTCGACCCTGGCGGCTGCCATGGGGTACGCCGTGGTGGCAGTGAACATCCGTGGGACGGGATGTTCGGGTGGTTCCTACGACTTCTTCGAACCGCTGCAGTTACTCGACGGCTACGACGTGATCGAAGCAGTGGCAGCGCAGCCGTGGGCACTCAACCACAAGGTCGGAATGGTCGGTCTGAGTTACCCCGGCATTGCCCAGCTGTTCGTGGCGTCCACCCAACCACCGAGTCTTGCGGCCATCACGCCGCTGTCGGTCTTCGATGACACGGCCCGCGGCATCCTGGCGCCGGGTGGGATGTTCAACGAGGGCTTTGCGCTGCAGTGGGTCAAGAAGGTTCTCGAAGAAGCGACGCCCGAAGGGCAAGGCTGGACCAAGAAGATCATCGCCAAAGGCGACACCGTGTGTGGCGAGAACCAGAGAATGCGACTGCAAAATGTCGACGCGGTGTCCAAGGCAAAGCAGAACCCGTACTACACCGACGAGGTCGCCGGGCCGCTGAATCCGATGGTGCTGGTTCGCAAGATCAACGTTCCGGTGTTCCTCACCGGCGGTTGGCAGGACGAGCAGACCGGCTCACGATTCGCTCGCCTGTTCCCCCAGTTCACATCGTCGCCGGTCGTGAAGTTCACCGGCTTCAACGGCGCTCACGCGGATGGGTTCGCTCCGAACGTGGTGACCGAATGGAAGGCGTTCCTGGACATCTACGTCGCGGGCAAGGTCACCGGTGTCCCCGAGACGGTGAAGAAGTTCGGTCCGCTGCTCTTTCAAGATGTCTTCGGCGCCACCCTGAGCTTTCCGGCCGATCGGTGGAGTACGACCGATCCGTTGGGGGTCACGAAAGCGAAGTTCGAGGCCGAGCCCGGGTTCCGGGTGATCTTCGAGAGCGGTGCGGCAACTCCCATCGGTGGCCCGGTCGGTCGCTTCGAACACCGTTTCTCGACGTTTCCGTTTGACGGCACCCAGGCGCAGTCGTTCTACCTCCAACCCGACGGAACGATGGGCCCCGATCAGTCAACGGCAACGACCGCGGGATCAGAGCTCCGATTCGACAAAGAATTGTCATCCAAAGTGACACTCCCTGGCGACAGCGAAGGCGACGCCTTCAAGGCGCTGCCGCGGTTCGCATGGGATCAGGATCGTCCCGGTGATGCCGCAGTCTTCGAGACGAGTCCCCTGGCGACATCGACGGCCATGGCGGGCACGGGTTCAGCGGACCTGTGGATCCGATCCACAACGGATGATGCTGATCTGTCTGTCACCCTCAGTGAGATCCGCCCCGACGGTAAGGAAACGCTCGTTCAGAGCGGTTGGTTGAGGGCTTCGTCACGGGCGCTTGCTGACGACGCGACCGAGCTCGACCCCAACATTTCGGGCTACGAGCGGGATGCGAAGCCGTTGATCCCGGGCGAGTGGACTGAAGTCAAGATTCAGATCCATCCCTTCGGCCACATCTTCCGTGCGGGTTCCAAGATCCGTGTCTCGGTGCACTCCCCCGGTGGGGACAAGCCCCGTTGGTCGTGGATCACCAAGGACTATCCGGCGGACACCATGTTCGCAGTGGCGCACGACAAGGAGCATCCGTCGAGGATCATCCTGCCTGCCATTCCGTCGCTCACCGGCTTTCCGAAGGACCTTCCGAAGTGTCCGTCGCTGCGCGGTCAGCCGTGTCGAGATGCGGTCCCGTATACCAACACGCCTGCGAAGTAGCGGCCGGGCTCACTTCCCCGATAATGCGGCGACCACGGGTGCCATTGCGAGGGCCGAGTCGTGCTGGATCACGTGGTAGCTGAACCCCCAACGGTCGCGTCGCTGCTCCAGTTGCTCGCTGATGCTGGCGACGGTGCCGACCATGGTCATCGGCGAGTCGAGTGCCTCGCTGGCGTCAACACCGAAGGTCGGCGCGATGAGCTCGGCGAACCCGGCAGCGTCGTCGGTGATCGACGCCACAGGAACCCAGGCGTTGAACTCGAGATCCTCGAAACGATCGCCGGCGCCTTCGCGGACCCACTCGAACTTCTGGTCCATCCGATCTGCCATGCCGTCGCGTGCGGCGTCGCTGTCAATGGCTCCCGAATGCACTGACGGGTTCACCCCGACGATATCGGCGTGGGCTCCGGCGAAACGGAGCATGCGTTTCGCTCCCCCGGCGATCAGTAACGGCGGGCCACCAGCAGTATGGGGTATAGGTGTGCCGTCGAGTTCGGTGATGGTGTAGTGCTCGCCGGCATGGGACATGGGTCCGTCGGCGAACAGTCCACGCATGACTGCAACGCCCTCCATCATGCGATCGACACGGATCTTCGGCGGGTCCTCGACGATGCCGGACTGCTCGTAATCAGTGCGTTTCCAGCCGGCACCGATCCCCACCTCGACCCGGCCTTCGAAAATGGCATCCATCGTGGCCATCTCCTTCGCAAGCACGACGGGATGGCGATAGTCGTTATCGAAGACGAGTGCGCCGACGTTGATGGTCGTGGTGACCGCCGCGGCGACGGCCATCGCGGTGATCGGTCCGTACTGCCCACTGAAATGATCGGGAAGAAAGATGGTCGAGTAACCGAGGTCCTCAGCAGCTTTGGCGGAGTCCATCCAGCTCAATCCTGGGAGTGGTTCGTTGAGTTGAACGCCGAAGCGGAATCGTCGTGAATGAGCCATGGGGTGACAGTAGAGGGCGGACCGGAGTCGTCTGTTGCGTCGGATACGACAGAGGTGGAGAGCCACGCTGACCTTCGATGCCGGAGCGAGCTACGACGTTGGTTCCATCAGCTCGATGCGATTGCCGAATGGATCCTCGACGTAGGCCCGGTCGAAGCCTTCGAGCGCCTGGTCCTCCGACGTCGGGAACCCGGCCGATTCCAACCGCTCCCGCAGACCAACCAGATCGTCGACCAACAGCGCAGGGTGGGCTTTCTTTGCGGGCCGGAAGTCGTCTTCGACCCCGAGGTGAATTCGCAGGTCGCCATCTTCGAACCAGCAGCCGCCGCGGACCGCGAGATGCGGAGGCTTCGCGACTCGGGGAATCCCGAGCACACCTGCGTAGAACCGCTCGGCAGCGTCCTCCGCGCCGCGTGGCATGGCGAGCTGGATGTGATCGATGCGACGGACCTTCATCTCCAGATTCTGCCATCACGAGACTCGCCGCCAGACCTCGGGCTGGCGCTCACCGGGCGACTACTCCTCGTCGGCAGCGTCAACCGGCGCGGCAGCGAGGAGTTCGTCATCGGCGTCATCCAGAAGGTCTGTATCAAGTCGCACGGCCTGCAATCGAAGCAGCGCACCGCCTCCGAGAAGCACCCCGACGGGGAGCGCAGCGGTCACCAACACGCTGGCCATTGCCTGGATGATCTGGGACCACTGACCGGCGTAGGAAATGTCTCCCTCGAACTTCAGACTGGCGGTCGTCCAACCCGCTGCAATCGCTCCGACGAGACCGAGCGCTGCGGTCACGGCCGCTAACGCGAACATGGCCGCTGTGACCCTTCCAGCTTAACTGATCGACGTCACCGCCTCGATGGCCCACTGTGCGGCCGAGTTGGGATCGGTCTCATATGACATGACGACGGCGGTATCCCGTTACCGTCCACTCCGATAGCGATCCTCGAAACTTGGAGAAGCGGTCCCCGCTGCTGGTTGCGCGATTGGCACCGACGCGACGTCGTATAGTGCAGGAACCTGTCGATCTCCTACGCCCGCCCTCACCTGGCAAACCGTTGGCGACTCCGACGAGATCGCTCAACTGCTGCACGACGTCAACACCGAGTTCGACACTCCCACGCCGGCAGCTTCGGTGCTCTCGGCGCGACTGCAGATCCTGTTGGCGGGCGCGGCCACATTTGCGATTCTCGTTGAATCGCCATCGGTAGCCCTGGGGCTCGTGACCCTGCGGCCGAACGTCTGGTACGACGGATCGGTCGCGCTTCTCGATGAGCTCTACGTCGTTCCAGCCGTTCGTAACGGCGGCATCGGGTCGGCGGTGATGGCAGTCCTCGTCGGGGAGTGTCGTGCCCGGGGCGTTGATCTCATCGAGATCAATGTGGACGAAGCTGACGTCGATGCGCAACGGTTCTACGAGCGTCATGGCTACTCGGACGTCGAAGTCGCGACGGGCGAGCGATCGGTCTACTACTTCAACGAACTCGCGAAGGATGCGCAGACCTAGAGATCAGGCTTCGTCTCGCCGACGCGCATGGCGGTCACCGCTGTGCACTTGTTCCCGTACGATTCACGACCGATGCTTCCCGTCGACCTCAGTGCCATCCGAGATCTGACCTGTCGAAACGACGGGACCGTCGCCCTCTGGCACGACCACACACCGGATGCCGACACGGCGATGACGATTGCTCTCGCGATTCCCGACGCTGCTGGCCGGGTTCGTCGACGCCGAGTCGGCGTGACCGTCGTCGGAGTCTCCGATCTGATCGATCCGTTGCTCGGACTCCATCCGTCCGCACCCGTGCCGCTCGCCGCCCATGCCCTCGCCGCCGTGACACGCTTGGCCTGTTCGGCTATTGCGGATGGACGCGTTGTCCCGCGTGCCGCAGCACCCTTCGGCGATGACGATGGGATCAGCGGTGAAGGCGCCGGCGGCCTTCACTGGGCGATTGGGCCTTGGACACCCGAGGAGGCGGCCGACCTCGCCGCGATCGCTGAGCATCTGCCACCGACCTTGCGATGCGAGCCGGTCGCCGAGCATCCGTTGCGGGTGACAGCGGCGTTCGATGTCGTCTCGCGATTCGCTGACGCCGTTGCGTCGTCGATGGTCTCGAGTGCCGCCTCATACGCATCAACCGCGGACCTCGATGTGATCACGATCGACGACATCGAGGCCCGGCTGGTCGGCACAGGGCCGGTGCTCGTGGCCCGGATCACCCTCGAACCTGACGGTGCGGTCCTTCACCTGGGCGCTCGCAACCGCGCCGACCACACCGCACGATGCACCGCTGCCGAGGTGTGGGCCTCCCCCGACGACGCCGCAGTCATCGGCCATCCACAACCGGATCTGTGGCTGCTGCGACGCCTCCGGGAACTGGCTGATGCCTGGGCACCGATCGGACGACTTCTCGCCGAGGCCGCTCCGGCGAAGCTCATGCTCGATGACGACGAGTTGACCGACCTCGTCCTCGACGGCCTGGATCAGCTTGCCCATCACGACGTCGAGGTGCTGTTACCCCGCGACCTGGTGAAGGCACTCACCCTCACAGCATCAGTCTCGAGCTCCAGCTCGGACTCAGACGAATCGGGTGGTGCGTTCAGTCTTGAGTCGCTCTGCGAGGTTGGGATCACAGCAACGGTCGATGGTCAGGCGCTGACTGCTTCAGAACTCGACCTGCTGGCCAATGCTCAACGCGAGATCGTCCGGCTGCGTGGCTCCTTCGTCAGAGTCGATCAGCGGCTCGCCGGCCGTCTCCGCCGACGGCTCACAGCGGCCGAAGCGCTCGGCGCAGCGCTCGGCGGATCAATTGTCATCGATGGCGAGACCGTCGACCTCGATGTCACCGGACCGTTCGCCGATCTGGTCGAGCGGGTTCAACAACTCGGCTCGGCGCATCCGATCGAATCAGTCACCGGTCTCCAAGCCGATCTTCGCCCGTACCAGCAACGGGGCATTGCATGGCTCACCCAGGTCTCGATGCTGCTCGGCGGTGGCGTGCTCGCCGACGACATGGGGCTCGGCAAAACCCTTCAGGTCATTGCCCTGCACCTGCTTCGCCACGGAACAACATCGACTTCCACCGACTTCGCCCCGACCGGACCCAACGACAACGACGCCACCCCGAGTCGCCGGCCCACATTGGTCATCGGACCGGCGTCGCTCGTCACCAATTGGCTGCGTGAACTTGAACGATTCGCTCCTGATGTCACTGCCCGCCGATACCACGGGGCGCAACGCTCTCTCGACGGACTCGGCGACGACGACATCGTCATCACGACCTACGCGACATTACGAATCGATCAGGAACAGCTCGGAGCGCGCCGATGGGGACTCGTTGTCGCTGATGAGGCCCAGCATCTCAAGAACCACCGTTCGGCCACGGCGCAGGCGGTGCGGACCATCCCAGCTGACGTCCGCCTTGCCGTGACCGGAACACCTGTCGAGAATCGGCTCGGTGATCTGTGGGCGCTCATGGACTGGACGCTGCCAGGCCTCCTCGGCAACCAGGCCTCGTTCCGTCGTCGTTTCGCCACACCAATCGAGCGCGACGAGTCGGCCGACACCGCCGAGCTCTTGACCCGCACCATCGCGCCGTTCGTGCTGCGCCGCACCAAGAGTGATCCAACGATCGCTCCCGACCTCCCGCCCCGGACCGAGGTCGACCACACCGTGCCGCTCAGTTCCGAACAAGCTGCCCTCTATCGAGCAATGACGCTCGACGTACTCGACCAGATCGAGCACGCTGACGGCATGCAACGCCGCGGCCTGGTACTCAAGCTGCTCAGCGGTCTCAAGCAGATCTGCGATCACCCCGCGCTCTGGCTCGATCAACCCGGCCCCCTGCCCTCGCGCTCAGGCAAGCTTGCGGCCTTCGAGGAACTCGTCGAGGAGATGACGGTTGCGGGTGACGCTGTGCTGGTCTTCACCCAGTACGTCCGGATGGGTCACCTGCTCGGCGGGCGGCTCGCCCACCTGGGAATCGATTCAGATTTCCTGCACGGCGGCACCACGCTGCCGAGACGTCAACAGATGGTGGACCGTTTCCAAGATCCCTCCGGTCCCCCGGTCATGATCATCTCGATCAAGGCGGGCGGCACCGGACTCAATCTGACGAGAGCCAACCAGGTCATCCACTACGACCGCTGGTGGAACCCCGCCGTTGAGAACCAGGCATCGGACCGGGCATGGCGAATCGGACAGCTTCGCTCCGTGTTCGTGCATCGCCTCACCTCCGAAGGGACTCTGGAGGAGACGATTGCGGCCGAACTCGCCCGCAAATCTCAGCTCGCCGAATCGATCGTCGGATCGGGAGAAGGTTGGATCAGCGAACTCGACGACCTCACGCTGCGGTCGTTGCTCGTGCTCGATGGGGACGCTGGCTGATGGGTCGCCGCAATGACCTCGGGATTGCCTGGTGGAGCCGGGCGTGGCTCTTCGCGTTGGAGACACGAGCGCTGCGCGATCCGAACCGTTTGCCTCGCGGTCGCACCTACGCCCGCAACGGCTCCGTGTTCGATCTCGAGATCGTCGAGGGCGAGATCACCGCCAAGGTCCAGGGATCACGAGCGCGCCCCTACAACGTGACCATCGGTATCCGACGTTTCCGTCCCGAGGAATGGGACACCGTCTTCACCGTCATCGCATCCCAAGTCGGGTTTGCCGCGGAATTGCTCGGGGGCAACGTGCCCCACGAGCTCATCGCCGATGGTGCCCGCCGAGGCGTTGATCTCATGCCCGCCGCTGGCGATCTCACCATGCACTGTTCGTGTCCTGACTGGGCGGTGCCCTGCAAACATCTGGCTGCCGCGTGTTACCTGACCGCCTCGACCCTCGAC
>JBBRSC010000151.1:0-8266 GCA_038245795.1 Acidimicrobiales bacterium
ATTCCGACGACTTCGATTCTGACGACTTCGATGCTGAGGTCGATGACGAGTCGCTGGATCCGGTGTCCGACCCCGACGACGACGAATCGGAACTGGAAGCCGAATCGGAACCGGCGCTCGTTGCGCTGCTGGAAGAGGTCGACGACGAACCCTTGCGAGAATCGTTCTTGTAGAAACCCGAGCCCTTGAAGGAGATCCCGACGGAGCCGAAGAGCTTCCTCAGCGGCCCGCCACACACTGGACAGATGGTGAGCGCATCGTCGGAGAAGGCCTGCTGGGCTTCGAACTCGTGGCTGCAGTCCTTGCAGCGGTAGTCGTAGAGCGGCATTGGGTAATCCTCGAAGAGACGGTGGCGGGGCGATATCTGGCACTCGATGAGTGAGAGTGCCAACGATACCCGTGCATCGGACAGGATTCGAAGCGGGAGCGGATGTTGTTGGTCACTCACAGCAACTGCGCAACCATTCACCGGCTGGTCATTGACAATGGTGGGCGGACAGCGTTCGATGGGTGCCCGAAGCCGACGGTCGGGGCGACCGGCGAGCTTCAGAGGAGAAACATCGTGAGTTCAAAGGTCACCAAGGCCGTGATTCCCGCCGCTGGGCTGGGGACACGCTTTCTGCCAGCGACGAAGGCGCAACCAAAAGAGATGCTGCCGGTCGTCGATCGTCCCTCCATCCAGTACGTGGTCGAGGAGGCAGTCGCAGCGGGGATCGATGACATTCTGATCATTACTGGCCGCAACAAGCGGAGCCTCGAGGATCACTTCGACCGCAACGTCGAATTGGAGAACCAGCTCTCGGCAAAGGGCAAGATCGAGGACTTGGAACAAGTCAAGGCGCTGGCCGACCTTGCAGACATCCACTATGTCCGCCAGGGCGAGCCGCTCGGCTTGGGCCACGCCGTGTCGGTCGCCGCGAAACACGTGGGCGACAATCCGTTCGTGGTGCTGCTCGGCGACGACATCATGCATCAGGACAGCCATCTCCTCCGCGACATGATCAGCAATTACGAGACGACCGGTTCGTCGACCGTGGCGCTGATGGAGGTCAAACCATCGGAGATCTCGTCCTACGGCTGCGCCGCGGCAGAACAGCGTGAAGGCGATCGTTGTCACATCATCGACGTTGTCGAGAAGCCCCAACCGGAGGATGCGCCGTCCAATCTCGCCATCGTTGGTCGCTACCTTTTCACCCCGGGAATCTTCGAGGCCTTACGCCATGTGCAGCCCGGCGTCGGCGGCGAGATCCAGTTGACCGATGCCATTGCGTTGCTGATCAAGGAGGAGCCGGTCATGGGGTTGATCTTCGAAGAAGGTCGCTTCGATATCGGCAAGAAGATCGACTACCTGCGAGCCACGGTGGAGCTGGCGCTGGAACGCCCGGATCTGGGACCGGAGTTCCGTCAGATCCTCGCCGAGATCGTTCGCCGTGAAGGCATCGTCTGACGCTGGAGGTTCGCTGGGTCGGCTGGCGTAGCGTGGGGTCGTGATCCCGTTCAGCGAAGCCCGCGCCCATGTTGTGGCCGGCGTCACGCCGTTGGGCGTCGTCCACATGTCGCTCGACGACTCGTTGGGCCTCGTATTGGCTGAGGACGTCGTGTCCGGTGAGCAAGTCCCGCCCTTCGACAACTCTGCAATGGACGGCTTCGCCGTGCGCGCTGCGGACAGCGGGTCGGGGGTGTCGTTGCGTATCGTGGAAACGATCCCCGCTGGCTACGCGCCCAAGATCACGGTCGGCGCGGGCGAGGCCAGTCGCATCATGACGGGCGCGCCGATGCCCGCCGGTGCCGATGCAGTGGTGATGGTCGAGAAGACGATCGTTGACGGCGAGAAGGTCACCATCGACCTAGCCGTCACTCCCGGCACGGCGGTACGGGTCGCGGGCGACGATCTCTCCGTCGGGGATGTGGCGTTGCGAGTTGGTTCGATCATGACGCCCGCAGCGCTTGGGGTGGCGGCGACGGTCGGCCGCATGACGGTCCCCGTGGTGCGCCGGGTGAAGGTCGGCGTGTTGTCGACGGGTGACGAACTCGTCGATGGCGATGTCCCGCTGGCACCCGGACAGATTCGGGATTCGAACCGGCGGGCGCTGTTGGGTCTGCTGCGACAGGCGGGTTGCACAGCGATTGATCTCGGCCGGGTTGCAGACGATGAAGCAGCCATCGAGTCGGCACTTCGCGCTGGCGTTGCATCGTGCGATGCGCTGGTCACTTCGGGTGGCGTGTCGATGGGCGACTTCGATTTCGTGAAGGCCGTGCTCGACCGCATCGGGGAGATGCGGTGGATGCAGATCGCCATCCGACCGGCGAAGCCCCTCGCCTTCGGGACCATTGAGTCGATGGGTCGTCGGGTGCCGGTGTTCGGGCTACCCGGCAATCCGGTGTCATCACAGGTGAGTTTCGAGCTGTTCGCACGCCCGGCACTGCGAACAATGATGGGCCACGCCCAAGTGGATCGGCGACGGATCACTGCGACGAGCATCGACGGGATTACCCGCCGGACGGATGGCAAAATCCATTTCGATCGGATGATTCTCGAGACGACGCCGACGGGCTTCACGGTTCGGAGTTCTGGAGGTCAGGGATCTCATCACAGCGCCGCCATGGCTGCAGCCAACGCCCTGGCTGTTGTGCCCGACGGTGATGGCGTCGCGCCGGGCGGCACCGTGGAGGTCATCCCGTTGGGGCTCGCTACCTTCGGAGGCGACTCATGACGCTGATCGATACCTTCGGGCGGGTGCATCGAGATCTCCGGATCTCTGTGACGGACCGCTGCAACTTCCGCTGTACTTATTGCATGCCGGAGGAAGGCATGGAGTGGATCCCGCGCGCCGAGGTGCTCACGTTCGAAGAGATCGAGCGCATTGCACGGGTGATGGTCGAACGCCAGGGGATCGAGTCGATCCGTCTGACGGGGGGTGAGCCGACCATGCGAGCGCATCTGCCGGTACTGGTGGCCAAGTTGGCGGCGTTACGACGCGCTGATGGAACGCCAATCGAGCTCGCGATCACCACGAACGGCGCGACGCTGGCACAACACGGCGAGGCGCTCGCGGCGGCCGGGATCCGACGCATCAACATCAGTCTCGACACACTGCAACATGAACGGTTCATCGAACTCACCCGTCGCGACGAACTCGACGCGGTGCTTGCCGGAATAGACGCCGCAGTGGTGGCCGGATTCGATCCCGTGAAGATCAATTGCGTCGTGATGGCGGGAGTCAACGAGGACGAGGTGGTGGCACT
Source organism: Acidimicrobiales bacterium (assembly GCA_038245795.1). Taxonomy (GTDB): domain Bacteria; phylum Actinomycetota; class Acidimicrobiia; order Acidimicrobiales; family Microtrichaceae; genus JBBRSC01. The sequence goes on from JBBRSC010000151.1 coordinate 3,247, forward strand.
GGCGCGCTTCGGTCGGGACCGTGGTGTGGAGATGCGGTTCATCGAGTTCATGCCGCTCGACGCCGATGGCCGTTGGGAACGGGATCGGGTCGTTACGCAGCGGCAGATACTCGAAGCGATTTCGGCCGAGTTCCCGATCGAGTCGACCGCTCGCGGTCATGAGCCAGCCGAGCGATTCCGCTATCTCGACGGTGCCAGTCTCGGTGGGGGTGGACATGTCGGGGTGATCGCATCGGTCACCCAGCCGTTCTGCGAGTCGTGCGATCGGGTGCGTCTCACGGCGGAGGGCGGCCTACGGAACTGCCTCTTTGCCCATCACGGGACCGACCTCCGCTCGATCGTCCGATCGGATGCGTCCGACGACGAGTTGGCGGCCGCCATTGCGGGCAACGTGCTGCAGAAGTGGGCGGGCCACGCCATTGGCCAGGTCAACTTCATCCGACCGTCGAAGTCAATGAGCCAGATCGGCGGCTGACGCCGAACTCGATGAGCCAGATCGGCGGCTGACGCCGACTTGTCGCGACGAAACCTCCGTCCCCGCTCGATCAGCGAGCGGATCCGGCCGAGTACGATCTTGGACATGACTGAACGGGGTCTCACCCATCTCGATCCGCTCGGCCGCGCTCGCATGGTCGACGTGACGCCGAAGGAGCCGACACACCGGCGAGCACTCGCTCGCGGTCGAGTCACCATGAGCACCGAGACCACGTCGCTGGTGGCTCGCGGGTCGATCAACAAGGGCGATGTGTTGTCGGTGGCGAGGGTCGCTGGGATCCAGTCGGCGAAGCGTTGTGCCGATCTGATTCCGCTGTGCCATCCCCTCCTGGTCGGCGCAGTGCTCGTGAACTTCCGGATCGAGGACACGTTCATCGAAGCCGAAGTCTCGGTCGAGACGGTTGATCGCACGGGTGTCGAGATGGAAGCGCTCACGGGATGCACGGTGGCGTGTCTGACGATCTATGACATGTGTAAGTCGGTGGACAAGTCGATGGTGATCGGCGAGATCACGTTGTGGGAGAAGACGGGCGGTCGCTCGGGCACCTATCGACGCCCCGACGTTTTGGACGAGATCGCCGAACTCGGACTCTGACCGATCAGCTGCGTTCGCCTCGCCCGCCCGGAGTTCAAGTCGCTCACTGTGGTATTTCGAACGCTTGCTGTGGTGAGCGTGGGCGAATCGTCCCAGGGCCGCTCTGACTGACTCTGTGACGTTCGTAACGATTTCGTCATATATTGCTCGCGTGAGCTAGCATGACCCCTCGACGGGTAGCCCCATCCCCACTAGGGTTCACCCGAACGCTCCTCGATGTTCACCAACGCAGGTTGTTGATTCGTCACGGAGATGACAAGGAACTGACTCCCGAATGACATCGAACCGTCAAACAGCTTTCCAGGGATGGAACCTCTTGGCGTTCGCTGAAGAAAGGAACCGGTGATTCGATCGTGCAGATCCCTGTACTCGTCGGTCTAGCCGTCATGTGGGCCATCGTGCTCCTCCCGGATGCTTTGCGCCGATTCCAGATCCGCCGATCCGCCGATTCCATCGGAACGTTCACCAGACATTTGTCGATGCTCGAACGGTCCAACCCTGCGAGCACCCACGCACCACGCCGTGATCTCACACCGCCGAGCCAACGTCAAGCCCTCTCCGGCCAACGGATGGGCGAAGCAGCGCAGGTGTCGCTCGCACCCAGGTCCAACGTCGTCGACTTCGCGCAACGCCAGCACCGCTCGGCGCAGGCGACCGGAGGCACCGCTCAAATACGCCACGCGGCGACCACGAGCCACGCCATCCCCGCTACGGCGGCGCAACGTCGCCAGGACATCATCGTCGGGCTCGGCGCCATGGCATTGCTGAGCCTGCTCGCCATGTTCACGTTCGGGGGCGCCATGCTCTACGTGCACTTGGCCGTCGATGTGCTCTTCATTGCGTATCTCGGTCTGGTGTTGGCGGCCGGTCGCTCCGAGCGGGTCCGTCCGCCGGTGTCGTACCTCCCCGCTCAGCCGATCACGCTGGCGTCCTACGCGCCACAGCGGCGAACAGCGTCCCGCTGATCGAACCAGCGTCCCGCTGATCGAACCAGCGTCCCGCTGATCGAACCAGCGTCCCGCTGATTGGTGAGCGATCGGGCTCCGGCTAAGGTCATTCTTCTTCCCGGGGGTGTAGCTCAGTTGGCTAGAGCGCTTCGGTCGCATCGAAGAGGTCGTGGGTTCGATTCCCATCACCTCCACCCGGAACTCAGCCGCCCCATCGGGCGGCTGAGGTGCTTTTCCGCCCCCGCCACTGCGGCAGGAACGCCCCGATACCAGTCGCCCATCACCCACCGGCCCCATGACAGCGACTAGGTAAGGGGAGCTGATTCGTCTCTGGCGTGAAAGGAGTCGGCGATGTTGTTCCCGACCCTGACCTACGCCATCTTCTTCGTGCTGGTCCTTGGCGTGAGCTGGAAGCTGCGACCACAACCGCGGCTCTGGAAACCATTCATCCTGGTCGTCAGTTACGTCTTCTACGGATGGTGGAATCCAACGTTTCTGCTGTTGCTCGTCGGCTCCCAGGTTGGCAACACGATCATGGGATACGCCATCGCCCGTTCGACCACCGATGACCGTCGCCGATGGATGGTTCGCATCGGCGTCACCGGCAACCTGGTGGTGTTGGGTTTCTTCAAATATTACGGCTTCTTCGTTGAGTCGCTGATCTCGCTGCTCCGGCCCTTGCACCTGGCACCCACACCGCTCCTGATCGAGGTGACGCTGCCGGTCGGGGTGTCGTTCTTCACGTTTTGCGCCATCAGCTACATCATCGATCTCGGGCGCCAAGAGATCGAGCCGGCCAACGTCATCGACTTCTCGCTCTATCTGTCGTTCTTCCCACACCTCGTGGCCGGCCCGATCGTGCGTGCCTCAGAGTTCCTGCCCCAACTGAAGCGGCTCCCCAACCCGAACGCAGTCGACGCCACCCGCGGCGCCCGGCTGATTGCGCGGGGACTCATCAAGAAAGTCATCATTGCGAGTTTCCTGTCACAAACGATCGTCGATCCGGTGTTCGGCGCGCCCGGCGCGTACCGATCGATCGACATCATCGTGGCGATCTACGCCTACGCCGTGCAGATCTATGCCGACTTCAGTGGCTATACGGACATCGCGATCGGCTCGGCGTTGCTGTTGGGCATCAAGTTTCCGGACAACTTCGATCGCCCGTACACGGCGGCGACCATCCAGGATTTCTGGCGCCGTTGGCACATGACGTTGTCGCGCTGGTTGCGTGACTACTTGTACATTCCGCTCGGCGGGAACCGTGGTCGCACCTTCATGGTGTATCGCAACCTCTTCCTCACGATGTTGTTGGGCGGTTTGTGGCACGGCGCTGAGTGGACCTTCGTCATCTGGGGCGCCTATCACGGGATCGGTTTGGGGGTGGAACGTTGGGTTGGTGAGCGGTCCACCGTGCCCCGCGATCAGCGCTCGGCTCGGGCACCGAAGCTGTCGAGGCTCCGGAGCGAGCTCGGACTCGAATCCACCGTCGGGGAGGTTCCGGTGATCGCCGTGACTGGTGACGTGGTGGTGGAACCGACCGAGCAGATGCCGAGCCGTCGGGAGCGCAGCCCGTGGGTCGGCCGACTGATGGTGTTCCATTTCGTGGCGATCGGGTGGGTGTTGTTTCGCTCCGACAGTCTCGCGACCGCCGGCACGGTGCTCTGGCGGGCGCTGACTGCCTGGGGATCACCCGAGTTGGTGACCCCGCTGCTTCTCGTGACGATCCTCGCCGCGCTCGCAGCCCAATATCTTCCGCCGCGGGTGGGTCTGACGCTCGAGTGGCGGGTGTCGTCGTTGCCGCCGGTGATCCAGGGGATCGGGTTCGCGCTCGTGCTGCTGGTCGTTGACATTCTTGGTCCGCAGGGTGTCGCCCCGTTCATCTACTTCCAATTCTGATGCCGTCCCAACCACCGACTCCGAGCGAGCCATCGCACGACGCCGACGATGTCACCGCGCCGAGGGTTCGGCACGGCATGAACGCAATGACCGCTTGGAAGGCGTCGGTGTTGTCCTTGGTGTTGTTCGCTCTGTTGGCGTCGGGAAGCTTGGTCAAAGCCGCGCGTGGCCACGAACGCGGATGGCAGCGCGACGTGTTCCTGCCGACGGCCAGCGCCATCGACCGAGTCGCCAACTTCTTCTCGCTCAACCGTCCGCTGGATTGGGCCAACGGCGCCCTCAATCGTGACGATGTCGAGCCCGATATCCAGTTCCCACCAGTCACCATCCCTCCGGTGTCGGGATCGACGACCACGTTGGCACCGCGGATCATTTCTGCGGCATCGCCGTTGCGGGTCGGGGTGTTCGGGGACAGCCAATCCAAGGACCTGGGGCTGAATATGAAGAGTCGGAAGGCGAAGGATCCGACCGTCTCGGTGTATCAGGAAGGTCAGGTCTCGACGGGCCTGGCCCGACCGGACTTCTACAACTGGCCGGCGCGCCTCCAGGAGTTTCTCGCCGACGACGACGTCGATGCGGTGGTCTTCATGGCCGGCAGCAACGACGATCAGACGCTTCAGGATCGGCTCGGAAACTCGGTCGCGCGGATCGGAACCGAGGAGTGGAGCGAGGAGTACCGACGCCGCGTTGCTGGCTTGATGGATCTCGTCAACAACGGGCGTCATCGGTTGGCGTGGACAGGTGTTCCGCTCGTCCGTGATGCCGATCTGAGCGTCACCGCGAAACTGGTCAATCAGATCATCCGTGATGAAGCAGCCACGCGACCATGGGTGAGCTACATCGACGCCGAATCGGCGTTGGCCGGACCCGATGGTGCCTATTCCGACTACCTCGACGTGGCCGGGAAGGGCCCCGTTCGTTGCCGACGACCCGATGGGATCCACTTGACGAACGACTGCCTCGCCGTGCTGAGTGATCTCGTCTTCGACGCGATCAAGCCGTTCTTCGACACCGTGACCCCCACGACGACAACGCCGACTTCTTCGATTCCGGTTCCCGCAAGCGGTCGTCCGACGAGTGGCCCCCC
>JBBRSC010000152.1:0-8238 GCA_038245795.1 Acidimicrobiales bacterium
GCTCGTGAACGCAAAGATGTCAGAGATGATTCGCATCGACGGCGTCGGCGGGTAGATGTAGGTGTTCCGGACCATGAACTCCTTGAGAATGTCGTTCTGGATGGTCCCGGCGAGCTGCTCCGGCTTCACACCCTGTTCCTCGGCAGCCGCGATGTACAGCGCCAGAACGGGCAGGACCGCCCCATTCATGGTCATCGATACCGACATCTGATCGAGCGGAATGCCGTCGAACAACGTCCGCATGTCATAGATGGAGTCGATGGCAACGCCGGCCATGCCGACATCGCCGGACACCCGCGGATGGTCTGAGTCGTAGCCGCGGTGCGTCGCCAGATCAAAGGCCACCGACAGGCCCTTCTGACCCTGCGCCAGGTTTCGTCGGTAGAACGCGTTGGAGTCTTCGGCGGTGGAAAACCCTGCGTACTGACGCACCGTCCACGGCTGGTTGACGTACATCGTCGGATACGGCCCGCGAAGGTACGGCTTGATCCCTGGCAGGGTGTGCAGGAAATCGAGCTCCGCGATGTCCTGAGCCGAGGACAACGCTGGGAGCTCGATGCCCTCGGGCGTGGTCACGGTCAGCTTGTCGGCGGCCAGGCCCGTGGCCTCGACAACGTGGGTCTCCCACTGGTCGCGTGCACCGGTCGCCGCAGCGACCCGAGGCGGGAGCGTCGTCCCACGAAACTCGGGGATGGCACTCATGTGGTCACTCCCAGGATGGACTGTGTGTGGGCCAGGATATCGATCACGTCGACCCCCACGTGAATGAACACATCGACGCCGGCTGCCGTATCTGCGTCGCGTCGATCGCCCGGGTTGCCGGCGAGATGCACCTCGAGGGCGCCCGCTGTCTTGAGCGCCGTCGCCGTGCCTGCTGAGTGCTCGGCGTACTCCGCGTCCGACGAGCACAGGCACGCGATCGCTGCTCCCGAAGCCTCAAAGGATTCGCCCACCGCCGTTGCGATGCCACCGGATTCATAGAAGTTCTTGGCCCACGTGGCGCGGGCCGTGTGCTCCGCCACTGGGCCGAGCGTCACAAGGAACACCGTAGGTCTCGTTCCGTTGACAGCCAGGTAGGCATCGGAGGCGTCCCGCAGGGCCTCGAACTCGGCGGACGCCCGATGGGTCGGCAACGGCTCGATGACCGTGGCGGCACCGCGAACGTGTTGTGCTGGGGCTCCCTCGGTCATCGCGGCCGATCGGGCCCCATCGACATCCGGTGCATGGCGGACCACAGGTGCCTCATCGAGGAAGGGGAACTCGCTGACCCCGCAGATCGGCGCCTTCCGAGTCGCCGCGGCGCGACGCCGACGTTCCCAGTTCTCGGCGATGCCCGCCGCGATCGAGCCGTCGAGCAGGCCAGCAACGACGCCGCCATGTCCATCGAGCGCCGCAAAATTCGACCACGCCTCCTCGGCATAGGACTGGGTGAGCGCTTCGATGCTCCACGAACCACCCGCCGGATCAACGATCTCGGCCACGTGTGATTCTTCTGCCAGCAGCAACTGCGTCGTGCGGGCCATGCGAAGGCCGAGCCCCTCGGGTACCCCGCACTCGATGTCGAAGGGTAGAGCAATGACCGCTTGCGCTCCTCCGACCGCCGCCGCGAAACACGCCGACGTCACCCGCAGCAGGTTCACCCACGGATCGCGTTGAGTCATCATTCGTGCGGCGGTGCGCACAGTGATTCGGGTATGACGCCCCGCGTCGGGCGCGCCACTGGCAGCGAGCACCGCTGCCCACGTCCGACGGAATGATCGGACTGCAGCGATGCCTTCGAAGAACTCGGCGTCGAGCACCAGAGTGAATTCGATCTGAGAGGCCGCGGTATCGATATCGAGCCCGGCGGCTTCCATCGATCGGAGATACGTCACACCGGTCGACAGTGCCAGTGCGAGCTGGCCAACGATGCTGGCGCCCGCCTCGACAAACGGTCCGACATCCACCATGGCCGTCCGGACCCGGGGGGTCGAGGCCGCCGTCGTCGCGGCCAGATGGCCGAGTTCGACCAGCGACCGGTCGATACCGTTGGCTAACACACCCTCGGCGACCAACGTGGCAATCGGGTCAGCGCCGAGACATCCAAGGACTTCGGCTCCGCCGACACCACGCCGAATCCAGATCTCCCGCATCCACGCTGCGCCCTGAGTGAAGGACGCTCCGGGTTGAAGAGTCACGGGTGCCACATCCAGATACACCTCGGCGAGCGCTCGGTCGAGCGCGTCGATGGTGTGCATGCACACGCCGTCGACGGCACCGTCACGAGCGAACGAGTCGCTGGCGGGCCCGTCGCCTCGCCGGAACGCCCGATCGAAACGGATGGTCAGACCACTCGCCCCGTTGAACAACTCATCGAGCGCCATGGCATTGGCCGCCGCCGGATCAGCCAGCGACACCGTGCTCCGGATCTCCCATTGGCCGTGCGGAAGGGGGGCCGGCGACGATCCGCGAGTGAACGGCGCGGAACCCGGAAAGCCCGATTCATCGGCCATCGTGGCAACGTCGTCGGCCGTTGACAACGGTTGGATCTCAATACCGTCGTCGCCGGTATGGACCAGTCGACGGAACGGAGCGCCCTTGAGCACCTTGGCCACCAACGCATCCCAGTCGGAACGTTGCGGGGTGGGGAACTCAGCCGCCAATTGGAGCTCGGTCACGTGGGGGCCTCCGCCTGCTGGTACAGCGACTTTTCAGGAACACGCCAAGCTACAGGTCCGTTCGATAATCGATCGAAATGATGTCGTCGGGGACATCCACGGTCGTCGTGATCTTCTTCGTTGCCAGATCGATGACCATGACCTTGCCGACCGTCAGCAGCAGAACGGTTCTGCCGTCGGTTCGGAGATCCCTCACCTCAACCCCCTCCGGGAGGGCGATGGTGGTGGCTGGACCTTGGGGAATCGGAATGATGTCGATCGTCGTCGTCGTCTCGCCGACGTGATTGACGATGGCGGTGTCCTGTCCGGGAACCTGAGTCACCGGTCCGTAGGACTCGGGGTCGCTCACTTGGTCGCGGAGCGGAAGATCCGAGACGGGCTGACCATCGAGGCCCAACAGTTCGACGAGGGAGGACCCTTCCACCGCGGTGGCGGCAAGGAAGCGATCATTCTGGGCCGATACCGAGACCGGTCCAGACTCCCAGCCGAACACTTCGAGATCGGTCATCTTCGAACCGTCCAACGGGACGAGCCGCAAGCGGCTCTTTGACGCACCCGACTCGAGCGATGACTCGGCTTTTTCGTCCGCCCAACTCGCCAACACGGTGGGGACGCCAGCAACGTCATCGACCCCGAAGAATATCGACGCCGTCGTGAGGATCTTGCCGGTGCTGTCCATGACATCGAGCGCGTTGTAGGGATCATCGGGGCGAGCATTGACGGCCACGATGTAGCTCCCCTTGCCATCATCGCCCACGCCCACCACTGGTTGATCGAAGGTCTTGACGCCCATGACACCCTGCGTCTCGCCACCCATCCAGACCTTGATGCCGTCGATCACGGCTCCGCCGGCAGCGGGTGGCGAGCTGCTGGTTGTCGCATCCTTCGCTGCCTCAGTGGTGGACGAGGCGGGCGCTGTGGTGCTCCTCGAGCTCGATGACGCGGTGGTGCCGTCACCGCAACTCGTCAAGATGGCCAACAGCATCACGCTGAGGACCACGGAAGTTCTTGTTCTCATAGAGCGGAGTCTTGCGGCTGGTCTCCGTCGCCGGGGGGATTAGCGTTGCGCCATGTCGGTTGATCTCTGTCTGCTCATTCTCCGCGTGTCGTTAGGCCTGACCCTTGCGGCGCATGGTTACGGGAAGTTCTTCACCGGCGGCAGGCTCCCCGGGACGGCTGGCTGGTTCGACTCCATGGGCATGAGGCCGGGGAAGGTCCATGCGTTGCTGGCAGCGACGACCGAGGTGGGAGCGGGCCTGATGTTCGTAGCGGGCCTGCTCACGCCGTTCGCCGCCGCCGGGTTCGTCGGCCTCATGGTGGTGGCCGGCTGGACCGTGCACCGCGACAAGGGCTTCTTCATCGTCAAGGGAGGCTGGGAGTACAACTTCATTCTCGCCATCGTTCCGGCCTGCCTTGCCGGGATCGGGCCGGGTCGCTTCTCGCTCGATCGCGCATTCGAGATCGACTACGACCTCTCCGGATGGTTTGGCCTCTTGACCGCCAGCCTGCTCGGCGTCGGCGGCGGGGTCGCTTTGCTTGCTGCCTGCTACCGGCCACCGGTCGACGCCGGGTAGACCACCATGCAATGGAAAAGACCTGCGTGCGCTGTGGGCGACGGATCGCGTGGCGTGCGTCCATGGCGCGCAACTGGGCTGAGGTTCGCTGGTGTTCTGAGAGCTGTCGCCGCGCCAAGCTGACCGTCGCCGACAAAGAGTTGGAACACGCGATCGATTCCCTCCTGGCAACGCTCCCACGGGGCGCAACGATCTGTGTGGCGGAGGGAGAACCGGCGCGCATGGCGGCGCGTCGACTGGTTGCCGCGGGGCGAGTCGCCATCCTTCAAGGCAACCGGGTGGTCGATCCATCGACCGTCAAGGGACCGATCCGCGTTCGTCGGATCGACCCCGCATGACACGCGCACACTCATGACGGTCGAACTGCCAGTTCCGGAACCGGGACCCGAGGCTGCCGTCGACTGGATGGCCGAGCACCTCTCGTCGCTCTTCGACGGACCGAGTCGGGTGTCGCCAATCATCCGCGGCGGTCAACGCGCCGCCGACGCTGCGCTCGCTGGATTCGATGTTGGCGGGTACGCGTCGCAGCGCAATCAGGTGCTCCCAGCCTCAGATCGCGGTGCGTCGGGTCTCTCGCCGTACATCCGTCATCACATGATCGGGCTGCGTGACGCATGGGATCACGTCGCAATCGGGTCGGGCCGCGACGCCGCCAAGTTCCGCGACGAGCTGCTGTGGCAGGAGTTCGCCCGCCACCTTCATGCCCGTCTCGGGAATCGTATGGCCCGCTCGCTTCGGAGTGATCCCGAGACCGATCAGCGCGAAGAACACGATCCGTTCGACGCCGATCTTGCGTGCGTAGGAGAAATGGTCGACGAACTCCGTACCGATGGATGGCTGGTCAACCAGAGCCGGATGTGGTTGGCATCGCACTGGACGGTGCGCCATCGTCAGCGTTGGCAGGATGGTGAAGACGAGTTCTTCCGCCACCTCATCGACGGCTCGCGAGCCGCCAATCGTCTGGGATGGCAATGGACGACCGGGGCGGGCTCTTCAAAGCCCTATGGATTCTCGCGGTGGCAGGTCGAGAAGCGGGCGCCGGAGCTGTGTCGGCGCTGTTCCCATCAGCACAACTGTCCGATCGCCGAATTTCCCGACGGACCGGCGCTCATCGAGGTCGAGCAGCCGTCGGGACTTCGCCGAGACGATGACCTCGCATCAACCGCCGGACCATCGATCGTCGAGTCCACCGAGAGACCGACGATCGTCTGGCTGACGGTCGAATCGCTCGGCGTCGACGATCCCGCGTTGGCGGCGAACCCGACGCTGCCGGTGACCTTCGTCTTCGATCGCGCGCTGCTGGAGCGACTCATGTTGTCGCCGATACGGCTCGGATTCTGGGTGGAGACGCTGGCTGAGTTGGCAGCCGATCGTGAGCTCGATCTGTTTCTCGGTGATGCCGCCACGGTGCTGGACGACCATCAGATCGCCACGACCTTCACGCCGGCTCCGGGGGCGCGGCGCCTTCGCCAGCGACTCGGAGCATCGATCGTCGAGCTGCACCCGTGGCCGTGGCTCGCGCGCCCGACGGCCGGATCGGTCCGGTCGTTCAGCGCGTGGCGGAACAACGTCACGATCGGGTCGTGACGTTGCTTCCGTTACACAATCTCCGGAACTTGGCGAGCGCGTCCGGCTAACACTTCAAGTAGTGCCGCGCGAACGACAGGTGCCGTGCTTCTTCGGTGGTATGGATCTTGATGATGCGGGCCAGGATCGGCGGCAGCTCCCGCGACCGTGCGGCCTCGCGCTGCACCCAGTCGATGGGATCTTCGCCCCCGAGGACGAACAAGAAGAACAACGGCGGAAACCAGCGAGCCAACACGATGACTGGTCGGCGACCTCGTGATAGCTGTAGCGGAAGTCCGGGTCACCGTCCTCGAGACCGAACCCGAACCCGATCCCGGCTTGGCGGTCGGCGGGAAGTGCCTGATACCAGGCCGTGGCGCCGAGCGGTTCGTACCCGGGAAGAATCCATCGTTCGTCGAGTGGATCGACCTTCATCTCTGGGTCGTCCCATGCAATGTCCAGATAGGGATCGAAGTTCTTGACGACTGACTGATGCGACAGTCGTGCCAGCAGATTCTCGTAGTTGATTCGCTGAGGCATCTCTCCCGCGACGACGGGCGTCATCGTCATGGGCGGACTCCAACTGGATCGGGGATGAGTAGGTCGGCGAAGTCCTTGATCAGCACGATCAGGTGTTCGCTCCGGGACTGGATGAAGCGCGAGCCGGTGAGGCGGATCAGCGCCAGACCCTCGAAGATGCAGAAGAGCAGCAATGGTGCGTCCGGGTTCGCCACGGCGGCGTCGGGGAACAGTTCGTGCCAGGCCGCAATGATTCGTTCGTGGAGGTGGTCGGTGACCACCGAGATTTGTTCGGCGAGCTCCCCCTCGGTCCGGCCGGCAACGGTGAGTTCCAACCAGGCTTCAAATGTGGGTCCTTCGAAAAACTCCCACACCAGGTCGACGGCCGGACCCACCCGACCGTGGCCATCGGGCACCAACGCCAAGCGCTCGCCGAATTCCACCAGGCGCGCCTCGAAGACATGTTCAACTGCGGCGGCCACCAGATCCGCCTTGGTGGGGAAGTGGTGGAGTTGTGCCCCTCGACTGAGTCCCGAACGCTTGGCGACTGCCGTGGTCGTTGTCCCCGCAAAGCCGAATTCAGACAGACATTCGACGGTGGCATCGAGGAGCCGGGCTCGGGTCTCTGACCGTCGCTCTGATTGGGTGCGTCGCTGTTCGATGGGGACAGTGTCATCTGTCAGTTACAAACAGTCAAGACTGCATCTTTCTGATTCTCCAGTTTTCCTCGCCTGCGCCCGATCTCAATGAGGTACCGCTACTGGGGTGGTCACGTCAGGCGGGAACCGATGATCAACATCACGAACGACACCGATGTCACGACCGACTGGCCGGCGACGCCGATCCTGGGGACGACGGAGCAACCTGGCGCCAGCCGTTTGGCCGAGTCGTTGGCCCGTATCGGTGTCACGCTGGCGGCGCAACGGGTCGAGCTGTTCCGCACGGACAGCCCGGAGACGGTTGAGCTCGCCGGATGGTGGACCGCGCTCGGAATGAACCCGTCCATCGACCTCGCCATGTGTCAGCCCGTCGACATCTCGTGGTTCCCGTGGAGTCTCGGTTGCATCCGCCCGTCCGAATACGTCCTGGTCCCGAACGCTGGAGCACTCCCCCTCTCGCCCCGTTCCAAGCGAACGATCGCCGACATCGGCATGGCGACCGTTCTGCATCTCCCACTGTTTGTGACCGCCGGAGACCCCGAACCCCTCGGCGCGTTGTGTTGCTACTGGGCGACCGAGATCAGCGGAGTCGACCAGATGGCATTGGATCGCTCGTTCGACATGGGGCGCGACGCACTCCTCGACTGCTAACCGTCGGTTGTTGCGTCCCCGGTCGCAACGACCTCGTAGCGGTGCAGGAAGCTCGAGATGAATGCCTGCACGATGGCGGCCGCGGGAAGCGCGAGAAGCGCGCCCACCGGACCGATGAGGCTGCCGCCAGCGATGGCCGAGCCGAATGCGACGGCGGGATGAATCGCCATGGTTCGCGAGGTGACCCTGGGGGCCAACAGATAGTTTTCGAGCTGTTGGTAGATGACGATGAAGCCGAGCACCCACAGGGACTTCACAGGGTCATTCAGCAAGGCAATCACAGCCGGTAATGCGCCCCCGATGTACGTCCCGATCACCGGGACGAACTGGCTCACGACTCCCATCCACAGTGCGAGCGCGACCGGCGACGGGATCCCGATGATGGTGAAGGCGATGCCCGAGACCAAGGCCGACACCGCCGCCAGGAGCAGTCGTGAATAGAGATAGCCGCCCGTTTTCTGCACCGACAACGCCCAGAGTGACAGCGCCTGACGTTGGCGTTGCGGCGGCAACACCGAGCAGACCGTCTCGCGCATGCGCGGCCCGTCGGCGACCATGTAGAAGCTGAACAGCACAATCGTGAAGGTCTGGAAGACCAGGCCGATCACCGAC
>JBBRSC010000153.1:0-8194 GCA_038245795.1 Acidimicrobiales bacterium
GAGCCGAAGCGGGCCAGCCGGCGGCCGGCGGCAGCAACGGCGTCCGCATCGTGGTCGAGCCCGATGAGGTCAAGGTGCGGGTAGGCGTCGAGTAACGCCTCGGAGTGGCCGCCACCACCGAGGGTGGCGTCGACGATGACACCCGGCGGGATCGGACCGAAGAGCGAGACGATCGTGTCCAACATGACGGGGGTGTGATCGAAGCTGGGCGCGCGGTCCGCACGCCCAGCAGCACCTTCTGGTTCATCCACATCAGTCACAACCCCAGCCGGTTCATCGTGGCGGTTGCGATGGCGGCGATCTCGGGCGCAACGGTCTCGACGTAGTCCGGCCGGTAGATGCCGAGGTATTCGTCGTTGCCGCCGACCAGCGCTTCCCGTTCCAGTTCGATATCCAGCCTCATGTACAGAGGAAGCAGGATGCGACCAGCAGAGTCGACCTTGGGATCGGCCGAATTCATGAGCACCCAGTTGAAACTGTCTCGGCTGAGTTCGCCGAGTTCGCGTTGCGCCCGGAGTCGACCGACAAACGCATCCCATTCGGCCGGTTCGTAGATCGCGATGTGCTTGGTGCGCGACGAGAGGATCGCCCCTTCCTCATAGCGAGCGCGATGGACGGCGGGAAGAACGAGCCGGCCCTTCTCGTCGATCTTCACAATGCTGTGCGACATCAGACGGGCCATGCGAGGACCCCCTGGTGATGTGTTCCCACTTCGCGCCACATGTCGCCACGGTAACCCCTATCTCCCCATCGAATTGTGCCTATCTGGGAATTTCATGCGTGTTATTTCTGTTCGAAAGCCGGTCCTTTTCACTCGATCATCATGCTGTCGTACAACAGACGAACACCTGTTCCACGCCTCGGACGCGCGCCGCACGTCGGATCGAGGGACTCGCAGCGGTTGAAAACGCTCAGCAGCCCCCCGCTTCGGCCAAACAGCAGGGGTTCTCGCGCATCGCTCAGCAACGTGGGGGACCATCCCATTTCTGGAGCTCCTCAACCCCAGTTCGTCCAGTCCTGGCTGTTCAGAATCTGGAGATGGCCCGCTGTGTCACACAACGCCGCGGATCTGGTCGACGAACGCCTCGATCGTGGCGTCGGCAACGGATTCACCGATTGTCGTGACCAACGGAACGGCGGACCGCTCATCAGCGTCCAAGTTGGGGCGCAACAGACCCAGCCACGGCGCCGGATCCCACACAGTGTGGAATTGGCACTGGAATCGCGCGCCGCCGCGATCGCGTCGTTGGCTCAGACCGACGAGCTTGGCGCCCGCCACCGTTACCTCGCCGGGGCCGACACCCCAGAAGCACACCCACGAACCGTCACGATTCCGGTCGGTGACCTGAGCCACGTCGATTCGCGCAGCGCTGGCGGCCTCCGGCGATGATCGCATCAGCGATGCCCGCCAAGCGGCGCCAATCCAACGGGAAGCTCGGATCACGTCGTCGTCCCACATCGGGTGCTCCCGGGCGATCACGACATCCAGCCAGCGCGCGACAGCGGAATCGACCACCACGAGGCCTCCACCGCTTCGTCGACGCGCCACGTCGAACCCTGCGAGTTCAGCGGCCTCGGCGTCGACGATCGTCGACGGTTGGGCGGATCCCAGAACGATCGCCGGCCGGGTCGGTCGCAACTCCACGACGCCCAGCGTCCGGGCACCACGATGTTCGTGAAGATCAAGATCATGGAGGTCCTGCGCCGACCCAGACATGACCTCCAGCACCTCGCCAGTATGGAGCCCCAATGAGACAATGCAGTGACCGGCCGCGGCGATTGTCCGAACGGTAGGGTCGGCCGCCAATGGCCTTCGTTCTGAAACGCAACGCGGCGCGGGTGATCTGCTCGGGTCCCGACGGCCGGATCCTGCTGATCCAGTCCCGCGATCCAGCCGACTCGTCGAAGCCCCCGTGGTGGGAACTTCCCGGTGGAGGAATCGATCCGGGCGAGACCTCCTCGGCGTGTTGTCAGCGCGAGCTTCACGAGGAGGTCGGGATCACCGATGCCGTCATCGGCGACATCGTGTGGACTCAACACGCCCTTTTCACTTTTGCCGGCTGGGATTTCGATCAGCACGAAGTCGTCCACATCGCAACCTGCAGCGGTCGTATCGATGGCGCAACGCAACTCGAGGCGTTCGAGGCGCTGGCATTCGTCGGTCATCAATGGTGGAGCCTCGACGAGTTGATGGCCGACGACAGTCCCACCGTGCCACCACGATTGCGGGAGTTCCTTCCAGCCATCATCGCCGGAGATCGACCCGACCCG
Source organism: Acidimicrobiales bacterium (assembly GCA_038245795.1). Classification (GTDB taxonomy): domain Bacteria; phylum Actinomycetota; class Acidimicrobiia; order Acidimicrobiales; family Microtrichaceae; genus JBBRSC01. The sequence goes on from JBBRSC010000153.1 coordinate 2,272, forward strand.
CCGATCGACATCAGCCCAATCTGATCCGATCGATCGTGACGGCGGCGAGTCGTTCGGGGTCCGGCACGCGACCCCAACCTGGCCCATCTGGCACGATCAGCCCGATGTCGGCAGCCGTGATGGGCACGCAGACATCGTCGATGAAATACCGGGACGACGGACCAAGATCGGTGGGTAACGACGATGCCGATGCCACGGCCAACGCAGCGGCGCGACCCATACCGCCCTCGAGCATTCCTCCGACGTACCAGTCAAGCCCCAGTTCCGTCGCCCGTCGGGCCCACGCCAAGCTATTCGCCACTCCCCCGGCACGGGCAGGCTTGATCGAGATGACGTCGGACGGCGCACCGCGCTCGTCGCGGTCGTGCTCGCTGTCGCTGTCGCCCGGAGATGCCAGTCGTTCGAGGCTGTCCGCGCCGGTCACGCTCTCGTCCCATGCCACGCGGATCCCACGTCGACGGAGATCCATGGCCATCGCTTCGTTGCCCGGCGCGAACGGCTGCTCAATGAATACGACGTCCACATCGTCGACCCAGGCGGGAAACTCATCGGCAGCAGCGAAGCTGCCGTTGGCATCCAACGCCAGCGGGACCCGTCCACCGAGCTGATCGATCAAGGACGGAAGTCTGCCGATCGAGTCCGGGCTGATCTTGCCCTTGACCATCGTCACCCCCGGCTCGATCCTCAGGGCGATCATCTCCGGATCGATTCCGATGACCTGGCACATCGGAACCGCAGCTCGCCCTCGCCCTTCACTTGCGTCTTGCAGCAAAGCCGTCACCCAATCTGCCCCACGCACCCCAGCCACCCGCAGCGCTGCGTCGAGACGCGCGTCCGCCAGGCTCGCGGCCGCCATCGATGCCCGGGCGTCGATGCGTCCAAGCAACGCTGCAGGTCCCAGCACATCACGCAACGACTCCCAAGCAATGTCAGAGGTCTCGGGCACGTAGCCGGCATGGCTCAGCGCTGGGCACTCGCCCCAACCAACGACCCCACCTCGGCCCGTCCACTCGACGAGGATCAGCTCGCGTTCGCTCACGGTTCCGTGGGCGGCCCGGTGCTCGTTCCGCAGCGACATCCCTAGCCGGTGGATCGTCAACGACTCCGGGCGTTCATCGAGCACAACGGCACCCGTTGCGTGGCCAGCGTTCATGGTTGGGTCCGACACCACTCCAGATAGGACACGACATCGGCAGCAGCAGGCGGACCCGAGCCGTCACCGCCGGCAGCGGTCATCACCCGGAACCGCAGATACTCCCTCGGCGGCACCGGAAGAAACGGTCGATGGGTCCACCAACGATTCGGAACCAAGCGGCCGCCTTGGCGCACTGCCACCCGATACAGATCGGGCCGTCGCACCAACGCGGCGACCATCTCGAACCAGCTCGGAGGTTTCTCGGCCACCTCGCGAGGCTATCGACTGGTGCGCGCGACAGCGACTGATGCGCGCATCAGTGACTGACGGGAGCTGGCTCCTTCGGCAGACCGAGGATTCGTTCGCCGATGATGTTGCGCTGCACCTGCGAGGTGCCGGCGTAGATCGTTCCCCCGCTGGCGGCGTAGAAGGTCCCCACCCAGCTGGCGGAGTCGGGCGGGGCTCCCGGGTCGTCGCACTGGATCGAACTCGACGGATGGCGGCCTGTCGGCGTCAGCGCCGCGGCGCCCATGATGTCGAGCGACAGCTCGGTGACGACCTTGTGGTACTCCGACCAGTAGAGCTTCATGATCGACGCGTCAGGACCCGGGGAGTTGCCCGCTAGGAACGAGGTGAGCGTTCGCATTCCCAGAAATCGCATCACCTCGACCTGTGAATAGCACCACGCCAACCGTTGACGAATCGACGGATCCTCGGTGCGCTCGTGCTGTCGAGCCAGGACCATCAGCCGATCGAACTCTTCGCGGAAACGAATCGGCAACACCGCCGCAGCCTCCCCGCGTTCGAAGCCGAGCAATGTCATGGCGACGGCCCAGCCGTTGTTGACGCCTCCGAGCACGTTCTCCTTTGGGCAACGAACGTCGGTGAAGAACACCTCGTTGAACTCGCTCTCGCCCGACATCATCTCGATCGGCCGGACCTCGACACCGGCTTGATCCATCGGCACCATCAGGAACGTGATGCCCCGATGCTTGGGGAGGTCCTTGTCGGATCTGACGAGTAGGAAGATGTAGTTCGCGTAGTGGCCGTAGGTCGTCCAGATCTTCTGGCCGTTGATGACCCACTCGTCACCGTCGAGCTCGGCACGACATGCCAGACCTGCGAGATCTGACCCGGAGTTGGGCTCGGAGAATCCTTGGCACCACAGATGCTCCCCCGAGAGCATCTTGGGGATGAGCTCTGCCTTCTGTTCATCGGAACCCCAGTGCAGGACGGTGTTGCCGATCATCCCGATGTTGAAGATGTCGTTCTCACCACCTGTCGGCGCGCCAGTCCGGGCGAACTCCTCGAACAGAACGACGGTCTCGAGGTGGCCGAGGCCGCCACCGCCGTATTCGGTCGGCCACGCCGGAGCTAGCAAGCGCTCCGCGTTCAGCGTCTTGCGCCACTGGGTGAGAAAGTCGTGTACTTCCGCAGTGGGCACAGCGCCGAGGCCGGCCCAACCGTCGGGGAGGCTGTCGGCGAGGAACGTCCGGATCCGGGTCCGGAACTCCTCGGCTTCGGGGGGAAAGACGGGGTTCACCCTCCCATGTTACCCACGGGTAGCTTCCCACCCCAGCTCACGGGGTCCGAGCGTCCGACAGCATGTCGTGGCGGGAGAAGTACACCGCGGCGGCACCGATGAGTGGGCCGTCGGCGCCGCATCCAGCGGGCTCGATGCGGGCACCCGCTGTGAACGAGAGCTTGGCGGTCCGTTCGAGTTCCCGTTGGGCAGCCTCGAAGAACACGTCTCCGAACCCGAGCGCCACCGACCCGGCAACACAGACCAACCGAAGATCCAACAGGCTCACGACCGACCCAACAGCCCGTCCCACCATCGTGCCGACGTGGACCCGCATCGCCAGCGGCGCCTGCGATGCCGGTGCCCCGGTGATCTGTTCGATCGCCGTGCCCGAAGCCTCGGCCTCCAGACAGCCTCGGGCACCGCACTGACATGGGCGACCGTCGGGCGCAACGATCACGTGACCGATATGGCCACCGTTGCCACTGGCACCGTCGAGCAGCCGCCCGTCGACCACCAGGCCGCCCCCGACGCCGGTGCTCACGACCATCGCCAAGAAATGACGTTCCCCCCGAGCGGCTCCGACCCACCCCTCCGCCAACGCCAGCGCCTTGGCGTCGTTGTCGATCTCGCACGGCAGATCGAACCGCCGCTCGAGGCGTGATCCCAGTGGAAAATGCACCCAACCCGAGATGTTCAACGGGCTCAGGAATTCTCCAGCGGCGGACATCGGGCCGCCCGATCCGACGCCGATGCCAACGACTCGGACGCGTCGCTCCGCGGCATCGTTGATGCAACGACCGACGAGGTCAACCGCCACCTCCCACATGGCCTCGCCGTCGGTTGCGGGTGACAAGGCCCGATGCCGGCTGATCAATGTCGCGTCGGAGTCGACCAGTCCAGCCATCATCTTCGTCCCGCCGATATCGAGGCCGATCACGTACCGGGGAGCGCTGCCCTGCTGTTCGACCACGGTCCGACGGTAGCCTCGGCGGTGTGGCTGCCGTGATGTCGAATCAACAACCCATGTTCTCCGAGACGTTCGGTGCCATCTGCCAGTCGATTGCCACCGTCATCCGGGGCAAGAACGACGTGATCGGTCTGGCCGTGACGTGCCTGATCGCCGAGGGCCACCTGTTGGTCGAGGACGTTCCGGGCGTGGGGAAAACCTCGCTGGCCAAGGCCTTGGCATTATCAGTCGGTGGAACATTCGGCCGAGTGCAGTTCACCCCGGATCTGCTGCCCGCCGATGTGCTCGGAACCTCGATCTGGAATCAGGGCGAGGGCCAATTCGAATATCGGCCGGGCCCGGTGTTCGCCAACGTGCTCTTGGCGGACGAGATCAATCGCGCGTCGCCGAAGACCCAGTCGGCACTCCTCGAAGCGATGGCCGAACGACAGGTCACCGCCGACGGAACCACCCGACCGGTGCCCCGACCATTCATGGTCATCGCCACGCAGAACCCCCTCGAGCACCACGGAACCTATCCGCTGCCCGAGAGCCAACTGGATCGATTCCTCATGAAGGTGTCCATCGGGTACGCCGACCGAACCCACGAGCTCGAGGTGCTCGCCAACGACGGTGGCGACCCGGCATTGGCGCGGCTGGTTCCATCGGTGTCGCCGGAGCTGATCGAGAGTCTGAGCGCTGCGGCCCAACAGGTCCACGTGAGCACAGCCCTCGCCTCGTACCTGTTGGACGTGGCGCACGCCTCGCGTTCACATCGACACCTGACCCTGGGGATCTCGCCCCGAGCGGTACTCGGACTCCAACGAGCCGTGCGCGTCTGGGCAGCTGCGCAGAACCGCGACTTTGCAACCACCGATGACGCCAAAGCGCTCGCTGTGCCCGTGCTCGCCCATCGGGTCGCAGTTGCGCCTGAGGCGTCCTTGCAGGGCATTGATGCCGCCACCGTCATCAGGGACATCGTGGGCTCGACCCCCGTTCCGATCGACGACGCGTCCCCCGTTCCGACACCGATCCACAACGTCGCACGACCCGCTCGCTGACCATGTCATCGACGGTCCGATCTCCATGCGGTTGACACGCATCGGCTGGGCGAGCGCTGTTGGCGCCGCAGCCATGGGGCTCATCGGGAGGGTCTTCGGACTCCGCGAATGGTTTGTCGGGTCCTCGGCGACCGTGGTGGTCATTGGCCTGTGCGCGGCGTGGATGGCGGCGCATCCGCTGGCAATCGAGCTCGTTCGATCAGTGACACCTAGGCGCGTTCCTGCCGGGGGTTGGTGTCGAGTGAAGCTGGACCTCCGGACTGCGTCGATGCTCGGCTCGGGATCGATCGAGTTGACCGATCGTGTCGGCGCCGATCAACGGGCCCGCCTTCGGGTTCCCCCGGTCACCAGAAACCATCCCACGGCAGTGCAGTACCGGCTCCCCCTTCCCCGACGCGGCGTCGTGTCCATCGGACCGATTTCGATCACCTCGGAGGATCCGTTCGGGATCTGGCGTCGGCATCGCACCCCCGACAGCCTCGTTGAAGTGATCGTGCTCCCGCGGGTCGAACGCCTGACGCTCATGGCGCCGACATCCGGCGAGGAACCCGACGTTGGGCGCCAACAACGAAGCCTCACCACCGCGACCGACGAGATCAGCACCTTGCGGGACTATCAGCCGGGCGACGATGTCCGCCGCGTTCATTGGCCGACCACAGCTCGACTTGGTCATCCGGTGGTCCGTCAGTACGACGAACCGTGGCAACGACGGCTCACGGTGGTGATCGACGTCAACGTGGATCACCACGACGCAGCGAGCTTTGAACGTGCCATGAGCGTGGCGGCATCGGTCCTCGAATCGTCAACGTCGTCAGGCCAACTTGCCCGCATGGTCACCACCCGCGGCACCGACTCAGGCTTCGTGGCCACCTCGACCGAGGTGGTGTCGCTACTCGATCAACTGGCGGCCATGGCGCCCAGCGCCGGCGGTTCACTCGACGGCGTCCTCAGATCACTGACCGCCTCGCAAGCCGGCGGCTCGCTCGTGACAATTTGCGGGAAGTTGTCGGATCAGGGGGCGACGATCCTCGCCGCGGTCGCCACTCAATTCAGCCGTCATGTCATCGTCGAATGCCACCACGGTTCGCTCGCCCGCGGCGTCACCAGCACCCGGACCGGCGCCCACATCATCTTCAATGACCACGGCGATCTTGCGCCCCTCTGGTCCGATGCCCTCCTGCTCGGCGGGCGCACTGGAGTCCGGCCCGTTGCGCACACGGTGGGGAGGACGCCATGACCAGTGCCACCCGGACTGC
>JBBRSC010000154.1:0-8172 GCA_038245795.1 Acidimicrobiales bacterium
CCACTTGGTGAAGCTGCTGCCATTTCTCATCCCCATGTTCGGCAAGGACGGTGTGATTCCCGCTAAAATCGCACGGCTCTTGGGCGCCGCGATGTGGGGCTACGACCTGACCGGCGGCTACCGGATCGGCAAGATCCATCAGCGGGTCGACAAGGCCGAGGCGCTCGCATATTTCCCGACCCTCAAACCCGACAATCTCGTGTCGGGCTATCTCTATTACGACGCGGCCGCTGACGATGCCCGGCTGACCCTCACCTTGGCTCGTACCGCCGCCCACGAACACGGCGCCGTCATCGCCAACCGCGTGTCAGCGGTGGGCATGACCCGCGACGCCACTGGCCTGGTGTCGGGCATCGACGTTGTCGCCGACGGACGACGATTCTCGATCTCCACGAGGTCCGTGGTCAACGCCGGCGGCGTGTGGTCCGACGAGATCCGTGCGTTGGACGAAGGCAAGAACCCCGACTCGATCCGCCCGGCCAAGGGGATCCACATCACGGTGCCCCACCACCTCGTCGGGAACACGATTGCGGGCGTCATTCCGGTCCGCAAGGACAAGCGGTCGATCTTCGTGGTGGCGCACGACGACGTGACCTACATCGGCACGACGGATACCGACTACTCGGGCCCGATCGACGATCCACAATGCACCACCGACGACGTCGCCTACCTCCTCGATGCCATCAACGCCGTCTCGATCAACACCATCGGTGTCGACGATGTCCTCGGAACTTGGGCCGGGTTGCGACCGCTCGTGAAGTCGGCGTCATCGGGACGCACGGCAGATCTGTCCCGTCGACACAAGGTCCACACATCACACACCGGGGTGGTCACGATCACGGGCGGCAAGCTGACGACCTACCGCCGGATGGCCGCCGACACCGTCGACGAGATCGTCGATCAGGTCCTCGGCTCGCGGGCACCGGAAGGTGCACGACGGTCGACGACCAAGAAGCTCCGCCTCCGCGGCGCGGCCGGCTACGGCTCCGTCGCTGCGGCGTCGTCGGGCTACCCGATGGTCCCCAAAGATGCCGTGCAACACCTTGCCGATCGCTATGGCGGCGAAGCTCGCGCGGTGATGGGGCTCATCGAGACCGACCCGTCGCTCGCAGCACCGTTGGTTGCCGGGCTGCCGTACCTCCGAGCCGAGGCCGTCTTCGCGGCGAAGTACGAGATGGCCCAGAGCGTCGACGATGTGTTGTCGCGGCGGACCCGGGCGCGCCTCTATGGACGTGACGACTCAGCACGCGCCGCCGACGACACCGCAGCACTCCTGGCTCCGATCCTCGGATGGTCGACTGCTGAGGCAGCAGCGTCGGCGGCCGAGTACCGGGAGCTCTGCGAGGCCGAACGCAACACCGCTGGCCTGCCCGTGGTCCGAGTCGCCGACGACACCGTGAACGAAGCCGCCGACGATGCGATCAACGACGCGATGGATGTGGGACTTCGAGCCGGGCACAACTCATGATCGACCCGGGTGCCTCCGGCCCATTGGGCCCGGCGGCGCCCACCTCGCCCATCGGCATCAGCGGCGGCGCCGGGGCCGCCACCACCGTGCTGCAGACCACTCGGGTCAGCGTCTCTGACGAGATCGTTGCCCGGCTCCAACGCACCGGCGCAGCGGTGTCCGTCGACGACGACGCGACCGGCTCGGCCAGCCAGGACTGGTGGCCACTTGCCATGACCTGGGCACTCGAGGGAGCGCTGGCCGGCCGTGCCGCAGCCATCGTGCGACCCGACTCAGTTGCGCAGATTTCGGAGATCGCCGCCATCTGCAACGAGGCGCGGATCCCGCTGACGACGGCCGCTGGACGGAGCGGCGTCTGCGGCAACGCCGTGCCTGTGTTCGGTGGCGTGGTGCTCGACATGTGTGGAATTGCGGGCGTGATTGACGTCGACGATCAATCGCTCACCGTGAACGTCGCGGCCGGCACCTTCGGCGATCACTTCGAGGACGAACTCCGACGTGTTCATACGCTCACCGCTGGCCACTGGCCCCAGTCAATGTCACTCTCGACCATCGGCGGATGGGTGGCGTGTCGTGGCGCTGGGCAGTTCTCGACTCGCTACGGAAAGATCGAGGACATTGTTGTGGGGCTCGACGTCACACTCGCCGACGGTCGCCAGATCAGCACCGGTGGCCAACCCCGCCAGGCAGCCGGACCCGACCTGACGCAACTGTTCGTCGGGTCGGAAGGCACCATAGGAATCATCACCGCAGCGCGTCTGAAACTGCATCCACTCCCGCCGTATGAACAGCACGCCGCCTTCACCTGCGATTCGTTCGAGGCCGGCCTCGATGCGTGTCGACGGGTGTTGCGGCGCGGTGGAACACCTGCGGTCCTCCGTCTCTATGACGTACTGGAATCGAAGCGAAACTTCGACGTCGACTCAAACGTCGTCCTGGTGCTCGACGAAGGCGACCCTGCGCTCGTCGATGCCAACCTGGCGATCATCAACGAAGAATTCGCCCGCCACCAGCCAGCCGACGTCGCGCTGGTCACGCACTGGATGGGACATCGCAACGACGTCGCAGGCCTCGAATCACTGATCTCCAAGGGATTCGTTATCGACACCATGGAGATCGCTGCGCCATGGCGATGCCTCGACGACATCTACCGGTCGACGCGCGACGTGATCGGCGGCATCGACGGTGTCCTGTCGGTGTCCGCCCATCAGTCCCACGCCTACCTCGACGGGGCCTGTCTCTACTTCACCTTCGCCGGGCGCCCGTCGACCGACGCAACCGGCGCCGAGGCCGTTGCCGAGAAGACTGCCTTCTACCGACGGGTCTGGGATGCGGGCAGCCGCAACGTCCTGGAGCGCGGCGGCGCGCTCAGCCATCACCACGGCATCGGGTTGAACCGTGGGCGCTTCATGGCCGAGGCGCTCGGCGGAGCGTTCGCGGTCCTTGGCGCCGTGAAATCATCCCTGGACCCGATGGGGATTCTCAATCCCGGCAAGCTCGGGCTGGCTCATCCCTACGGCGCGCTGCCGGGCTGGGAGTGACCCGATGAGTGTGGTCACACAACTCGATCTCAAGTGGGCGGCGATCTGGCGACCGGCAGTGTCGGTCTCGTTGTTCCTGTTACCCATCGGCATCGCGCAACGGGTACTTGTCGACCGTGGCACGTTGGAGAAAGGCGGCACGGGGTCGCTGCTGATCTCACTCGTCATCCTGATCCTGGGCGCCATTGCCGGCTTCGGCGCCGCCAAGCTCGCTCCCCAACGACCGCTCCCCAACGGTGCTGCTGCCGCCGCGCTGGCCTACCTCATCGTTCAGGGCGGCGGCCTCGTCAGGAAATTCATTGCGGGCGGAACCCTTGTGTCGCCGGTCCAGCTGATGTATTTGGCGTTGCTCATGGCGACGTGCGGGATGTTCGGCGCCGCCCTCGAACGAAAAAGCCGTGTGTTACGCGAGCCGATCCGTCGTCGACCGGACTGATGTTCCAAGCTGGCGGCTTCAGTGAGCGGTTTCAGCCATGATGGTCGCCCACGGACGACGTGTCTGACCGACGAGAGGATGTCACGGTGCCCATTCTGGTAATCGATGCAGGCACGAGCGGCGTGCGAGCCGCGGCAGTCGAGCCCGATGGCACCGTGCGTGCAGAACACTCCCAGGAGTTCCTTCCCGACTCGCCCGCACCTGGCCTGGTCGAGTTTGACGCCCTGGCCTACCTCGATGCTTGTCTCGCAGTCGCTCGTCGGGTCATCGCCGACGTGGGCGCGGTCGATGGTGTGGGCATCTCATCTCAACGCTCGACGGCAGTCGTGTGGGACCGGGCGACCGGGCTCCCCGTGGCGCCCGCCCAGGGTTGGCAGGACCTGCGAACCGTCGGCGAGTGTCTGATGTTGGCCTCCGAGGGGCTCCGATTCGGGCCCAACGAGGCGGCCACGAAGTATGTCGACATCTGGAACCACGTCGATCCCGAGCGTCGACAAGATCTGTGTGTCGGGACGCCCGACTCGTGGCTGGTGTGGGGATTGACTCAGGGTCGCGTCCACGCCACTGACCACACCAATGCCGCCGTGACCGGACTTCTGCGCAGCGATGGGTCCGACTGGGACCAGAAGATCCTCGATGCGCTCCGCCTCCCGCGGCGTGCCATGGCCGCGCTGGTTCCTTCGTCAGGCCACATCGGCGATGCCACAGCGCTCGAGGGGTCCCCCCCTATCTGCGGGATGGCCGGCGATCAACAGGCATCGTTGATTGGTCAGGGTGGCGTTCGTTCCGGTCTGGCCAAGGTGACCTTCGGGACGGGGGCCATGCTCGACGTCTGTCTCGGAACGTCAACCCCGAAGACGTCCCGTCGCGGCGCGAACGGCACGTTCCCCATCATCTGTTGGAGTCGTGGCGACGAGCTCATGTGGGGCCTGGAGGCCATCATGTTGTCGGCTGGCACCAACGTGCAGTGGCTGCGCGACGACATGGGCCTCATTGCATCGTCGGCCGAGTCGGCGGCCGTCGCCGCCGAGTGCGAACATACCGACGGCGTCATCTACGTTCCCGCACAGCTCGGATTGGGCACACCCCATTGGGACTACGGGGCACGGGGGGCGCTCTTCGGCCTGACCCGCGGCTCGACACGCGCTCACGTCGTCCGGGCGGTGCTCGAAGGAATCGCGCACCGCGGAGCTGATCTTCTCGACGCAGCCGAGGCGGATGCTGGGATCACGATCGAAGCGCTCAGAGCCGACGGCGGCATGTGTGAGAACCCGGTGTTCTGCCAAGCCGTGGCGAATGCCACCCAACGACGAATCGAGATCGCCCCCGTCCGCGAAGCAACCGTGCCCGGAGCGGCGATGTTGGCGTCGCTGGCATTGGGTCTCCACGACGACTGGTCGAGCGTCGAAGCCACGTGGAAGCCGGCGGCGGTCTACGAACCGACCGCAACTCTGGATCGCGACATGTGGAAGCGGGCCATCGAACGATCCCAGGCCTGGTATCCGGACTTGTCGGCGCTCAACTTCTGACCCCGCTCCCACCAGTCGCTCTGACCCGGGGTCGGGAGGTGGCGCTATGTCGTGGCGTCTGCCAATGCGGCTCGATCGTTCAGTCGTAGATCGATTTCGGAGCCATGACATCGATGGATCGCTGCCTCGAAAGCGTCGATGATTCCGACAGCAACCCATCGGCGACGTCCACCCCGTCCGTTCTGTTCAGCAGCCACGAGCCACCCACGAGCCTCGAAACGTCGGATCTGATTTCGCACGCCCTGATGGGAGAGACCTGTGGCTCGCTGGGCGTCCTCGACAGTGACGACGATCGACCTGCCCATCAACTCGACAAGTTCAATGGCCCGCGATGCGTTCGAGATCTTCAACTCGTCGATGTAGGTCCCAATGAGCCGATCGACAGCGGCCTGGCCGTTGTGGAGTCGGACGACCGCCTCGGTCAACGCCGACAGGATGGTGGCCGCATCCGATGCCAGTTCATCCGGCGACCGGCGATTCGGGGTCACGGCAGATGAGTTGCCAGCAGTCGAACGATCTGCGAGCACCACCGACAGCGGAACGACCCCGATCGGAACAATCCCGTGGAGCGAGGTCGCCGACAACACCCGGCCGATCGCTCGGGCCGTTGACCCGGCCGCCGACGAGTCATCGAGTTCCGCTGAGATCAGGGCCGCCGCGCTCACGGGATCGATATCGGCGGAGAACTCGCCCATGATGCCGAGTTCGGAGACGTCGTCGACGCCGAGAAGGTGGAGCGCTCGCTCGGGGAGCGACACCTCCGTCTCGGCAGACCACAGCCCGTAGCGGAGCGCATCTGCGATCTGTTGATGATCAACGGCTCCCGTCGGCTCAGCCCGAGGATGGTCAACGCCAACTGCCTCCGGGCGATGATCGTCGAGCAACGCCACCACCAGCGAGACAGCGTCAACGGGCAGGTCGGACAGTCCCTCGGATCCAGTGCCAGAGATGGCGTCGAATGCGGGATTGTCGATGTCCGAGCGCAGGAGCGACATGCTCGCTCGGACCTCGGTGGCCAGGACGAGTTCTTGCGGCACCGTCAGCGCGGTGTCTCCCAGGATCCCGAAGACAGCGCCCATCAGGTGCCCCTGGGCGGCCTGCACCAGCGCCACCGACTCATCCCCTATCTGGAGCTGCCTGCAGTTCGTGGCCGCACTGTCGTGGACCCGCCGGCGGCTGGTCGCGAGCCTGCGGCGTCGACCGAGCAGCACCAGGCCCAACCCAATTACCAGGGCAACCGACAGGAGCACCAGCAACGGGACCAACCGTCCAGGTGTGTCGCGACTGCGGATCGGCTCGCGAGCTATCACCCCCGCGGATGGGGCCGCACTGGTGGCAGACTCGCTCTCGCCAGCGCTCCCCGCGGGCCGCGCCGGGGCCAGCTCATCAGTTCGCGCCGCGACGAACTGCACCGGGAGCAGATCACCGCCGCCCTCGATGGTTGCCGTGATGGTGGACCCCATCGTGGCGGGCAGCGTCAATCGATACGTTCGTTGCAGCGCCGATGCGATCTCGTCGAACGCGGTCGGCAAGAGGCTGGGATCACTGACGCTGAGATCCAACCCGCCGCTGCTTCGAGCGAAATCTGACAGCGCCTCGCTCGGGCCTGCGACATCGGTGAGTTGCACCACATCGATCACCGCTCCCGGGACCGCTGGCGTGGTGATCGCCTGGACCAGTTGAGCGGAACTGGCGGCGCTGGCACGGGAGAAGACAACGATGAATCGCGGTCGCGCGGGATCGATGGTTCCGGTGCCGAGGGCTGTTGCAAGCCGGTTCGACGCGCCGCCGGGCGGTTGACGGGGAAGGTCAGTGAGAACCAGCTCGCGTTGATCGGTCGGCACTCGGCCGCTCTCACCCGGCGCTCCAACGAGACCTACATGGACCGACGGTGCGAGTCCCCGGACGAATTCAACAATCGCCCCCTGTGCCGCACGCCCGATTGTCGCATCGGCCGAGGTGTCAATCACCATCTCGACGTCGGCCCCGAGCGAAGCGATCGACTCGAGGTTCGCCTCTGCCGGTCGACCATCCACCATGACATTGCTCGCAACGGGAGCGACACCTGACACGTTCGACGTGACTGGCAAGGTGATGAGCGTGGAGATCACTCCGCCTGGGAGCAGAGCGACGTCGGCATGCGACACACGACCACGATCCGGAGCGACTCCAGCGCCGGCGCCGGCGAGAGCAACGGTGGGGAGACCTGCGAAGCCGGCGCCACACGACAGCAAGACGGCGAGGACGATCCCGAAGCGGGTCGACGATCGAGATCCGATGTCAGCCACTATGCTCCAATCCCAGATCGGAGGCAGTACCCCGCACCCCACATCGTGATGATGTACCTCGGCCGTGCGGGATCGATCTCGATTTTCTCCCGAAGCCTGCGGATGTGAACGGGCACCGTCGATGTCCCGCCGATGGTGTGGCCCCACACCTGCTCGAGGAGATCAGACCGGCTGAACGTCACGTCGGGACGACACATCATGAACTGCAGGAGCAGCGCCTCCTGACGGGTGAGATGCGCGGTTCGGGTCTCGACCTCGATCATCCGGGACCCCATGTCCAACCGCAGTCCGCCCACCGATATGGACTCACTGGAGGCCCGGAGGGGTTGTTGCAACACGCGCTGCAATTCCTCAGCTAACTGGTCGTCGGAGCTGGCAGAGTCCAGAACGTCGCAGGCCCCGAGCGCCTGCCAGAGCAGCCGCTCGGTGGCCGACGATCCATGATCGAGGACCACCACCGGGATGTCGAGTTCATCGTGGAACCGGCGGAATACCTCTACTCGCTGTTCCGGGGAGACCACGCCGTCGAGCACCGCTAAATCGAGTTCGCCCACATGAGTGAGGCCGAGCGCAACTGTGCCACTTGCGACCGCAACCCGATGGCCCGATGTGCGCAGGACCGTCGCCACCTCGTCCATGGCATGGTCGTCGCTCAGCAACACAATTCTGGAACCCGCCAGCGAGCCACGAGCTGAGCCCATGAGGTCTTGGTTCACCAGAGGCGCTGGCGGCGCTACCGACGGCTCGCTCGGGTGCCCCTCGTCGCTGAGCGCCGGACCTGTTGGCACGTCTGAGCGCGCGTCGGTCTCTGCTCGCTCCGAGCGGTCGCCACCGCGCCGGTCCCGCCGATGAAACATGTCCACGCCTCCCCTGGGCTCACGCCCTACTGCTTCACTACTTCGCCCCGCCC
>JBBRSC010000155.1:0-8119 GCA_038245795.1 Acidimicrobiales bacterium
ATGACGAACGACAACTCGAGCACAGGACCCCTCGCCGGGCTGAAGGTCATCGATGTATCCACGGTGCTCGCCGGGCCGCTGGCGTGTCAGATCCTCGGCGACTACGGCGCGAACGTCATCAAGATCGAACACCCCACCGCTGGTGATTCGTTCCGGACCCATGGCCCGTCGAAGGAACTTCCCGACGGCCGGTCACTGGGACTCTGGTGGAAGATCGTTGCCCGGAACAAACGCTGCATTGGGCTCTATCTCGGTGATCCGGACAGCGCGGCGATCTTCCTCAAGCTGGCTGCCGAAGCGGACGTCATTGTGGAGAACTTCCGTCCCGGAACGCTCGAGAGATGGGGAGTCGGTTGGGATGTCCTCCACGAGTTGAACCCGCGGCTGATCCTGGCACGGGTCACTGGCTTCGGGCAGACCGGCCCCTATCGTTCGCGCGCTGGTTTCGGCACGCTCGCCGAAGCCATGTCGGGCTTCGCGGCCATCACTGGACAGCCCGACGGGCCGCCAACCCTCCCCGCCATGGGCCTCGCAGATTCGATTGCGGGCATCACGGTGGTCAGCGCAGTGAGCATGGCGTTGTGGCATCGTGATCGACCGGGGGGCAGCGGCGCAGGGCAGGTGATTGACGTGAGCCTGCTGGAACCCATCATGTGTGCGGTCGGCCCCGGCCCGACCGTGTTCGATCAGCTGGGCACGTTGCAGCAGCGGTTCGGGAATCGCTCCGCATCCAACGCGCCACGGAACATCTACCGGACCTCCGACGACCGATGGCTGGCCATCTCTACGTCGGCAACCACCATTGCGGAGCGGGTGATGCGGCTGGTCGGCCGTCCCGAGGTCATCGACGAACCTTGGTTCTCTTCCGCCAAAGGTCGCGCCGAACACGGTGACCTGCTCGACGATGCCGTTGCCTCGTGGATTGCGGTCCGGACTGAAGCCGAGGTCACGTCAGCGTTCGAGGAAGCTCAGGCTGCAGTGGCACCGGTCTTCACGGCCGAGGACCTCCTGGCGGACCCTCATGTTGCTGTCACCGAGATGATCACCACCGTGCACGACGACAGCTTCGGACCGATGCGTATGAATAACGTCCTGTTCAGAATGTCCGAGACGCCCGGTTCCATCCGGTTCACGGGTCGATCCGAGATCGGCGCCGACACTGACGAGGTGTTGGCAGAACTTGGGATCGATGCCACCACTGTCGAGAAGCTGCGCCAACGAGGAGTCGCAACATGAGTACCGAGGCCTTGCTCGCAGCGCTCCGCGCGGGGACCCGACAGTTCGATTTGAGCCGCCCGATGGTGGTCGGGATGCCGCAGTCACCGAACCATCCGCAGTACCGGCTGGCAATGCCCCGTCGGCATGGCGATGTGGTGCGCGGCGACGGCGGGTCCGCCGCCAATGACCTGTTGGTCACCGGGACGCACGTCGGAACCCACATCGACGCCCTCGGACACGTCTCACACTGCGGCGAGCTCTACGGGGGCGCCTCGGCCGACGATGCCCAACGAAGCGGTCAGCTCGCCAGCCACGGCGTCGAAGAGATCGAACCGATCGTCGGGCGCGGCATCCTCTTGGACGTCCCGTCGGCGTTGGACGTCGTGTGTTGCGACCCCGGCTACGAGATCACGCCAGCCGACCTCGATCGGTGTATCGAACAGCAGGGAACTGAACCGCAGTCCGGCGACGTTCTGCTGGTTCGTTCAGGCTGGGGACGCCACTGGTCCGATGGCGATGCCTTCATCGGGGCTGAGAGCGGCGTGCCCGGGGTCGGCGAAGCCGGTGCCAACTGGCTCGCCGAACACCATCCCCGAGCAGTTGGGGCGGACACCATTGCCTTCGAGTGCATCAAGGGTGGCACCGGCCACGCGCTCCTCCCCGCTCATCGCGTCTTGCTCGTCGACGCCGGGATCAACATCATCGAAACCATGCAGCTCGACGAGATCGCCGCCGCGCGCGCCAACGAGTTCCTCTTTGTACTGACGCCGCTACCGCTCGTCGGCGCCACTGGCTCACCTGTCCGACCGCTCGCCATCGTGGGTGCGTCGACATGACGGTCGAGGGGACCGGCGCCACGCTCGTTACCCAGCTGGGCGAGCTGGCAGCTCACACCCACCTCGGGGACCTCCCCGCCGAAGTCGTGGCGTCGGTGCCACAGCGTGTGCTCGACATCCTGGGGATCTGTGTCCGTTCAACCCGCCTCGACACGTCACGGGGCGTCATGGACTTCGCCGCCGACCAAGGAGGACGTCCCGCAGCAACCGCCATTGGTGTGCCGGAGCGACTTCCGGCCCCATTGTCGGCGTTCGTCAACGGCACCCTCGCCCACAGTCTCGACTACGACGACACCCATCTGCCGTCGATCCTGCATCCGTCAGCGTCGGTCATTCCAGCAGCGCTCGCTGCCGCCGAGGCCTCTGGCGCCAGCGGCTCTGCGCTCGTCGCGGCGATCGCGGTCGGACTGGAGATCACCGTCCGCGTCGGCATGGCGGGCTACGACGTGAAAGCTGGGCAATCCGTGTATTTCGAGCACGGCCAGCACGCAACCTCCATTTGCGGTGCGCTGGGCTCAGCTGCGGCGGCGTCGGTCCTGTTGGGCGGGTCTGCCACGGAGGCAGCGAATTCCATGGCGGTGGCCGCGTCGATGGCGTCGGGAATCATCGAAGCCAACCGCACGGGCGGTACCGTCAAGCGAATCCACTGTGGGTGGGCCGCGCAGTCCGGCGTCGTTGCAGCGCAGTTGGTACGGCGCGGATTGACCGGGGCTCCGACTGCCCTCGAAGGCAGGTTCGGACTGTTCGAGTCCTTCCTGCGCGATGAATGGTGGCCCGAAGCCGTGATTGACGGGCTCGGTTCCACATGGTCCGTTGCCGATATCTTCTACAAACCGTATCCAGCGAACCACTTCACCCATTGCGCCATCGATGCCGCACTGGCCTTGCGCGCTGATGGCCTCGATGCCAGCGACGTCGCCGCCATCCGGATCGGCGTCGCAACCCCAACTGCCCGCACCATCGGCGAGCCGTCAGAACACAAGCAGCGACCCGCCTCTGCGTATCAGGCTCAGTTTTCTGGACCGTATTGCGTGGCCGCCGCGCTGCTCGGTGGCGGCGGGCTCGGCGTCGGGCTCGATGATTTCACCGACGACTTGGCGAGCGATCCGCGATATCGCGAGCTGATGGCCAAGATCACCGTTCACGGCGACGACGCGTGCGATGCGATCTATCCCCATCAGTTTCCGGCGGTCGTCGAGGTGGACACCGTCGATGGTCGGACGCTGCGATGCGAGATGTGGTCGAACCGGGGTGGCAACGACTGGCCGTTGACCGATCGGGAACTGGGACAGAAGTTCACCGACAACGCGACGGGACTCCTGAGCCAGGACTCGATCGCGAGCGTGATCAGCTCCTGCCATCAGCTGTCGAACGCCCCGGACGTCGCCCAACTGATGTCGCCGCTGAGCGCATTCTGACGCTCTTTGATGCCAACTGGGATGCGGGCCCGCAACTTTGGCGCGACTCGATGTCGTTCATGAAAAGCCTTGCGAGCCTGCATCAATGAGAATATAGTTCTCAGCGAGAACGTTATTCTCTATCGGGGGTCCCCAATGCGCCGTCTCATCGCTCTTCTCACCATGGCGCTGGTCGCCCTCACCGTGGCGGCGTGTACGCCGCCGCCCACCGCTGCCCCACCACCGCCTGACTATCGGCCGGTAGACCAGCTGAACGACACCGAGCTGGATCAACGCCTCGCACAGCTAGCGCCGACGATGGCGCAGAACCTCGCCGATCCCGCTGTCCTCGCCAACATCCCGGTCGAGAACCGCGCCGAGATCACCGCCCGGGTCGCGGCGCTCAACACCGCTGCTGGCCGGGCCGCGTTCATCCCAGCATTGCGTTCAGCAACGCTCGCACCGCGAGTGGTCGATGGATTGTCCGAGGTCGTCAACCCCGGCGCTCTGGGAACCGGCGCCGGGAAAAGCCGCTCCATCCTCTTCGCCGCACCGCCCAAGGGCGCCAAGGACGGCGTACCCGCTGCCGCGCCGGCCGGCACGACCAACGTTGCGCAGGGACCCCCCGGAGCGGGAGCATGCAATGCCCCGAATGGGGTCGGACCTGTCACGGCGCCAGCCGACGTCGCCCCGGCGCAGATCCTGACGCCACAACACGACGTGTATACGACCACCTCGAGCGGCATCGCCATCAACCAGGCGGGCCCACTGTCAGTTGCAGGGCTCGAGCCAATCGCGGGCCAGGGCCCGGGGATTCAACTACGAAACCGCAATTTCAACACCCAAGAGATGTTGGTTCGCATCAACCTCGACGACCCAAAGAATTACGGACCTCGCGCGCTGTACCCGCTGCTCAGCATCCGCAAGATCGGTGGAACGAAAGCCGACGAGTACTACGCGAACTCCTCGATTCGCAACGCCGGGATCTACTGCTACGCCAACGACACCGCACGCCCCGACCGCGGCTATTGGGAAGGCTGGATCCTGATCCCCCGCGCCGAGCCCGGATTCCAACTGATCGCCGAGGTGGTGGAAAACGACTGGTTCTTCCAGCAGGTCCAATACGACTTCACGCTCTCTCCCGCCGGTCCCCAGTACTTCGCTGGAGCCGACCGATCCACCGTCCACGCCGGTGCAGCACCCGTCAGTTCGGCGCAGTCGTTGCCCAAGTCAGCCGGGGTGTTCGCCACCAGCGGGCCCCAGGGAACCGCCAACCCGAACGTGCTGACCGAGACCAACGGCATCGCGACCGACGACCTTGAATCGGCGCTCACAACGCTCGTCGGATCCAAGATCCGATCCACCGCGGCCGGTCTCGCCGGCTCGTTCGCCAAGGGGAACTACGCGGCTGGTATCTACATCACCGATGTCACTGGCGTGGATCCGAGCGTCGACATCGACTACGTCCAGCAGAGCCCGTATGTCGTTCTGCCGGACGAACCCGTCGGCAGCACGGGAGCTCTTCGTGGATTCGTTTCGGACACTGGCATTCGCGCCGGTGTGAATCTGTGGTTCCTGGGTGTGCCCTGCGTCGGCGCATCAGCCACCGTGGACGTGACCGCTCGAGCGGACATCTGGGCCGACCCTGTCGGCACTGGTACGGGAATCGACGCTCGCATCAACGCGAGCGCCAGTACCCCGTCAGCATCGTTCTCGATGGCGCATTGGTACAACTGGCTCGACCCCGTCTGCTGGGGCGGCTATCTCCTCGGTCCAACTGCGATCTATCTCACCGTCGGCAACGCCATCGAGAGCGGCATCAAGGACGCCTTCGATGTCGATAGCGACGGCAACGCCGGTGCGGTGCAACGCCTCGTCGATGGGTTCGACCTCAACTCGGTGCTCCCGACGGTCGGCGTCGGCACCTCGAACATCCGCCCGATCGTCACCAACATCGACAATGGGTGGTGTGGCTCCTACACCACACCGACGGGTTGTACACCCAATCAGGATCTCTTTGGCCAGAACGGCCTCGAAGTCGTCGGTGACGCCGCCATGGTCGGCAGCCTCGGCGATGCCCTCGGCGGCACGTTCGGAGGACGGTTCCGAAACGTCTTCCGACCATCGCTGTCGACGAAGATCCAAGACCTGGTGACCGCACATCGCGACATCAACCAACGCATGGCCGGCGTCGGAGCCATCGTCGACCCAGCCATGATCAACGTGGTGTTGCGACATCTGACCCAAGGCTCGTCGACGAACCGTACGACCAACGGCCTACTCAACATCACCAACGCGTCGATTCCGGCGGCTGGCGTCTCGGTGTCAACTCGGCCAGAGGTGGCCCCAGCCATTCTCGGTGTTCCCGTGGACACCACTCCGGTGCTCTGCGACGGAGCGTGTGGGCCCCCGCCCTTCCCGACTCCGCCGAGTCGTCTCGCCGCGGCAACGGTGCTCCCCGACCTCCGCGTCGATATCAGCAACGGCGGCGCTGCCCCGATTCAGTTGTCGATCGCAGCGTCCACGAACGTCGGGCTCGCGTTCGATCCTCAGATCCTCGGTATCGGTCCGACACTCGCTTCGACGTTGATCGATGTGCAGGTGGTCGGCGGCTGCCAAGCCAACTACGGCTCGGCGTATGCGCTCTCGTACAACTTGTGCGGGCGGGGATTCGGTGGTGCCGGCGGCACGTACACCTTGGCCGGTCTGCTCGACTGGATTGCCAACGATGCACTCCTGCCCATGCTCACCAACAGCATCGGCAAGATCAAGTTGCCGAGCCTCAGCGGATTGATCCCCGGTTTCGACGTGGCCATCACCAATCTGCGGTTCTCCCAACGTGGCGGCTACCTCACCGTGCTGGGGGATCTGGGTCGAGTTCCACGCCTGTCGGTCGCCATCAGTGACGGGCAACTTCCCCAGTCACTTCAATTCGCCCCGACCGGCGCCGTTGACATCAACTTCCAGGTTCCCGGCACCACCTATGAGTGGACCATTACCGATGGAGTCACGAATCAACCGGTGGCGTCGACCGTGGTCCCCGGCACCGGCAACAGCTTCGTCACGGTGCCACTCTCGGCATTCACCGAGGCTCCTGGGCCTCAGAAAAAGGTGAACGCCACGTTGAAATTGAGCCAACCCGGATTCGGGATCGTTGCGACTGGTTCCTATACATGGAATCCCCCGGTGCCACCCGGCAATCCAAATTGTGGGATTCCTGGCGCGGTGTTCAAACAAGTCTCGCCGACTCCACCCACCGGAACATGCTGACGGACTGACGTCAATCGTGTGAATAACGCGGCTGGTCGACGCAGATCTCGTCGGCCAGCCGCCGTCGCGTCCTGGGCCCGGGGATGACGATGCGATTTTGGGATACCATCGGTACGTTCCGCTGAGGGGAACATCGTTCCAGGACGATCCCCGTCGCCAGATGTCCGAGGTCGACCACATGGAAACCACCCGAAGTATCGCCCAGATCCACGATCAGGCCGGACCGGTCGATACCACTGCCGAGTTCCTGCAACTCCAAGCAGCGATCGATGACATGGCCGCACGGGTCAAAGCCCGTTTCGACGTCGTCCGCGATCCGTCGTCAGACGAGTTCGAGACCTACGGCGTCGAAGGCGGCCCGACTGGGTCGATTCGCGCCTACTCCGGCCCCGAGGTCGACTGGATGGTCCACTCCTGGCTCGGCAATCCGTCGGTCGGTTTCACGAACCTGCACTTGACCTGCTGGCTCGGTCCCCACACCTGGGTCCCGCACCTCGGCATCGCCTTCGGCACCTTGCCCGACTTCTGGTACTTCGTCGACTTCATCCCCCGCAAGGACATGCTCGTCGAGCCGACATACCTCGACAAGTACTACGAGCCCAACAATGTCGAGTACATGGCAATGAGGGACGAACCCGGTTTCAGCCCCTTCGTCAGCCAGACCCTCTACATCCGTCAGTCGGTGTCGCACACCGCGCTGTGCTTCGTGGCGGAACGATCACAACGATCGCTCGATCGCATGATCGAACTCGCCAATGGTCGCCTCGAGCAATGGTTCGCCCACCTCGATGCTGGCGATCCCGTCGACCCCAGCGAACGCGCTGCATTGGCGGAACGCGACCTCGCCGTTCGCCGAAACGTTGCGGATCGGGACCCCGCAAACATCATGGGTGTCCGGTACTTCGGCGAAGAGATGACCGAGCGACTCGTCGCCGCGCTCTGGGGCGGGAATCGAACCACCCCGCGGCCCGTGTAGACACCGAACACAACGAACACCCAGACCTCCCCATCCGTTGACGAACACCCCCTAGGAGACATCGTGCTGAAGAACCATTGGTACGCACTCGAATTCGCTGAAGACGTCACCGACGTCCCCCACAAGGCAGAGATCATGGGTCAGCACCTCGTGCTCTACCGCGATTCCCGCGGTCGGGTCGTCGCTCAATCCGACATCTGCATCCACCGTGGCGGTCCCCTGTCGGGGGGCAAGGTCAAGGGCGATTGCATCGAGTGCCCCTACCACGGCTGGCGGTACGACACCTCGGGCGCGTGCGTGTCCATCCCCGCCAACCGCGAAGGTCTTCCGATTCCCAAAAAGGCCCGCGTCGACACCTACCCGTGTGAGGAGCGCTACGGCATGATTTTCGTGTTCCTCGGTGACCTCGACGAGGCCGAGCG
>JBBRSC010000156.1:0-8096 GCA_038245795.1 Acidimicrobiales bacterium
GACTCGGTGTGCCGCGTGTGGAAGGGTGGACCCATGGTCGTCGAGAAGTGGCCGCTCGGTGACGGCGTAGTGGAGTTTCCGAACGGCACACGCGTTCGGGGCCGCGGACTGTGCCATGAACAACCGTCAGGACCCACCCCAACCCTTGGTGTGTACCTTCTGCGTCGGGAACCGCCTGCCATGCAGTGGACGACGGAATGGATCAAGTGGCCTGACTTCCGCGCTCCTGCCGAGCCACCAACTGCCCTGCGAACGCTCCGAGCGGTATTCGCCGTCGCTGGTTCCGATCGAGTCGAGATCGGGTGCCGTGGCGGGCGGGGGCGCACCGGGACGGCGCTCGCTGTTCTTGCCATCATGAGCGGGATCGATCCGGCAGATGCCGTCGTGTGGGTCCGAGATCGTTACCACTCGAAGGCGGCTGAAACTCCGTGGCAACGTCGCTGGATCGAGAGCTTGACGGCGTGAACGCGTGACCGCAAGCGGACGATTCTGGGCCTTGGCTCGGGCCTCTGACTCGCTGGT
Source organism: Acidimicrobiales bacterium (assembly GCA_038245795.1). GTDB lineage: Bacteria > Actinomycetota > Acidimicrobiia > Acidimicrobiales > Microtrichaceae > JBBRSC01. The sequence continues at coordinate 523 of JBBRSC010000156.1, forward strand.
GATCTCAGGCTTGTGGTCAGAGTTCGATGGCGTACGACGTGATCTCGGTGACCGGGGCGAACAGCGAATCGGTATTGGTCCACGATCTTCGATGGAAGATCGTCAAGGCGTGTCACGGCGCGTTATCTGCTTGGTGTCCGATGGCGCGGACACGCTCAGCGGCGAGTTCGCGTTCGGCAGCGTTTTGGGCGAGAGACTCCGCGATTTCGAACTCGGCTCGGGCTTCGACGTGGCGGCCGAGCTTGGCGAGGAGGTCGCCTCTTACGCTGTGCAGCAGGTGGTACTGGTCGAGCGTATTGCTGTCGCACAGGTGATCGACGAGCACGAGACCGGCGGCTGGGCCTGAGGCCATCGAGACTGCGACAGCCCGGTTGAGGTCGACGACCGGGGATGGCATTGCCCGCGCCAGGAGTTCGTACAGGCGAACCAACTCGTCCCAGTCGGTGTGCTCTGCGCGAACTGCTCGGGCGTGACAGGAAGCGATGGCGGCTTGTAGCGCGTAGGGGCCTGGGGCGTCTGTCAGCTGACCAGCCTGATCTAGCGATGACAGTCCACGGGTGATGAGCAGTCGATCCCAAACGCGTCGATCCTGGTCGAGGAGCAGCACCGGTTTGCGGTCGGGTCCTACTCGTGCCGCTAGGCGCGACGACTGGAGCTCCATCAAGGCGAGGAGTCCGTGCACCTCCGGGTCATCGGGCGACAGAGCCGCAAGGAGGCGGCCCAGCCGGAGAGCTTCGGCGCAGAGATCGGGCCGTATCCAGTCGTCACCAGCGGTTGCCGAGTACCCCTCGTTGAAGATCAGATAGATGACTTCGAGGACCGACGCGAGTCGCGAGTCCCGATCGTCGCCGGTCGGCACCTCGAATGGGACTCCTGCATCGGCGATCGTCTTCTTGGCGCGCACGAGGCGTTGGGCGACCGTCGCCTCTGGTTGCAGGAATGCCCGCGCGATCTCAGTGGTATTCAGGCCGCCGAGGAATCGAAGCGCCAGTGTGATCCGCGACGGCACCGAGAGGACGGGATGGCACGCCACGAACAAGAGCCGCAGCCGGTCATCCTCGATGGGTGATTGGTCAAGGTCGTCACGGAACCCCGCGCGATCGGTATCAATCTCGGCATCTACAACGAGCAGAGACTGCTTCGCCTCGAAGGTACGGTCGCGGCGGATCCGATCGATGGCCTTGCGTTTGGCGACGGTCATCAGCCAGGCGCCGGGGTTTCGAGGTGTGCCGTCGCGGGGCCACTGGATGAGAGCGTCGACGAGCGCGTCCTGCGCGAGTTCCTCGGCCAGTCCGATGTCATTGACGAGGCGAGCCAGGCTCGCAACGAGTCGCGGAAACTCGATACGGAAGACAGCGTCGATCGCCGCGGTTGAATCGGCGGCAGACATGCCACCGATTCAACCACAACCGAATCGCCAGTTACTCCGGGCCGAAGACCGGACGGACGCGAACTTCGCCTTCGCCCAGCACGCCGACGAACCGTTTCGACCACTCGATCGCCTCGGCGAGGTCGCGGCACTCCACGAGCGCCCAACCTCCGATCAATTCCTTGGCTTCAGCGAACGGGCCGTCGACGACGGTGAAGGCCCCGTCTTTCAGCGTGATTTTGGCGCCCATCATCGTCGGCGCGATGCCGCCCGTGGCGACGATGACACCTGCGGTCGTCGCCTCCTCCATGAACTTGCCCATCTCCTCGAAGAACTCGGGGGTGGGCTCGGGCTGCGGTGCTGATTCGTCTCCCAGGGTGTACCCGAAGAATCGCATGTCATGCTCCTGTCTCTGACCGGCGCGGCACGTTGCCCCGCCTGTATCAATGCGTCGAGCGACGTCGTCACAGATCGACATCGCTGCGAAAAAAGTTTCCCAGCTGACCCACGAAGGTCTTATGGAGGCTCGGCAGTTTGGTTTCTCAGGGTGTCACTGCCTGAGTGTGGTCACGGTAGTTGGCCTCGATCTCGGCCTGTCGGACCTCTGTCATCCCGCCCACGGTGTCGGCCTTGACCCCGGCTCGCTTCACCCAGTTCACAGGGAGGTGGTCGCCGTCGATGTGAAAATTCTTTGGCGGCGATGTCGATTTTGATCGAGTTCGCTCGACGGACCTGCAGCGGCGGGGCAACGAGTCACGCTGATCAAACATAGGAGCACAACATGCGATTCCTCGGTTACACAGTGGGAGACGACCCGGCGCGTCAGACGGAACTGGGACCTGATCCGGATCTGCCAAATTTTCGACGAGGTGACTTGATGAACCCCGTAGGACGCCCCCGCGCCCATCGTGTCGGGCTCGGCCTCGCAGCGTTCACCGCAGCATTGCTGGTGGTCGACGGGGTGAGTCATGTCGTCAACCCGGCGTTCGTCGCCACGACCATGACCGAGCTCGGCTTCGCCCACAGCGCCGCCCCGGTCATTGGGATCATTGAGTTGTGTTGCGTCGCCCTCTACGCGTTTCGCCGCACCGCACCGCTCGGCGCAGTCCTCCTGACGGGCTATCTCGGAGGTGCTGTCGCAGCGAACCTGCGAGTCGACAAGCCGCTCCTCAGCACCGTGTTGTTTCCGATTTACGTCTCGCTCGTACTCTGGGTTGGCGTGGTGCTCCGGCGAGACGACGTCCGCAGCGTCGTCGCCTCGATCGTGAAAGCCGACAATAGTGGCGCTGAAATGAGCGCATCCTCGACCCGAATGGAGCAGACCGCATGACCATCGACCCGCCCAGCGTGACCTTCGACGCTGTCATCGCCGGATCAGCCACCAAGACCGGCATCCCTGTCCCGGCCGAAGTCCTTTCGCAACTCGGCGCCGGGCAGCGGCCAGCCGTGGTCGTCACTCTTGATGGCTACACGTATCAGACGTCGGTTGGAGTGATGAGCGGACAGCACCTCGTGCCCGTCAGCGCCGCGGTCTCGTCGCCGACAGCCACGTCCACGTCACCCTCACGTTGGCTTCGGGACCGCGAACAGCGGAAGTTCCCGGCGACCTGGCTGAAGCTCTCGACCTTGAACCCACCGCCCGGCAGTTCTTCGCCGATCTGTCGAACAGTCTTCAGCGAATGCACGTCGACAACATCAACGCAGCCAAAACAACCGAGACCCGTCAGCGCCGCATCGACAAGTGCGTCGCCCTGTTCCTCGAAGGAAAGCCCCGATGACACCAGAATCCGAAACCGAGAGAGTTCGCGGACCGGCCTCGTACTTGCTGGCTCAGGTGAGCGGATGTTCGTTCGAGTACGCGGTTGCCAGGTCGGTCGGAGAGGTGGCCAGCCACGCGTCGACGATTGCTTCGCTCAGGTGGTTCGGGTCGACGAGGTCGAGCTGGATGAGGTAGGCGGGATAGCCGTCGAAGTGCGGGATCGTGAAGAAGCCAGGGCGATTCATTGCCAAGATGGCTTCACGTTCGTGGAGATCCTCGGCGGCGATCGCGACGATCGGACCCTCGGGTGGAGGCGCAGGCAGGTGGCGTTTGATGTCGGCCTTACTCAGAGGGCGCTCCCACGCGAATGCGCGGCCGTCGACCAGCCAGGTCCGATTGCCCCACTTGGTGCCCTCGACGACCTCGGGTAACGACATCGCCATGGTCCTGGCGTCCTCGAGACTCACCATGCGGCGAGACTAGATGTTGCCGACCGCGCTCTGACGAGATCACATCCTGCGAAGGGTCGCATCGAATCCGGATGGTTTGGGCCCTTGATCATATACCGACCAGTTGGTATCATCGCTGGATGCCAACCGATTCGGCCACCACTCGAGAACGTTTCCTCGACGCCGCCATTGCTGTCATGAGAACCAAAGGCTTTCATGCGACCACCGTCGACGACCTGTGTGCGGCTGCGGGGCTGTCAAAAGGCGCGTTCTTTCATCACTTTGCGTCGAAGGAGGACTTGGCGATCGCCGCTGCCGACTACTGGTCGGTGACCACGAGTCGACTCTTCGCCGGCGCCGGGTACCACGACCTCGACGATCCGGCCGACCGGGTACTTGGTTACCTCGATCTCCGGGCGTCAATCATCGGCGATGCGATCGAGGCGTACACGTGCCTGGTGGGCACGATGGCGCAGGAGACCTACGCGACCCACCCGGCCATACGCGACGCGTGCGCTGCGAGCATCCTCGGTCACGCCGAGACCCTTGAGGACGACATCGCTGCGGCGCTCCGCGACGCAGAACCGGACGCAACCGGCGTCCCAGCTCGCGCCGAGAGCCTTGCCCGTTATACCCAGATCGTCCTGCAGGGAGCGTTCGTTGTCAGCAAGGCGATGAACGATCCCGACGTCGCACGAGACAGCGTGGCCCACTTGCGTCACTACTTCGAGATGGTCTTCCACCGACACCAAGGAACATGACCATGACCACCCCAAACCAAGGGAGCACAACATGTTGATCATCGCAGGGCATTACTCAGTCGGCGTCGCGAAACGCGACGCATACGTCGAAGCATTTAGCGATCTCGTTCAACGGGGGCGCGCCGCAGCGGGATGCCTCGACCTGGCAATCACCGCCGACCCCGTTGACCCTGCACGGGTCAACAACTATGAACGTTGGGAGAGCGAAGCGACCCTTGCCGCGTTCCGAGCAGTCGCCAACCCACCCGAGTTCGACGTCGCGATGAGCGACATGCAGATGTCGAAGTTCCACATCGACTCCGAGTCCCATCCGTTCGCGTAGCGCGGCCTGCCTCGGTGCCCCACTGGCACCAACTCGAACCGCTCGCCCAACCAAGCTTCAGGAGAACGACATGGCCACTACCTCTGCTATCGGCGTCTCTCCCACCCTCGACAGCCATCACCAACCCGAAGGACCCGACGATGAACCAGACCACGATCACTGACGTCCGCACCGTCGCGATAGCGGTGAGCGACCAGCAACGGGCGCTCGAGTTTTACAACGACACCCTCGGTTTCGAGACCCGCCTCGACGCCGACCTTGGCAACGGCATGCGCTGGATCGAGGTTGCACCACCAGGCGCGCACGTGTCTCTTGCGCTCACCCACAGCGAAGACGTTGGCGGGGTCGACACGGGCATCCGGTTGACTGCGACCAACGTCGACGCCGACCATGCCACTCTGCGCAGCCGGGGGGTCGACATCGATGATGTGTTGCGCTGGCCAGGAGTCCCGGCGATGTTCACCTTCCGAGACGTCGACCACAACACGTTCTATGTCGTCGAGGATGTTCAAGGGGATGACGAACAATGAGCGCGTTGGACACCGAGTTCACAGCGACCTTGGTCAAGAGCCCCAGCAAAGGCGGTTGGACCTACGTCATCATGGACGGCTCGGCACAGTTCTTCGGTACACGCGGCCTCGTGAAGGTTCGTGGAACCGTTGATGGTCACCCGTTCGAAAGCTCTTTCATGGCTCTCGGCGACGGAACCCACAAACTCCCCATCGCCGCCCCTCTACGAGCGAACATCGGCAAACAGGCCGACGACACCGTGACCGTGCACCTCACCGAACGCATCGAAACGTAAGCACCCCAGTCGGTCAGCTCGTGGCCCGATGAGTGGCTCGCGATGAACATGGTTCTGCGGGAACCGTGCCCTGACCGTTGGAACTCCCGGTTACCAAGGCCTCGACCCGCCCGCACAGCACACCGCGGACTGAACCACCATTCCTATGAGTCTCAGTTTTGATGGGCGTGCAGCAGCTTGGCGAGCGGCTCGAGTGTGTCGATCAGCTCATCGAGTTCGTCCGAAGTCAGGCTCTCATAGGGTTTCGCTGCAAGGTCGTCGGTGAGCACCTCGACGCGCTGTTTGACGGCGCGACCCTTTTCGCTCAGCCAACCGTCGTCCCCGATCAGACCGCGATCGCGCATCCCGTCGACCACAGCGCCGAGTTGTGCTGCAGGAAGGTGGTGGATACGTCCGAACTTCTCTGCGGGCATGTCCATGTCGAGGGCAAGCAGCACGTGCGCCTGAAGGCCACCGACACCCTCGACCATGAGGGCCGAGATGTGCCCGTCGCCGCGGTGCTCGCGCAACAGGGCCGCTGCATGGAACAGGCGAGCGACGACGTCCTCGGGGATCGGAATTGAGCGCAGCGCGGCGTACATGGGTCGGCCCTCGACCGGGGCGCTGGTCGCCGCCTTGGTCAACATTTCCGCAGCGCGGGCGAAAGCGGGCGAGTCGACGCGCTCACCGAGGATCCGTCTCAGCGCCTGCACGCAGCCCAGCTGGCGGGCGGCGATCGCCAATTCGGGGGTGGTGATGCGCCAAACTTTCGGGATGTGACGAGCGACTTCGCCGGGCGCGAAGTTGTAGAAGAGGGCGTCCACTACTTCCGCCGGTACGAAGCCCAGGGGCGCCGCCCGTCCGGCAAAGTAGATGTCCCAGGGGTTCGTGAACCCCAGTGCGAACATTGCGTCGTTGGGTTCATCGGCCGAGTAGGGGATCACACCGATCGGCTCGACGAGTTCGAACATTCGGCGGGACATGGAAGTCATTTTCCAAACCTCACAACGCGTCGCGCTGAGCGACGTCGACGAACGTGTGCTCTGTTCTGATCAAACTATTGCGTTCCGTTGCACTTTCGCTACCGTCGTTGGTTGTTTGCCACTGCTTACCTGCGGCGGCGCAACGGACAGCTGGCAGTAGGGGCGCTGGTACCTGGATGGTTGGCATCGTCATGGTCGGGCTCCTTGGTTTCGGTGGAACAACAGCTTGAAGTAGCGGCGCACGGGGTCGCTGGCGATGTCGGGATCGTCGAGGGCGTCGCTCATGACGAGCGCTCCCTGCAGCACTGAGCTGGCACGGCGCTTTCGGGTTGGCGTTGGGCTACCGGGTTGAGCGTCCGTGAAGGACGAGCGACCACATCAGTATCGCGAAGGCAGTCGTCGACGCTATGGCTCGGGCGAGGTTCCACGCGGCCCATCGGGCCTCGTGGAAGTTCGCCCGCACAAGGTGCAGGTCGGCGATCTGGTCTGGGTTGCCGGCTGCTTTGATGGCGTCGTTGAGCGGTACATGGACGACAACGGTGATCACCATGACCGCGAGGTAGGCGATCAGAGCGGCGAGGATCCACGGAAAGGCAGGCATATGGCGGTTGGTTGCCGCGGCGACACTCGTGAAGACAGCTGCGCCGAGGAACGTGGCGCCGATGAACCAGGGGTTGATGATGGCGCGATCAATTGATTGGAACGCGCCGACGAACGTTCGGTCATCGGCGGCGCGCAGGCCAGGCATAATGGTGTGCGCGTAGAGCCCGAACACGCCAGCCATGAGCCCGGTAGACATGGTCGCCCCCAATAGCGAAACCGTTTGCACCGAGTCGATGCTCATGCTTCAGGCATCGACGGGCGCGTGGACTCGGGTCCGAGGGGCGCCGCGTGGCGGGGTCGGGAGTGGGCCAGCGGTGGAGACACCCGCTGACTGAAGGCGGTCGGCGATGAGGCGCCGGAACGGCATGCCCAGCCCGTAGGTGTTGATTCGCCCTGTCGGCCCCATCCGCACGAAGCAGCTCCCGTCGAGCGCCATCTCATCTTGGTAGTCGATCCGAGCGAATGCTCCGGTTGGCCCGCCCAGCATCATCGGTCCAACATAATGCGGGAGTACACCTCTCGTTGGGCGAATGGAGATGCTGGA
>JBBRSC010000157.1:0-8022 GCA_038245795.1 Acidimicrobiales bacterium
ACAACACGAACCACGGCACCAAGGCGGCGGTCGACACCAGAATGACGAAACGTGGCAACAACGCAGAACCCGACACGAGCTGAGCCGCCGAGATGCCCACGGCAGCAACCACCACCGTGAGAGCTGAAGCCGCCCACGCCCCGGCAGTTCCCGCCCGCTGGCTTGGCAACCCGGCGCCATATGCGGCAACCACCAGCAGCGCGAGATAGGCAATCGCCCATGGGAGCCGGGTCGACCCGAGAAACTCGTACGGGTCGGGGGCGATCCGGCGGGAGTGATATTCAGAACTTCCCCACACGACGGCCACTGGACCCAACAGGGTGCAGGCGCGCGCAAGACGATTCACCTCTTCTACATCGGCATCCCCCGGTCGCTCTTGACCAACCCGATCAAGGGGCCAATTGCGCTACCGCTTCTTGAACCGCCGAGTGGCAAGGACACCGAAGACCACCGCAATCGCCGCTGACCAGGCGAGCGCCCTGATGACGAAGTAGGACGTCGAATGACCAAGCAGTTCGGTCGAGTTCCCGCCGATCACGAGCGACCGGACGGCCCCGATCATCATGGTGATCGGTTGGTTGTTGGCGAACGGTTGCATCCACCCGGGCATCGACTCCACGGGTACGTATGCGCTCGACACGAAGATCAGGGGAAAGACCGCGAAGGACAGGCCCTGGGCTGCTTGGGCGCGGCCGGCGAACACCCCCAGAAAGATGTGGAGCCAGGACAACGCAATGGCGTAGATGCCCCACAATCCCAGCGCGGCGAGCGAGCCGCCGAGTCCCCCCTGAGGTCTGAAGCCGACGGCGAAGCCGACAACGATCGTCACAAACGTGCCCCACAGGATCACGACGGTGTCGGCGAGCGAGCGACCCACCATCACTGCGCCACGGGGGACGGGCAACGAACGCAGACGGTCGAAGAATCCCGATTCCGCGTCCTCGGCAACCCCAACGATCCCTGAGGCGAACAGTCCACTGGTGGCGGCGAGCGCGGGAATGAGGAAGTTCGCGTACGGGATTGGTCCCGTGGCGATGGCTCCGCCGAAGACGTAGCGGAAGATGAGGAGAAACATGATGGACGTTGCCGCGTTGACCACCAGCAGTTGTGGTGTCCGGATGTACTGGCGAACGGTCCGACCGGCGTAGGTCGACGCGGTCGCAATGGCAGTCGGCGGGTGGGCAGGCGGCGCGATCGACAGGGTCGACGGGGCCGGGGCCGACGATTGGAAGAGGGTGGTGCTCATTGGGGGACTCCAGTCAGGGCGAGGAAAACTTCGTCGAGGGTTGGGCGGCGCACGCCGATGTCATCGAGTGCGATGTCGTGTTCTGCGGCCAGGCGAATCATGTCGCCCAGTCGGTCGGTGCCGTTGACCACCGGGACGGTGGCCCGACGCGCCGGGACGTCGACACGTGGCGCTTCGGTACCGAGGGGCGCCAGGAGCGACCCGACAGCGTCAAGGTCGTCTTCGTTGCGTACGCGGACCTCAATCACATCCTGGCCGGCCTGGGCCTTCAGCTCTGTTGGGGTACCCGTGGCGATCACCCTGCCGTGGTCGATGATCACGACGTGATCAGCCAGCTGATCGGCCTCCTCGAGATACTGGGTGGTCAGGAGCACGTCGGTGCCGCCCTGGACCAACGCCCGGATGGACGCCCACAGCTCCAATCTGGTGCGGGGGTCGAGGCCGGTCGTAGGTTCGTCGAGGAGCAACAACCGGGGGGACCCGACGAGGCTCGCACCCAGATCGAGCCGTCGACGCATACCGCCCGAATAGTCCTTGACGTAGCGGTCGCCATCGTCGCTGAGACCGATCTCGTCGAGCACGGCATCGGCGGCGGCCTTGGCTTCCGGTGGGCGATGGCCGAACAAACGGGCGACCATGACCAGGTTCTCCCGACCAGTCAGCGCTGGCTCGACGGCTGCGCTCTGACCTGCAAGACCGATCAGACGACGGACCCGTTGTGGATCCCGGCGGACGTCGACGCCACCGACCAGCAATTCGCCCCCGTCGGGTTCGAGCAGGGTGGCGACGGCTTTCACGAACGTGGTCTTCCCGGCGCCGTTGGGACCGAGCAAGGCAGTGACCTGGCCCCGCTGGGCAACCAGATCGATGCCAGCGAGTGCGTGAACATCGCCGAACGAGCGGGTCACGCCCGTTGCTCTGATGATCGGTTCATCAGGATCGATGTCGAGCGCCTGTCGCGGAGGGGAGTTCATAGCGACATCATTTCATACAAACATGGTCATCCCTTGTCCATGTATATCGAGCAGACTGGAATTCATGAAGGCCGAGCGCATGGTTGCGGCATTGTTGATGCTGCAATCGCGTGGTCGCGTCACGGCGACGGAGCTCGCCGAGGAGCTCGAGGTGTCCGTCAAGACGGCCCGACGGGACCTGGAAGCGCTCGGGATGGCGGGCTTCCCCGTGTACTCACAGCCGGGACGCAACGGTGGATGGCATCTCCTGGGCGGCGGCCGAACCGATCTGTCGGGGCTGACCGCGTCGGAAGCCAGGGCGCTGTTCTCCGTAGCCGGTCCCGCAGTCACCGCAACACCCGAGGTGAGGGCCGCGCTCCGAAAGCTCGTCCGGGCGCTTCCCGAGTCGTTCCGGGTCGAGGCGCAAGCCGCGGCTGACTCGGTGGTCATCGACGAACGCGCATGGGGTCAGATCGCGGACACCCCGCCACCGTTCGTGCCCGTCCTGCAACAAGCGGTCATCGAGTCGCGTCGGGTCCGTATTGCGTATCGGGATCGGACTCGATCCGTCTCGGAGCGGCAGGTCGACCCGTACGGGCTGGTGGCAAAGGGTGGCCGGTGGTATCTCGTGGCCGGCACCGACAACGGAATGCGCTCCTTCCGGATCGATCGGGTCCGTTCCGTGGACGTGCTCGATGAATCCGCCCCGAAGCCGGATGGCTTCGATCTGATGGCGACCTGGGAGACGATCGTCGGTCGGGTGGAGGATCTGCGGCGCCCCGTTCGGGCCGAGCTACGCCTGAGTCGGTGGATCGCAGAACTGTTGCGCAAGCAGTTCGGCAACGATGTCGAGATCGGTGACGCGCTCGCCGATGATCGGGTCGAGGCGCAGATGTTCGCCGCGCAGCCGCTCTGGATCGCCGAACGACTGGCGGGATGGGGCCGACAAATCGAGGTCGTCGGTCCACCGGAGGTGCGATCGGAACTTGTGCGGCTCGCCCGAGAGTTGCTCGACCAACACGCCGACACCGAACACGCCGCGTTGCGGAACGACAGCGCGCCTACTTGAACAGCAGCGGAGCCAAGAACTGTCCGGTATACGACTCCTTGGTCTTGGCGATGAGTTCAGGTGGACCTTCGGCGATGACGAAGCCCCCGCCTGAGCCACCCTCGGGTCCCAGATCGATCACCCAATCGCTGGACTTGATGACGTCCAGGTTGTGTTCGATGACGACCACCGTGTTGCCCTGATCCACGAGCCTGGTGAGCACACCGAGCAACTTGCGGATGTCCTCGAAGTGCAGGCCTGTCGTGGGCTCGTCCAAGAGGTACATGGTGTGTCCGGTCGATCGCTTGGCGAGTTCGGCGGCCAGCTTCACCCGTTGCGCTTCACCACCAGAGAGCGTGGTCGCAGGTTGCCCGAGCCGCACATAGCCCAGGCCCACGTCCACAAGCGTCTGCATGTGGCGGCCGATCGTTGGTTGGTTGGCGAAGAACTCCAACGCGTCGGAAATCGGGAGACGGAGCACTTCGGAGATATTGAGACCCTTGAAGCGAATGTCGAGGGTGTCGCGGTTGTAGCGAGCTCCCTTACAGACCTCGCAGGGCACGTACACGTCCGGAAGAAAGTGCATCTCGATTTTGATGGTGCCGTCTCCGGCGCACGCTTCGCAGCGGCCGCCCTTGACGTTGAAGGAGAACCGGCCCGGCAGATAGCCGCGCACCTTGGATTCCTGCGTGAGCGCGAAAAGCTTCCGGATGTGATCGAAGACACCGGTATAGGTGGCCGGGTTGGAGCGCGGGGTCCGGCCGATCGGCGATTGGTCAATGTCGATGACCTTGTCGATGCTGTCCATGCCGTCGATCCGCTTGTGGAGACCAGGCGCGAGCTTCGAGCCGTAGACGTGCTGCATCAGCGATCGCAGCAGAATATCGTTGATCAGCGTCGACTTCCCGGAGCCCGAGACCCCGGTGACCGAGACGAAACACCCGAGCGGAACGTCGACGTCGATCCTCTGGAGATTGTGCTCACGTGCGCCCTTGATGCTGATCCAGTCGCCAGCGGGTTCTCGACGCAACTCGGGAATCGGAATGGAGCGCTTCCCGGAGAGGTATTGACCGGTGATCGACTTCTTGTTCTTGAGGAGGCCAGCCACTGAACCCGTATGGATGATCTCGCCACCGTGCTCGCCGGCACCCGGGCCGACATCGACCACGTGATCAGCAATGCGGATGGTGTCCTCGTCGTGCTCGACGACGAGCACCGTATTGCCGATGTCGCGCAGGTGCTCGAGGGTGCCGATCAGCCGATGGTTGTCGCGCTGATGCAGCCCGATCGATGGTTCGTCGAGGACATAGAGCACACCAACGAGGCCCGAACCGATCTGCGACGCCAGGCGAATCCGTTGCGCTTCGCCACCTGACAGCGTCGACGCCGATCGATGGAGATTGAGGTAGGTCAGACCGACGTCGCCCAGAAACTTGAGTCGAGCGTCGATCTCCTTGAGGATCCGCTCGGCGATCTGCGCTTCCCTGGCGGTCAGCGTCAGCGAGACCACCGCAGCTCGCGCCTCGGCGATCGGCAAGCTGCACAACGCGAACATATTGAGGCCACCGACGGTGACCGCCAGCGCATACGGGTTCAGGCGGGCACCCTCACACACGGGGCACGCAACCTCTCGCATGTATCCGGCGACTTGTTCGCGGAGTGAGTCGCTTTCGGCTTCGGAATGGCGGCGTTGGAGATACGGGATGACGCCTTCGAACTTGGCCGAGTACGAACGGGTTCGCCCGTAGCGGTTCTTGAACTTGACGTCCACCTTCTCGCCCGTCGCGGCACCGAACAGCAGGAGCTTCTGTGCCTTCTTGGGGAGATCCTCGAACGGCGAATCGATGTCGATGTCGAACTGTTCGCACGTCGACTCCAACAGCCGGTGGAAGTAACGCGCATGACCGCCTGCCCAGGGGGCGATGGCGCCGCCAGCGACCGAGAGCTCCCCATTGGGAACCACGAGTTCGGGGTCGACCTCGAACACCATCCCCAGGCCGTCGCAGTTGGTGCACGCCCCATAGGGAGAGTTGAACGAGAAACTCCGGGGCGCCAACTCGGGAAAGCTCTTGCCGTCGGACGGCCGACTCAGGTGCTCCGAGAACGTCAGCACTTCGGGCTCACCGTCCTTCGGCAGCAGCTCGATCTGCGCCAGACCCTCGGCCAGCTCGAGCGCGGTTTCCATGGATTCGGTGAGGCGACGATCGATTCCTTCTCGCAGGACGAGCCGATCCACGACGACCTCGATCGTGTGCTGCTCGTAGCGGGCCAGCTCGCTGACGTCGTTGACCTCGTAGACCTCGCCATCGACACGCACCCGGGCGAACCCCTTGGCTGCGAGGTCGGTGAAGAGCTGCTCGTAAGTGCCCTTGCGCCCCCGGACCATCGGCGCGAGCACCTGGAAGCGCGTGCCCTCGGGCAGCGTCATCACCCGATCGACGATCTGCTGCGGGGTCTGTCGAACCAGTTCCTCGCCGGTCTCGGGATCGTGCGGTATGCCGACCCGGGCGTACAGCAGCCGCAGGTAGTCGTAGATCTCGGTGACGGTGCCAACCGTGGAACGCGGGTTTCTCGATGCCGACTTCTGGTCGATCGAAATGGCCGGTGAGAGACCCTCGATGAACTCGACCTCGGGCTTGTCCATCTGCCCGAGGAACTGGCGCGCATACGACGACAGGGACTCGACATATCGGCGCTGGCCTTCGGCGTAGATCGTGTCGAACGCGAGCGATGACTTCCCCGAACCCGACAGGCCGGTGAAGACAATCAGCTTCTCTCTCGGGAGTTCCAGCGAGACGTTCTTGAGGTTGTGTTCTTTGGCGCCACGGATGACGATCTGCTCGTGCACGAACGGAGCCTACCTCGCTCCGACAATGGCGTGGACGAACGAGTGTTCGACTAGCTCGGGACGCGTTCCATCGACACGAACGCGAGCGAACTGACTGTCGCCGTCGGCCCCACCGGACGGAACTGCGGGGCGAACGAGTCGACGAACGCTGCGACCTCGGAAGGCGCCACAATCAAGACAAACGAACGGCTGGCGTTTTTCAATCCCGCTGTAACGTCGTGTGCGTCGCCGATGGTGAGGATGGAGATCCAACGCTGCGTCAAGGCTTGAGGCCAGAGCGCTCGACCGAGCGCCGGGTTGGTCGTGACCACGACCGCTCCCCCGGGTTCATCCGCTGACGGGTCGCTCGCAATGCGTTCGGCGATCTGGTCGGTGGTCCGCTGGGCCGCATGATGCTGACCAACCGACAACACCACACCGGACACCGTCACCACCGCCACGCTCGCGACCACCATCGCCACGACCGGACGTAGACCCGGCGACGGCGCACGACGCAACACACCCGATAGGCCGAGCACCGAGAGAACGATTCCTACTGGGAGACCGAGGTGGAGATAGCGACCGCCCCAATCCATCGATCCACCCGCAGCGTATTGGGTGGCGATTGTCGCACCGATGAGCGTCAGCCAGGCGGTGCACAGCGTCGCTACTCCCGGTTGGCACCGGAACCACTCGGATATTGCATCGATGGGACGGATCACGACGTCCCGGTCGAATCGGCGAGACGCCACCGCAGCAAGGATGACGGGCGACGCGATCAGGAGCCCGGGCATCGTGTCGTACCCCACCACGAGCTGCCACACGAGGTAGGCCGCCCAGGCTACGGTCCCGACCGTGGCCACGATGAGCGCTGCCCGACGCTCCTCGGCGGCGGAAACAACGCTGATCCGCGCGGACACGAACCACGCCGCAGCGACACCGATCGCACCGACTCCGGGAAGCAGCGTCGATAATCGCGATCCGCCATAGGTCGTTTTGAGGAACGAATTGGCGAATCCTGAGAGCCGGCCAGAGAGCCACGGAACCGAATCCTCGATCACAAAGGCGGCGGCCGAACCCTGCGCAGAACGGGCGATCGCCGTGTCGAACCGGTAGGCCGCCAAGGTCGCGATCAACGCTACGACCGAGATCACCAGTGTCGGGCGATCACGTCGAACCGCCCCCGACGCGCCGAGCGCCACGACGAGCGACAGACCCCACAGCACCCCTTCGGATCGCAGCAGAACGCCAGCGATGAGCCCAACGGCCATCAGCGCCATCGGCCCGGACATGGCCGCCGCACGCTTGTCAGTCATCAGGACGATGGCGAGTGCACCGAGCCCAGCCATCGCCCCAGCCAACGCGCCGTAACCGTGGGCGATGACCCACGAGGAATCAAAGGCAAGTGGGCTACCGACACCCACGATCCAGATCGTCCACGCTGAGAGCCGGGCTGCATTCGAACGTTCCCCCGCCAATCGCCGCATCATCAGGCCGGCGAGACCCGCTGCAAGGCCTACAGCGAGACCTTGCACCGCGAGGACGAGCCGGAGCCCTCCGATATCGCCGAGCCAGCGAACGATCATCGGATAGACGATGTGCTTTGTGTACGGATAGAACCGATCGTTCACGTGTTCAGATCGGTCGATGGCAAACCACCGACCATCGGGGTCGATGTCGGCTGCCGGATTCACCATCCCCCACTGTCCAGTGGTTCGGACGATCTCGGCTTGGGACAATGTGGCGGCTTCGTCGGAGTTGATGATCGATCCGCTCCACCCGGATGCCACGCCAATCGCCGCCAGGATCACGCAGACCGCTACGACATGGGGCCAGAAACGAGGACGAGCGAGGCCGTCACCGGTCTGCGGCTCGGCCTTCTGAAGAAGGGACACACCTCATACATCGGTCGATCCGGATATGACATGAGATCGCGACGGCCGGGCGG
>JBBRSC010000158.1:0-7952 GCA_038245795.1 Acidimicrobiales bacterium
GAGGACTGCGGCACGCCGTACGCGAGCACGCCGATCTTCTGTGCGCCGGTTGTCTTCGCCAGCCACGGGAGGAACGGCGAGTCACAGGCAAAGCAGAGGAACGACCCGGTCTGACCAAACAAGTTCTTCTTGGGGATGGCAGCGCTGCCCTCCCACTCGGGGTTGATGGTCCAGCCAAAGGTGGGCACCTTCGATGCGACCGCGGAGTCTGCGCCGCTGAACAACAGCGAGGCGACCGGCATGATCGCAAAGACGTTGTCGGTGCTGACCAGCGCCTCGATCTCGCTCTTGTTGGCGACCATCTTGTCGTCCCGCTCCGAGACAAGCGACAGCTTGCGGCCGTAGATCCCGCCGGTCGAGTTCACGTTGTCGAAGTAGGCCTTGACACCGGCGAATGCGTCGCCGTATTTCCCTTTGAGGATGTTCGTCACTGATGCCACCCCACCCACTCGGATCTCGGTGTCGGTGACCCCGGGAACAGTGAGCGCGACTTTCTCCTGGGAATTCGTGGCGAGGCTTCCCTGGGCCTTGGCATCAGGAGTAGACGACCCCCCGGGCACCGTTGAGCCGGCGCCTCCGGCAGCGGTCGTCGAACTCGCGGCCTGCGAGGTGGAGTTGGAGTTCCCGCAGCCGACCGCGATCAGCGCGACGGTCACGAGCGCGGCGATTCCAGCCACGCTGATCGGGCCTCGATGGTGTCGATGCTGCGTTGACCGCGGTGTTCCACTGCGCATACTGCGCACCCCCTGAGTCGATTCCCCCCGGAGCGGCAACCTGTCGCACCGGACCCGGACCGACCATACCTGACACGCACGTCAGTATGTGGCCGTTCGTGGGCGCGGTCAGTCGGAGAGTCGCAGGGTATCGAAGAAGATCGTGCTGGTGACCTCGACCAACTCGCTCGCCGACGCGGTGAGTTGCTTCGTCGCGGCGTACTGGCAGAGCCGTTCGAACATCGCCCAGATCGATGTCACAGCGATGGCGACATCGAGGGCATCGGCGGTGCCGGCCGGCGGGGGAACCGAGGCCACGACGGCGGCCGACAGTCCCTCGACGACGGCAGTCATCACTGCGGCTCGCGGCGGAAGCGATCGCGTGTCGGTGGTTGTTTCGGTCGTCGTGACGGTGCCCGAGTCGGTGCTGACCCAGACGTGCATGAAGGGACCGATGCGAGCAGTCAGATCTGCGACCGATCTGAGCCATTCCTCGAACTCGGCCCGCGATGCCGGCGAGCCGTCAATTGTGGCCGGAAGCTGCCCGACGAGCGACATGAATTCATCAGAAATGGCTCCGATGAGCGACTCGAACAGCGCGTCCTTGGAAGCGAAATACAAGTAGAACGTGCCGTGACTGATGGCCGCCGCCGTGACGATGTCATCCACGCGGGCTGCGTGGTATCCGCGACGCGCAAAGACCTTGGCACCGGCCACCAACAACTTGTCGCGCGTCTTCTCGCCCCGTCGGCGGCGCGTCGATGATGCGGTTCCGCCGGTCGGGGTGGTGGGGGCGCTGACCATGAAGAAGAAGCTAACGCCCATTGCGGAACCAACATGACGCCGACGTCAGTAACGTGAGGCGGTGATCGTGTCCGACCTCCCGCCGTCAGTCCCCGGCCCCGGCCAGGCACCGCTGCCGATGGCCAATGCGGCGGCCCTCATCATGCGCAACGGCACCGATGATGCCTTCGCTGAACGACCAGCGATCCACTTCGATGACCGAACGTGGACGCACGCCGAGGTGCTCATCGAGGCGCGGCGCTGGGCGCGTCTCTTCGATGACCATCGACCTGCTGGCACGCGCCCCACACATATCGGCATTCTCAGTGACAATACGCCTGAGTACCTGTTTGCTCTCGCCGGCGCGGCGCTCTGCGGGGCCACGATCGTTGGGCTGAATCACACCCGGGTCGGAGAACATCTTGCTCGCGACATCTCCCATACCGACGTCGACCTGGTCGTCACCGAACCGCGTCATCTCGGCGCGCTCGGAGTGGCCATCGACGTTCCGGTGCTCGTCAGCCATCGCTACGACGACGGCCGAGCTGATCAGTCTGCTGTGGGTGCCGATCTCGATGCCGCGCTGAACCGTACCGTTGCTGGCGCGCCCGATCACGCGGTCGAGGCTGGGCCGGGTGCCGTCTCGGTCGACGATCGATGGGCCCTGATCTTCACCTCCGGAACATCGGGCGCTCCCAAGGCGGTGGTGTGCACCCAACGACGACTCCTCGTCACGGGCAACCGGATGGCGATGATGATGGAACTCGGCCCGGACGACGTCGGCTACATCTGTATGCCGTTGTTCCACTCGAATGCCCTGATGGTGGGATGGGCGCCGTCGATCGTGGTGGGCGCGTCGGTCGGATTGGCCCGCAAGTTCTCGGCGTCGGGATGGTTGCCTGACGTTCGTCGGTACCGAGCGACCTGGTTCAACTACACGGGCAAACCGCTGAGTTACCTGGTCGCCACCCCCGAACTGCCCGATGACGCCGACAACCCGCTGCGCGTCGCCTTCGGAAACGAAGGGTCACCGCAAGTCGTGAGTGAGTTCTCGCGACGTTTCGCCGTGCGGGTGATCGATGCGTTCGGGTCCACCGAGGGAGCGATTGCGGTGAATCGTGACGGCCCGGCGCGGTCGGGCGCCATGGGTATCGCTGGTCCGACCATCGGCATCGTCAACGACGTCGGCGAGATGTGTCCGCCGGCTCGGTTCGACAGCTCCGGCCGGCTCGCCAACCCTGAGGAGTGCGTGGGTGAGATCGTCAATACCGCGGGGGCGGGGCCATTCGAGGGCTATTACAACAACGCGGAAGCGACGGCGTCGGCGACTCGCAATGGCTGGTACTGGTCGGGTGATCTCGGCTACCTCGACGATGACCGGTACCTCTTCTTTGCTGGCCGCACTGCTGAGTGGATCCGCGTCGATGGCGAGAACTTCCCCGCCGGTCCCATCGTCGATGCGATCGCTGCGCATCCCCAGGTGGTCGTCGGCTCGGTCTACGGGGTCCCCGACGTTCACGCCGGGGACCAAGTGATGGCGTCGGTGGTGCTGAGCGCGGGCGCGACATTCGACGGGGTCCAGTTCGCGGGATGGATCGACGCGCTGGCAGGAATCGGACCCAAGTGGCGGCCCCGGTATGTCCGGGTTGCTCATCAGCTCCCGACGACTGGCACCAACAAGATCGTCACGCGCACCTTGGTGCATCAGAAGGTCCGACGCGACCGGATCGGTGATGATGAGCTGTGGGTTCGCAACCGGGGTGACAATGCCTATCGACCGTTCACGATCGAGGACGAAGAGCAACTCGAGGCGGCATTCGTGGCCGCCGGTCGTCACCGGTTCTGGGAACTCTGATGGACCTGTCGTTCACGCCGGAAGAAGCGGCGTTTGCCGCGACGGCGAGAGCGTGGCTCGGGGCGGAACTGGCCGACGCCGGGTTGCCGGCGTCGTTCGAGTCACTCGACGAGGAGATCGATTGGGGGAGGCGTTGGCAGGCCCGCTTGGCGGCCGGTCGATGGGTGGGAATCGCGTGGCCCCAGGCGTACGGCGGCCGTGATGCAACGCCCGTCGAGGTGGCGCTCTTCAACATGGAATATGCCCGGTCGGGTGCGCTGCAACCGGTGAATCGCGTGGGGATCAATCTGGCTGGGCCGACGCTGTTGGCGCATGGAAGCCAGCCGCAACGGGAGCGATGGTTGCCGCCGATCCTTGATGCGTCGGAAATCTGGTGCCAACTCTTCAGCGAACCCGATGCTGGAAGTGATCTGGCTTCGTTGGCGACCAGCGCCGAGCCAGGCGTCGACGACGCGGGTCGGTCCGGTTGGCGAGTCAACGGTCAGAAGGTGTGGACGTCCTACGCCCAATATGCGAGGTGGGGGATTGCGCTGGTTCGAACTGACCCGGAGGCCGGCAAACATCGCGGGATCTCCTATGTCGTGATCGACATGACAGCGCCGGGTATCGAGATTCGGCCCCTCCGCCAGATCACCGGCGAGTCCGAGTTCAACGAGGTGTTCCTGACTGATGTCTTCGTTCCCGAACATCAGCTGGTGGGAGCACTGCACGGTGGATGGGCGGTCGCCAATACGACGCTCGCCCACGAACGGGGGACGAGCTTCCCGTTCAAGGAGCAGGTTGTGCACGAGGTGTTGTTCGAACGCCTGTGTGATGAGGCGATGGCGACGGGTCGGTTTGACGAGATCGAGATCGCCGACGCGCTCGCTCAGAGTTTCATCGAGCTGCGGATTCTTCGATTGCACAACTGGCGGACACTGACCCGCTTGGGCCGCGGCGAGGAACCCGGACCGGAGTCGAGCTGGATCAAGCTGGCGTGGACCGACATGACTCAGCATCTGTCGGACACCGCCATGGAGGTGGTCGGGCCGAGCGCGCCGCTGTGGTTCGGCGCCACACCGGTTCATGCTTCCGTTGAGGCCGACCTGGACGAAGGTTCGCCGATCGGGATGTGGCAGCGCCAGTGGTTGTGGTCCAAGGCGGCATCGATCGCCGGTGGCACCAGCGAGATCCAACGCACCATCATTGGCGACCGCATCCTCAACCTCCCACGCTGAATCTCCCGAAGAAGAACGAGGGTGGTCGCGGGTCAGGGGTGAGGGGTGGTCGCGGGGAGGGGAGCGCCGGCGGCGAGGCTGGCGGTTCGGTGTGCCAACGCGGCCAACGTGAGGGTCGGGTTGTAGCCAGCTGATGTGGCGAACACCGAACTGTCCGCACACAACAGCCCCTCCACGTCCCAGAAGCGACCCTCGGGGTCAACGACCGATGTGGCCGGATCCGAGCCCATCCGACACGTCCCCATGATGTGGTAGCTGGCGGGCGCGATGCCGAGCGGGCTGTTGGCGTGCAAATCGATGTCGTCGACGGGTGGAGAGGTGGTGGTGAACGCCCACTCGGCGCCCGCCTCACGAAGGATTGCCTCCATGATCGGGCCGTAGTGCGCCGACGCGACGAGCTCGTGGCGATGCGGCTGGTAGGTCACGCGACCCGCCGGCCGACCCCAGGCGTCGCGCACGCTCGGATCGAGATCGATCCGATTGCTCCGTTGTGCGACGTCTTCGGCCTGCATCGTGAAGACCCACATGTTTCGACGAAGCGCCGAGTCCCGCATCGACGCTCCGTGGTTCGCGCCCGGTCCGTAGTTCTTCGATTCGAGCACGGGCCCGGCAGCAGCGCCGTGTTCGGTCAACCCACCTCGCATCCACGGCAGGCCCGCCGACCGGGCGGCGTGTTCGGCGGCAGCGTCGCTCACGATGAAGTCGTCGTGCACGTGGGTCACACACCGACCCCGCTCGCCGTACAACGGGAACGGAAAGCTCCCGACCGTCAAGGTCTGGAAGTGATACGTCAGATTCCGCCCGACCAGGTCGCTGCTGTTCGCCAATCCCGCCAGCAACAACAACCTGGGCGTCTCGAAGGCACCCGCCGCCAACACGACGATGTCGGAGCGGAGTTCATGCTCGACCCGATCGGCGTCGACGTACTTCACGCCCGTGGCGCGTCGCCGATCGGGAGTGGTGGTGACGTCGACCACATAGGACTCGGGACGAATCTCGCAGCGACCGGTCTGCAAGGCCCGACGGAGTACCGCCACCGGGTCGCCCTTGGCTTCGATCGGGCAGCCGTACTGCCCGCAGAAGCCGCAGTTGTTGCAGGCCGGTCGGCCATCGTAGGGAATCGAATTCACGCCGGTGGGGGCCCGATACGGGTGAAGTCCGTGACGCTCGGCCGCTGCCGAGGTGAGCAGCGCCCCGTACATGTCGGCACCCGGTGGCATCGGGTACGGCCCGGATCGCCACGCGGCGAATGGGTTCGTCTCCTCGCCGGCAACGCCCAGCAACCGTTCGACTTCGGCGTAGTAGGGCTCGATCTCGGCGTACGACATCGGCCAGTCGACGACATCGGCGTCGTCCATCGGACCCAAGGTCGAATGCACGGCGAAGTCGTCCTCGCGAAAACGGGGGAGCTTGGCATCGGCGTGCGTGCCGCCGCCGCCGAGGGTCGACGGGAGCGAGTTCACGTGACCGACCAACAAGTGATCGCCGTCGGCATCGTTGCGTCGATAGGTCCTCGGCTCGATGATCGGGTCCGGTCCGAGAAAATGACGCTCGAAGAACTTGATCTCGTCGTTGCTGAACCGTCCGAGGCCCGCAAACGGTGCCTCGAGTGAGAGCAGATGATTGCGGCCCTTCTCCAGGACGATGACGGTCCTGCCGGCCGCGGTGAACACATCGGCGGCCGTCGAGCCGCCAGGTCCCGAGCCAACGATGATGACATCGGCGTCGAGGTCAGCCATTCCCGGACCCCGCGCCATGGCGATCGGACCGACCGAGCGGGTACGTGACCTCTTCGTCGGTCCATCCCCGCGGTTGCACATCACCGTCGAACCTGATCGCCCGCCACCCGGCCTGGTCCCGATTGCCGCCGTAGACCGGGTCGCCGTACAGCGATTCGCAGGCGTGTTCG
Source organism: Acidimicrobiales bacterium (assembly GCA_038245795.1). Taxonomy (GTDB): domain Bacteria; phylum Actinomycetota; class Acidimicrobiia; order Acidimicrobiales; family Microtrichaceae; genus JBBRSC01. Next base: position 6,478 of record JBBRSC010000158.1, read on the forward strand.
AACGCCAGGCGGGCAAACGGTTCGAGCGCACCGACCCGGGCTCGCTGTGTGGCCTGATCGAGCGACGCGAACTCGTCGCCGAGCGCCGCGAGACCTTCTCGATAGACCGCCTGCCATCCTACGACCGGGCCGTTGAACTCCCGCTCCCGAATGCCCGCGCTGCCCTCGATCCGGATGCGCCAGCCCAACTCTTCAGAACGCGACAACGGGATCCACGACTCGAACGAACCGTCGCCGCCATGACGTCCGCTGAACGGTCCGCCAGAGAAAATCGTCGGCGGGTCGCTGAGGAACGCGCCGAGCAGTCGGTCGACGTAGTCGGCCCCGCCTTGTGCGCCCGCGCCCGGACAGATGCCGTCGTCGGGGACGAGGCAATCGAGCACGAGACGGAGCCGATCCCGCTCGGCGTCGGTCAACCAGCCGGTCATGTCGACTGACGTCCAGCCCGTCGACCCAACGACATGTCGTAGCTGCCATCAGCACCCAACGACACCGATGCTCCCGGCGGTACGACAACGACCGTGAAGTCCTCCTCGATCAGCGCTGGCCCCTCGATCCACGCTCCAGCCCCGAGCACCCGGCCGTTGAAGATGTCAGCGTCGACGAACCCGTCGCCGAAGTACACCGGCCGAGTACCGGTGTAGGCGTCCTGGCCGTCGGTAATGGTTCCCAGCGCGGCCAGCGTCGGTGGTTTCGGTGTGAGCCCCCGTGCAACGAGTCGGACCCCCCGGACGGTTGGCGATTGGTTTCGGAAGGCGAACCCGCGCTCGGCCTCGTGGGTGTCGTGGAATCGCGCGGTGACATCCAACAGATTCTCGGCCGTGATGACACCGCTGCTCGGTGCCGGCACGCTCATGTCGAAGTTCTGCCCCGCGTAGGACATCTGCACGAACAGGTCGATCACGACCGACTCATCGGGAAGCCCGACGGGGTCGAGTTCCTTGGCGGCCGCCTCTCGGAGTTCGTTCAGCAGCGACGTGAGGTGATCAGGATCGACGACGGCGACGGGCGAAACGTGGCTGTGGATGAGATCGAGTTTGTAGTCGGCCACGAGCAATCCGAGCGCCGAGAAGGCGGGGGCGGCTTTGGGGACCAAGACCCGTTCCATTCCGAGCTCGCGTGCGATCGCCCACGCATGGACTGGGCCGTTACCCCCGTAAGCGATCAGTGCGAGGGCGCGCGGATCGGCGCCCGACGACGCAAGAACGCGGCGCGTGGCGTTGGCCATGTTCGAGTTCACGATGCGTTCGATGCCCCAGGCAGCGTCTATGATGTCGAGGTCGAGCGGCGCCGCGACGTCGGCCTCGACGGCGCGGCGGGCGGCTTCGACATCAAGGGTCATGCGTCCTCCGGCGAAACCGGTGACGGGGAGATAGCCGAGCAGGCAGTCGGCGTCCGTGACGGTGGCGCGTTCGCCGCCCCGGCCATAGCAACACGGCCCCGGAAGTGACCCGGCCGATTCGGGTCCCACGAGC
>JBBRSC010000159.1:0-7940 GCA_038245795.1 Acidimicrobiales bacterium
AAACGGAACCAGGAGACCGTGCGGGCATCATCGGACGGAGGGGTCATGGGATCCCATGGGGACCTGCCCACCGCCAGCCTCCAATCGGTCTGATGGTGATACGGGATGTGATCGAACGGCGTGGGCTCGGATGAACTCTCGCGTTGCCGAGCTTTCTCGGGCGACCCGGCGTCGGCGGGCAGCGACGACCCCGCAAGTTGATAGGGGCTGCTGCGCCGTTCCCCGAAGACCACCGTGACCACCAGATCGTTGCCGACCGGACCCCGCGGATCATCGGTTGCCCACATGCGCACGAGGACCTGCGCTCCCCGGCGGCCGCTCCGGAGAACCTCGACGTCCATGGCCACTGGCCCCGCAGGAATCGCCTGACAGTAGGTGGCATCAGCCGAAATCAGATCGAGGTCGGCCCGATCGAGGCCGATGGTCGCGGCCCGGAGCGCCGACGCCATCGTGAGGCCGCCAAAGGCGTAGATCACCCTCCAACCCTCGTTGATGTCGAGGGAGAACCGTCCGGGGACGTCGGACACGGCGCTGGGGAGCGAATCCTCGAGCACGCTGCGGACCTCGACGGGACGATCCGGAGCCGATGTCTGGAATGTGGCCATAGTCGCCGATGGTACGGGGTCATGCTCCGCGCCGGCCCACGTGCGTCGATGGTCATCGGTCACCGCGTGCCGTAGCTTCAGGAGATGTCACGTCTCCGCGTCTCCGTCATCCTCAACGCCCCGCCGACGGAGGTCTGGGCCGACGTTCGCAACATCTCCTCGCACGTGAACTGGATGAACGATGCGGTGGCGATCCGCTTCACCGGACCAACCACCGAAGGCGTCGGCACCACGTTCGACTGCGACACCAAGGTCGGCCCCATCCGCCTCACCGATCGGATGGAGGTGACGAGTTGGGTGGACGGCTCCGAGATGGGGGTCCGCCATGTCGGCATCGTGACCGGATCGGGCGTGTTCCGACTGCGCGCCAAGAGCAAGGGTCGTACCAAGTTCACGTGGACTGAGCGCCTCGATTTCCCTTGGTGGATGGGCGGACCGGTCGGGGCAGTCGCGGCGGTACCCGTGCTCAAGCTGGTATGGAAGCGCTCAATGAAGAACCTGGCGGCCCGCTTCGAATGATCGAGGCGCCCGCTCAGCTGATGAGTGCCTGAGCCTGGGTGATCGTCAGCACCAGACAGGCAAGTCCGATGACCACGACGAACGCATCTCGACCGATGCGTTCAGCCCGCGCCTGCTTCAGGACCCGATGCTGCTCGGAGCGAGGGCCCACGAACATGACGGCGCCAGCAATCGCGCCGACCACCAGCCCGCCGAGGTGTCCCCCGACGCTGATACCGGGAATGGCGAAGGTGATGAGCAGATTGAGGATGACGGTGGCACCGATTCCGCTCTGCATGGGGTTGATCCCGCGGCTGAGTTGATACATCGCCAGCAGGCCGAACGTTCCGAAGATGGCTCCAGACGCGCCGACCGTGTATTCACCGGGGCTGTACAGCAGCACGACGCCGAGCGCTCCACCGACCAGGGACACTGCGTATCCCAGTCCGAATCGCCATCGTCCGATCGCCGGCTCCAGGACCGAACCGATTGACCACAGCACGAACATGTTCATCCCGAGGTGCAGGAGGCCGGCATGCATGAACGCGCCCGTGAGGATCCGGTACCACTCGCCGTCCCCGACGAACGGTGGGATCAACGCGTAGTCGAAGTCGAACTGGCCGAGGCCACTCAGGCTGATCTGGCGGTTCATGGCGTACGAGATCACGAAGATCGCCACGTTGGCGATCATCAGTCCATACGTCAGGTAGGGCGTCGATCCCTGGTGCAGCGCTTGACGAGCCGTCATCACGGGGGCGGCGCTGGCTCCCGAGTGGACACACTCTGGACATTGGTAGCCGACCGACGCGGTCTTCATACAGGTCGGACAGATGGGACGATTACATCGTTGGCAGGTCACGCCGGTCCAGCGATCAGGATGGCGGTAGCAGTTCATCAGCGGGGGATCGGACACGGTCACGAACTCCAGGATAGAGACGCCGCCAACCGAACTGTGATCGCTCAACCACCGCCCCGGTGGTCAGGGGTTCACAGTTCGGGGTGGGGCTCGGGTGGGGGGGGTCAGGAGTCGGCGGCGATCACGACAATGCCGAGGGGCGGCAGCGTCAGCAGCATCGAGTGAGAGTGTCCCTGCCACGGCTCGGCATCGACTGACGCCAGCTCGTTGGTGACACCACTTCCGCCGTACGCCAGGTCGTCGGTCGACAGGACCTCTCGCCAGCTCGCCGCACCGGGCACGCCGATCCGCGTGCCGTGCCGTGGCACCGGGGTGGCGTTCATCACCACCACGACACACGCGCCGGACTCGGTGTCGCGTCGCACGAGGCCGACGATCGCCTGATCCTCGGGCATCGGGCGTAACCACCAGGTCGATTCCCGATCAGCGTCGCTGCGCCAGAGCGCGGGTCGGTCGGCCACCAAGGCGTTGAGGTCGGTCACCAGGGCGGCGATGCCCCGAGCACCCGGTTCGAGGTGCTCAGCTGCGACGTCCCACGGGACTCCCCGCTCGTCTGCGAACTCGTCATCGAGCGCGAACTCGGCTCCCATGAAGAGCAAGGGCGATCCGGGAAGGATCCACTGCCATCCCAACAACAACCGCAGGCTCGCCAGCCGTTGCCAATCGTCACCCGGGAACTTCCGCGCCATCGAACGCTTCCCGTGCACGACCTCGTCATGGCTCAATGGCAGCACCCACGTCTCGTCGAACGCATAGTGCAACGGGAACTCGAGCTCACCCTGATGATGATGGCGATGGACGGGATCACGGGCCAGATACCGCAGGGTGTCGTGCATCCACCCGAGATTCCATTTGAGATCGAATCCGAGACCGCCGTCGATGGTGGATGTCGTGACGCCCGGCCACGCCGTCGATTCCTCGGCGATGACGAGCGCCCCTGGGGTGGCCTCATGTACGGAATCGGTCAGCATCCGCAGGAACTCGACGGCTTCGAGGTTCTCACGACCACCGTGGATGTTGGGCGCCCACTCGCCATCGTTACGGCTGTAGTCGAGGTACAACATCGAGGCGACGGCATCGACGCGCAGGCCGTCGAGATCGAAGCTCTCGAGCCAGTACAGCGCGTTCGAGATCAGGAAACTCCGTACCTCGCCACGACCATGGTCGAACACCAGCGTGCCCCAATCAGGGTGTTCGCCGCGACGGGGATCAGGGTGTTCATAGGTCGGTGTGCCGTCGAAACGCGCGAGCGCCCAGCTGTCCCTCGGGAAATGCGCCGGAACCCAGTCGAGCACCACCTCGATGCCAGCGTCGTGCAACGCGTCGACGAGGAATCGAAGATCATCCGGGGTGCCGAGCCGTGCGTCCGGCGCGTAGTAGCCGGTCACCTGATACCCCCATGAGCCGCCGAACGGATGGGTCGAGACGGGCATCAGTTCCACATGGGTGAATCCGAGGCGAGTCACGTGGTCAACCAGGGGGGCCGCAATGTCGTGGGCGCTTCGGGCATGGCCATCGGAACCGCGACCCCAGGCACTGAGGTGCACCTCGTAGAACGACATCGGCCGATCGTGTTGGCGCATGCGTCGATCCGTAGATCGGTGCTGCGCCGTCGTGCTCGGCTGACTCAACGCGCTGATGACGCTCGCCGTTGCAGGTGGTAAGTCGGCGCGTCGGGCCATCGGATCGGCGTGTCGAACCCACTGCCCGGCTCGATCGCACACCTCGAACTGGTAGTGCTGGCCGATCCGCGCTTCCAGGAGGCGTCCCGCCCAGACGCCCGAGTCGCCGACGCGTTCCAGCGGGGTGACATCGCTCCCCCACTGGTTCCAATCGCCGACGATCGACACCGCCGTTGCGTTGGGAGCCCACACCGATGCCACTGCGCCACCCGTCGGATCCATCCGCACACCGAGAACCTCCCAGAGCCGCCGATGCGTGCCTTCACTGAAGAGGTACTGATCGACTTCCCCGAACAGCCCGCTCACCAGCGTGGCGTCCGATCGATATCAGCGAGTCGAACAATTGCCTCCGCCGGGATACCCATCAATTCCGGGCGATGACCCATCTCGTACGCCACCTCATAGATGGCCTTGTCCAGCTCGAACAGTGTCAGCAGGGCGTCCCGGCTGGTGCGCTCGGCGGGGAGTAGGCGATGTACCTCGTCAACCGAGGTGTAGCCGCGCAGGAATGCGGTGACAGCACGTTCCTCCCATGCCTCGGCGAGCAGGCGGAGCTCACGTTGTGGCGGATCGACGGCACCGGGGACATCGTCATCGTCGTCGCCGAGCCACGCAGCGCACGCCATCTCGGAGGCGTAGTGAAAGCTGCGGATCATCCCCGCGACGTCACGGAGGGGTGACCACAGCCGGCGACGCTCTTCCAATGCACGAGACGGTTCACCCTCGAAATCGATGACGGTCCAACCAGATTTCGTGCGGAGCACCTGGCCCAGATGGAGATCTCCATGGGCCCGAATGTTCCAACCAAGATCTCCGGCTGACGAGAGTCGCTCGTACGCCGCCGCCACCATGGTCGCATCAACGGGGCCGCGTGCGACGCGGTGGAGCTCCGCGGTCAGTGCCTCCGCGAGCGCATGGCCGTCGGTGGGTTCGATGTCGAACGCCGCCGCCAAGCCCACATGGAGTTCGGCGACGGTACGACCCAGAAGCTCGGCATCCGGTCCGATATCGACGCGGCTCTCGGCCGGCGCGCACCGTCGGCCGAGCATGTCGTCGAGCGACGCTCGTGAGAGTTCCATGCCGTCCTGTGCCTTGCCCACGAAACGCCGAAGAATGGCAAGATCCCACGCATCGCGCCGCCAGACGGACACCGGGACCGGGATGATGTCGAGGCCCTGACGACCCAGGGCCACGGTCAGCTCGACATCGGGATTGGGACCCTCATGGAGCCGCCGATACAGCTTGAGTACCCACTTGTCGTCGAAGACCAACGACGTATTGGAGTGGTCACCGCTCATGATCACACTGGATCTGAAGGTCAGGTCGGGCGCGACTTCAGCCCCCAGCGCAAGACGCAACCTCGGGTCGGCCAGCGCGTCATAGGCAATGGCCCAACCGTCCGGAACCGGGACCTCGCCGATCACGGATCGCGCGGGGACACCCTCGGGAATCTCGCGATCGATGCCGATCAAGAGCTGATACGCGTCGCTGTCGGCAGCGGCTGTCGTGTCGTCCCGATAGTGAACCTCGACCGGGGCCCAGACCAGCAGTGGCCACTCCCGACGGAGCGGTTCCATTCGAAGCGGAATGATGGTTTCGGGATCGACTGCCCGGCGGCTGAACCACCTTTGTGAGGGGAGCCAGGTGAGCAGTGATTCGGCGAGAGTGGTGACGAGAGCATCGGGGTCGATGCCATCGGTTCTAGCAGGTCACCCCCGGTCGTCCAGACGGACCCAGATCCATCCATAGGGATCGAGCAGCAGCTCACCACCGGATCGTCCCGAGGACACGGTGGCTTTGGCGCCGGGGCTCGATGCCAGCACCTCGCTGATCGCTCTGGTACCGAGAGCACCCACCCCCACGCCCACGTCGTCGAACCCGACAACAATCGCATCGAGGCCAACGTTCACCGCGCACAACATGTTGGTTCCCCGGAGATACACGAACAGCGATGAATGCTCTGGAGTGACGAGGTGCGTGTAGTCAGCGGTCCCCAGCATCCCGACCCGTGACCGCAGTTCGAGCATCGAGCGAATCCAGTTCGCCAGCGAGTTCGGGTCCGCCATGGCGGCCGCGACATTCCGTTGGGTGTATCCGAACGTCGGATCGTCGACCGGTGGCAGATACAGCGAGCCCACGGGTGCCGCCGAGAACCCACCGGTGGGTGACGCGTCCCATTGCATTGGGGTACGCACCGGATCACGATCGCCCAGTTCCATGCGCTCGCCCATACCGAGTTCGTCGCCGTAGTAGAGCACTGGCGATCCCGGCAACGACAACAACAGGCTGTGGAGAAGTTCGATCTGTCGACGATCGTCCCCGACGAGCGGCGCGAGGCGCCGTCCGATCCCCACATTGCGACGCATCCCTTCCTCGGGCGCGTACGCCTCGTACATGAAGGCCCGTTCCTCGTCGGTCACCATCTCGAGGGTCAGTTCGTCGTGGTTCCTCAGGAACATTCCCCATTGGCAGCCATCCGGGATCGGTGGGGTCTCGGCGAGCGCGTCGGCGATCGTGTCACCGAGGTGATCGCGCAGCGCCCGGTACATTCGCGGCATCACGGGAAAATGGAACGCCATGTGGCACTCGTCGCCGTTGCCGAAATAGTCCACGACGTCCGAGGGCATCTGATTCGCTTCGGCGAGCAACACCCGCCCGGGGAAGGTCTCGTCGACGCGGGCCCGGAGGCGTTTCAGCCAGTCGTGAGTCTCGGGAAGGTTCTCGCCGTTCGTGCCGTCGCGTTCGAAGAGATACGGGACTGCGTCGAGTCGCAGGCCGTCCAACCCCATCTCCAGCCAGAACGACATGGCGTCGAACATTGCGTCGGTGACCTCGGCGCAGTCGTAGTTCAGGTCAGGTTGATGCGAGAAGAATCGATGCCAGAAGTACTGGCCGCGGACGTCGTCCCACGTCCAGTTGGAGGATTCGGTGTCGATGAAGATCACCCGAGCTTCGGACCATCGCTCGGGATCGTCGGACCACACGTACCAGTCAGCTTTTGGGTTGGTCCGATCCGAGCGTGACTCGAGGAACCACGGATGCTGATCGCTGGTGTGGTTCACGACCAGGTCCGCAATGACCCGGATGCCACGCTGATGGGCAGCGTCGAGGAGCTCGGCGACGTCGTCGGCGCTCCCGAAGTCTGGGTGGACTCCGTGGTAGTCGCTGATGTCGTAGCCGTTGTCGCGCAGGGGCGACGGGTACCACGGGAGGAGCCAGAGACAATCAATTCCGAGCCAGCTGAAATAGTCCAACTTCGAGATCAGACCCTGGAAGTCTCCAATGCCGTCACCGTTCGAATCCTTGAAGCCACGGATCATGACCTCGTAGAAAACGGCGCGTCGGAACCAGTGGGGATCATCATCGAGCGGGCGCGGAACTGACGGCATCTCAGCGCAGGCCCGGGTCGGACGGCGGCCCGAGCACGAAGACATGTGCAATCCGTTCCACGCCGTCGAAGCGTACGTAGTTTCGACCGCTACTCCACGTCCAGCATTCGCCGGTGAGGAGATCCTGGACGTCGAAACGTTGCCCCACGCCGAGTGCCTGACCATCGATCTCGACGACCGTCTCGATCTCGACGTCTGCCGTCGTCGCGCAGATCACGAGCACCGGAGAGGCGCCCATTGGCCCACTGCGGCTCCATGCCAGGACCTGTGGGTCATCGCTGTGCCAACGCCGATGGGACTGCAGGTCGGTGATCAGCGGGTGATCACGGCGGATCAGGTTGAGTTGGGTGATCCACGCCGAGATGTCTGTGGCCGGTGGCTCATTCCAGTCCCTCGACAGCATTCGGTACTTCTCCGAATCGAAGTACTCCTCGTTGTCGGGAGACGCCGGGGTGTTCTCGCACCATTCGTAGCCCGCGATGATCCCCCAGCTGGGCGACAGCAGCGCCGCCAAGAGCGCCCGCAGTCGAAAGGTGGCTGGCGAGCCGTGCCGCAACGCGCCGATCAGGATGTCCGGCGTGGTGGGCCAGAAATTAGGACGGAAGGTCGCAGCGTGGGGCCCGTATGCCAGTTCGTCGACGTAGCTCCCGAGCTCGTCGGCGCTGTGTCGCCAGGTGAAATAGGTGTAGCTCTGCGAGAACCCCGCACCCGCCAACTCAGCCATGACAGCCGGGCGCGTGAAGGCCTCGGCCAGCATCACCACGTCTGGATGGCGCACGTGGAGCTGGTGGAGCGCCCAGTCCCAGAACGCCAGTGGCTTCGTATGTGGATTGTCGACCCGGAAGATCCG
>JBBRSC010000160.1:0-7868 GCA_038245795.1 Acidimicrobiales bacterium
CTTGCGGTTGTCCTCGATGGGATTGTGCTCACGGCTCCGACGATCCAGGAGCCCTCGTTCAAACGTGATTCGATCCAGATCTCGGGGTCCTTCAAGGAGCACGAAGCCAAGGCGGTCGCCGTCGCCATGCGGTTCGGACCGTTGCCTCGTACCGAACTGGTCTCCGTCACCCGGCGCTGATGCGACCGGCGGCTGAGTCCCTCCGCGGCGGGTGTTGTGACCGGTGACCGGCTGGCCCCTAGGCTGCTCCACTCGTGAACGCTCTTGCACTCCTCGTCGCTCAATCCAACGGGGGCAGCCCCCTGTCCCTGCTGGTTTTCCTGATTCCTGCTGGACTGTTCGTCTACATGCTGGTGGTGTCTCCCAGGAAACAACGCCAGAAGCACGAGTCCTTCGTGAAGAGCATCGAGGTTGGTACCGATGTCGTCACCGCTGGAGGCCTCTACGGAACCGTCAACTTCATCGAGGATGGAATCTGCCATCTCGAGGTCGACAACGACGTGGTGGTTCGCGTGTCGATGAGCTCCCTGTCACGCACCGCCAACGAACCCGATACGTCTGTCAAGAGCGAACCCGAGACGCCCGACAAGGGTGGATCCACGGCAACTCCTCCTGATGACACCGAATCGGCCGACGAAGAAACGGGCGGAAGCGCGCGCTGAGTCGCCGCCCCGGCTCTTGCCAAGGAATCTGATGTCAAAACGACCTGCACTGCCCGCCCTGATCACCGCCGTGATCGCTGTTGCCCTCTTCATCGTCACGTTGGTGGTCGGGAACAAACCCAACCTCGGTCTCGACCTCCAAGGCGGGGTCTCGGTCGTCCTCAAGCCGGTCTCGAAGGACAACGCCAACAAGTCGGTTCCGAAGGAGGCGCTCGAGCAGACCCGCGAGATCATCTCCAAGCGTGTCAACGGCATCGGGGTGGGCGAGCCCGATATCACGATCCAGGGATCGAACATCGTGGTGCAGTTGCCGGGCATCAAGGACCAGAAGCAGGCCGTCGAGCTCGTCGGCCAAACGGCGGAACTGCGGTTCCGGCCAGTGCTCCAACAGGTCGGTCAGACTCTGTCGGCCGCCCAACGTGCTGACGCCGAAAAGCGCCAGGGCGAACTACGCACCGAGCTGAAGCTTCCCGAGGGTGTGACCGCTCAGCAGGTCGAAGATGACGAACGAAAAGCGCGTGGCAAACCCACCCGCGCCGAGGAAGCCGCCGCGGCCGCGGCTGCGCAGCAGCAATTGGCCAACTCCCAACCGGGCGCGGGCACGAACCCAACGACTGGTCAGCCAGTGGATCCTGCGTCGGTCACCGCACCCGTGACCATCCCCGTCGTGACCGTCGCCCCCACCGTCCCGTCGGGCGCGGGTACTGGTGGCGGTCGTTCGCTCAAGGGACTCCATCAGACGATCCCGACATCCATCCCCGCGCCGCCCACCACAGTCGCTCCGACGACCGCCGCTCCGACGACAACGACGACGATCGATCCGGCGCCGAAGAATCAGTACGGCATCACGGTGTACGCCAACCCCCAGGCCCAGCTCGACGCCAAGTTCGCCGAGCTGCTGGGCATCGAGCAGGCGTTGATCGCAGCGCAGACGCAAACCACGCCGCTCGACCAGGACGATCCCACCAAAGAGGTCACCCTGCCGTCCCGTGAGGGCGGCGTCGACGCCAATGGCAAGCAGACCGGTGCGCCGATCTACAAGCTCGGCCCGTCGCTGCTGACTGGCTCGGCGATCGAGGATGCCACTGCGGGTATCAATTCCAGCAAATGGGAAGTTCGGCCCATATTCCGGGAAGGTCCCAACGGAATTGATCTGTTCAACGCGGCAGCCCAGAAGTGCAATTCGCGCGACGCCACGATCTGCCCGACGCAGCAACTTGCGGTTGTCCTCGATGGGATTGTGCTCACGGCTCCGACGATCCAGGAGCCCTCGTTCAAACGTGATTCGATCCAGATCTCGGGGTCCTTCAAGGAGCAGGAAGCCAAAGATGTGGCCGTGGCGCTCCGCTACGGCTCGTTGCCGCTCGTGCTCGAGCAACAACAGGTTCAGACCGTCTCCGCCACGCTCGGCAAGGGGGCACTCAAAGCCGGACTCATCGCCGGCGGTGTCGGTTTGGCGCTGGTGGCGCTCTACATCGTCCTGTACTACCGGATCCTCGGTCTCGTGACGCTCGGTTCGCTCGTGTTGTCATCGATGACGATGTGGACCATCATCGGCTTCTTCGGCGTCACCCAGGGCCTCACCCTCACCTTGTCGGGGGTGGTCGGCATCATTGTGTCGGTGGGCGTGTCGCTCGACTCGTCGGTCGTCTTCTACGAAAACCTCAAAGAGGATGTTCGCAACGGGAAAACGCTCCGTACGTCGGTGACCAGGAGCTTCGACAGCGCCTATCGCACCATCGTGAAGGCGGACATCTCCTCGCTCATCGGCGCCGTCATCTTGTATCTGCTGTCGGTCGGGCCGGTGAAGGGCTTCGCCTTTTTCCTCGGGTTGTCGACCATCTTGGACATGTTGTTCGCCTATTTCTTCATCCGGCCGTCGGTGAAGGCGCTCGGATTGTCGAGGCTGGGCGCTAGACCGGCGCTGTTCGGTATTCCCATCGATGATGCCCCGAGGATCGCGGCAGCGCCCCCGGCGGTGTCCACGTCCACCGCAACAACGACCGTTCTTCTGGAGGAGTCCACCTCATGAGTGTCATCTCCAACATGTACCGCGGCAAGACCGACATCAACTTCCCCAAGTTGTTCCGCCCGATGATGCTGGTGTCGCTGGTGCTCCTTGCCGTGTCGATCGGATCATTTCTCCTGCGCGGTCTGAATCTGTCGATCGACTTCGAGGGTGGCGCTGTGTGGGAGGTGCCCTCCGCAACACTGACGGTCGCCGAAGCCAACGCCGTGCTCGGCGAGGTCGGTCTCCAACAGGGCGCCAAGGTCCAAGAAGCCAAGGACGCATCGGGCCAGCGAATCGTCCGAGTTCAGGCCGATACCAAAGACGTCACCGTCTCGCGTGATGTTGCTCGCCGCTACGCCGAAAAGGTCAACGTGTCGGTCGACCTGATCGCGACCAACACGGTCGGTCCGTCGTGGGGCAGCGAGATCACCCGTCAGGCCGGCCTCTCGTTGCTCGTGTTCTTGGTCGTGATCGCCCTCTACATCTCGTGGCAGCTCGAATGGAGAATGGCAGCCTCCGCGCTCATTGCGGTGGTGCACGACATCATCATCACGATCGGCGTGTACTCGATCTTTGCGTTCGAGGTCACTCCGGCCACCGTCATCTCATTCCTGACGATCCTCGGCTACTCGCTCTACGACACGATCGTGGTGTACGACCGGGTGCAGGAGAATACGGCCAGGCTTGATCGAAGCGAAAAGTACACCTACAGCGCGATCATGCGGCGCTCGCTGAACCAAGTGTTGATGCGCTCAACCAACACAACGCTCGTTGCCATTCTTCCCGTCGTGTCGCTCCTTGTCATCGGTGCAGTGTTGTTCGGCCAAGCCACGATTCGCGACTTTGCGCTAGCGCTGCTCGTCGGGTTGATCTCGGGCGCCTATTCATCGATCTTCATTGCGGCGCCGGTCGTCGTGTGGCTCAAAGAACGCGAGCCTCGCTATGTCCGCATTCGCAAAAAGGCGATGGATCGTGGCGACCTGGCCAAGGCCGACTGGATTCCTCTCACCGAGGCGGTCGCCGCACCAGCGCAGGTGGCCGCGGCCGCTGTCGCGGCTGGCTCGCCCCTCGATTCGGTGGCACTCAAGGCGGCGCAGTATTCGCGGACCCATCCACCTCGACCCCGCAAGCAGGGCAAGACCCGCTGAGATCCGCCTTCTCGGCACCGCGGCGAGCCCAGCTACGATTCGTCCATGGACGAGGCGGCGCTGCGACTACTGATACGTGACATTCCGGACTTTCCCGAGCCCGGCATCGACTTCAAAGACATCACGACGCTGTTGTCGGACCCTGTGGGGTTTGCGGCGTCGGTCGAGGAGCTCGCCGCGCCATTTCGATCCGCCGGGGTGGATCTCGTCGTGGGAATCGAAGCCCGTGGGTTCGTGTTTTCGGCTCCGGTCGCCCACGCGCTGGGCGCTGGGCTCATTCCGATTCGCAAGCCCGGCAAGCTGCCGTTCGAGATCGATTCGATCACCTACGAACTGGAGTACGGGGGCGGCACCCTCGAGATACATAGCGATGCAATCCCAACTGGCGCCCGCTGTCTGATCGTCGATGACGTCTTGGCTACCGGGGGCACCGCGGCCGCCGGGGCGGAGTTGGTGAAGCGCCAGGGCGGCGAACTGGTCGGCTATGGGTTCCTCGCCGAGTTGGTGTTCCTGGGTGGGAGGGCCAGGCTGGGAACAGATTCTCCTGTCGTAGCCTTGATCTCATACGAGGAGTAGGACCCGAACATGCCAACCGTGACCCGAGTGCTGCCGTGGCGACGCCACCAGCTCCCAGCCGCGGTCGAAGTTGAGCCGATCCTCGAGCAATTCCGCCTGTCGCACGCCAAACAGCCCACCGACAACATCATCCGGGGCTATGAGACCGCCGCCGACGCCCATCGGGGCCAGGTCCGGAAGTCGGGGGAGCCCTACATCACCCATCCGGTGGCGGTGGCCACCATCGTGGCTCGCTATGGGATGGACGAGACCACCATCGTGGCGGCGCTCCTGCACGATGCCGTGGAGGACACGCGGCTCACCTTCGACGACGTGCAGGCCGCCTTCGGCACCGAGGTCGCCGACCTGGTCGAGGGTGTCACCAAGCTCGATCGGCTGAACTTCGAATCGAAGGAAGCTCAACAGGCCGCCACCATGCGCAAGATGCTGGTGGCGATGGCCGACGACATCCGCGTCCTGGTCATCAAGCTCGCCGACCGGCTCCACAACATGCGGACGTTGGCGGCGCTGCCGGCGTGGAAGCAGGAACGCACGTCGCATGAGACGCTGGACATCTACGCGCCGCTCGCCCATCGCCTCGGGATGGGCGATGTGAAGCAGCAACTCGAGGACCTGTGCTTTGCGAGCCTGCACCCAAAGCGGTTCGCCGAGATCGACTACATGGTCGCCACCCGAGCCCCCGAGCGCGAGCTGTACCTGACGCAGGTGGCCGAAGAGGTGCGTCATCGGCTCTCCGATGCCCGGATCGACTCCGAGGTGAACGGACGGCCGAAACATCTCTGGTCGATCTACGAGAAAATGGTTGTACGCGGCAAGGAGTTCGATGACATCTTCGACCTCGTCGGGCTGCGCGTCGTCGTCGACAGCGTGAAGGATTGTTACGCCGCGTTGGGCATGATTCATTCGATGTGGACACCGGTCCAGGGCCGGTTCAAGGACTACATCGCCATGCCGAAGTTCAACCTCTACCAGTCATTGCACACCACCGTCGTGGGGCCGCAGGGCAAGCCGGTGGAGGTCCAGATCCGGACCCGCGAGATGCATGGCCGAGCCGAGTGGGGGGTGGCGGCACACTTCTCGTACAAGGAAGGCGGCCCGGCGGAGGACGTCACCTGGCTGACCCGCATGATCGACTGGCAACAGGAACTGTCGGATCCTGACGAGTTCATGGCGAACCTGAAGATCGATCTCGAGCAGGACGAGGTGTTCGTGTTCACGCCCAAGGGCGAGGTGGTCACCCTGCCCGCAGGGTCGACGCCGATTGACTTCGCGTACGCGATCCACACCGAGGTGGGACATCGATGTGTCGGTGCCCGCGTCGGAGGTCGACTGGTACCACTCGATTCGGCGTTGACATCGGGTGACACCGTGGAGATTTTCACGTCGAAAGTCGAGGGGGCGGGTCCAACGAGGGACTGGCTCGACATCGTCAAGACACGTTCTGCGGCCGGCAGTATCCGGCAGTGGTTCAGTCGCGAACGTCGCGTCGATGCACTCGAAACGGGGCGTGAAGAACTCACCAGGGCCATTCGGCGCGAAGGTCTTCCGGTGCAGAAGGTGCTCGCTGGTTCGGTCCTGGACGAGGTCGCCGACGAACTCAAGTACACGTCGCGCGATGCGTTGATCACTGCCATTGGCGAGCACCATGTCTCGGCCGAGTCGGTCGCGGGCCGTGTGGCGACGGCTTCCCGTGGTGCCCAACCCGATAGCGAAGAGGTAGCCGCAACGCCGACCCGTCAGCATCGCCGTCGGGCGCCAGGCGGGACGGTTGGCGTTCACGTCGAGGGCTTCGACGACGTGATGGTCCGAATCGCCCGTTGCTGCACTCCGGTGCCGGGCGACGAGATCATGGGCTTCGTGACCCGAGGGCGTGGGGTGTCCGTGCATCGCAACGACTGTGCCAACGCCGAGTCGCTGTCGGATTCGCAATCAGAGCGCACCATCGACGTGCAGTGGAGCGACGGATCGGTCGGGTCGTTCCTGGCCTTGGTCGAGGTGAAGGCGCTGGATCGATCGCGGTTACTGAACGACGTGACCTCAACGTTGTCTGATCACAACGTGAACATTCTGTCGTGCAATACCGTCACCAGCTCGGACCGCGTGTCCAAGATGCGCTTCGAGTTCGAGTTGGGCGACCCCTCGCACCTGGAGACAATCCTCAGTCGACTGGTCGCCATCGACAGCGTCTACGACGCGTATCGGGTGCTTCCCGGCAAGGGATCCTGACCTGGACCTGGCATCTTGATTCGAATTGGTCAGCGCCGATAGGAACTGATGTGGATCAGAAGCGTGTGTCTCGATGAGGAGTTGGGTCGAGAGTTGGCCCTCCTCCCTCGTGTCGCGGTGGTGCGGTTGGATGAGACGCACCGCCTCGGCCTCATCAACTCCCTACAGGACCACGGGGCACATGTTCTCGAGGCAGACGAGTTGCCGGGCCCAGACGCACAACTCCTCGCGGCGATGGCGTCAGCGGTCCGTCACGAACTCGATGTCGTCAGGCGCGAGTTCGACGAAGCAGTCAGGGCAGTCGACGCGGCGACGGCTCGACGGTCCTCTGCTCACCAGCAGATCGAGGCGGCCGAGGTCGCGTGTCGTCGAGCAGCCAGCGACATGGCCGATATGCAATCTGCACTCAGCGCCGCTGAGGGGCGACTCGAGGCAGTTCATGAAGGCATCCGGGAGGTGTCGCCCCGACTCGCTGCTCTGGGGTCTCGTCTCGCCGAGTTCGCCTCGACCGCCAACCAGGTCCGAGATCAGCTCGGAGTCGCCTTGCCGCGCCGTCTCACCGACGACCCGACAGAGTTGTCTCGACTCGTGGACTTACTGAGAGCCGCCGCGGTCAGCCGACCTGCCGACGGGCTCGAGCGTTGGATTGGAACGTTCGTCGACGGCTCGGTCGCACCTCATCCAAGTGGGTCAGACCTCCTCCGTCGGCTGGAGCAATTGGCTGTGAAGTGGTCCGAGTCCGGTGAGGGAATCGTCGACCAGCACCCGACGGTCCGTGCACTCCGTGGTCGACTCGACACCTTGGAAGCGCTGGTGGATCTGCTCGCCGGACAAATCTCTGCAGGTGGGATCAGCGATGATGACCGGGCCCGGATCGAGGCGTCCCATGCCAACGTGCTGCGCTCCGCCGCAGGCGGTCGGCGTGCCGCGAACGCGGCGGATCAGGATCGGATCGCTGAAGACGAGGTCCTCAGCCAGTACGGCTTTGATTCCTACACGGATTTCGTGGTTGCCAACTCCACGATGACGATCGGTCAATACGCCCGACAAAAGCTCGAGGCCACCCAGATCGAGATCTCCTCCAGCGAGCAGTCGCTTGCCCAGGCGATCAGCGAGAGCCAGGCGGTGTACGAGGCGCTGCGAGCAGAGCGAGCCGACATTGTGGTTCAGGCAGCGGCGCTCGGAGTGGACGACAACATCGAGGACTCGCTGCGTCTCCTGATTTCCGACCCGCCGGGCCTGACC
>JBBRSC010000161.1:0-7845 GCA_038245795.1 Acidimicrobiales bacterium
CCGCCAACACCGACTCGGCTTTACCGCCGGCTTCGATTCGTCGAGCGAGTGAGACCTCCTCGCGGCCGGTCAGGAGCGCCACGGCACCGATTTCGCGGAGATACATGCGGACCGGATCGGATGATCCGCCGGCACCGACGTTCATCGACGTCTTGACCGTCTTGCGTTTGGCGTTTCGTGCAACGTCGCCAATCCCCAAATCGTCGGTGGCGAGCGACGCCAGCAGGTCAACGGCGTTCGCGCGGGCCACGGCAGGATCGATGGGCGCTGGGCCATCCTCGTCATCGAGACCAACGGACGCGAGATCGCCCGGCTCAGCAACTGTGTCGGGGATCAACACCAACTCGACGCTCTCATCGATGGTGATGTTCTTCGTCGAAAAGAAGGTGCGGATGTCTTCGAGGACCCCTGTCGTCATCTCCACCGAGAGGAGCGACAGCACGTCGTCGACGGGGA
Source organism: Acidimicrobiales bacterium (assembly GCA_038245795.1). GTDB lineage: Bacteria > Actinomycetota > Acidimicrobiia > Acidimicrobiales > Microtrichaceae > JBBRSC01. Next base: position 457 of record JBBRSC010000161.1, read on the forward strand.
GCGTCCCGAGGAGTTCCCCGCGCCGAACGAGCTCGTCGAGCTCCTCCGCTGGCACACCCTCGAACACATCCACGCTGGTCATTTCCTGCCGATCGTTCCACAGCACCGTCATGAGACCTCACCGGCCTCTTGTTCGAGCCACGCTAGCAACTGCTCAACCGCTTCCATCGATGGTTCATCGCCACGTAGAGCGTCCAAGTTGAGCTTCAGCCATCCCATCAGTGGGGCAAAGGACAACGGGTCGTCGCTCAGGCGGGCGTCAGCGTCGAGTGCGGCAAGGGCGCGAGTCGCCGCCGCTTCCACGAGTCGTTGCACAACATCGCCCGGATCTGCCGTTGCCTCCTCGACCACAATCCGGGCCAACAACTCCGCTGCGGCGGGATCGACGGTCTCCATCGCAGCGTGCAGGGACCGCTCCGCCAGGAGCGCCTCGAGAGCGCGCCTCGGGGCGCCCTCACGAAAGAGAAAGGGGGCGATCTCCGCCGGCGCGTCAGCACCCAGGCCGAGCACCAGCCGGAGCGCCTCCGTTTCGGTGCCGTCGCGAGGCGGCCGCACAGGAGCTGCCACGCTCCCGAAACCGCCTGGACCCGGGTCGCCATCGTCGCCTCCCTGGCCGTGGTCGCCCGGATACCGTTCGCCGCTTCCGGTGCCAGATTCTGTGGATCCGTTCTGCCCCCCGGATCCGTTCTGCCGTGCAGTCCGGCTCTGACCGACGGGGCGGCCCTGCTCGGGCGGTCGACGTGGCCGGACCGCCGCCTCCTGGCGGAGCTGGGACGGGTCCATTCGGCAGACGTCGGCCACCGACATCAAGTACTGATCGCGTACGAGCGGATCCGGATGCTCGGCAATGACCTCGAGCGCTCGACCCGCGGCCCTGGCCCGTCCCTCGGGGGTGGAGACATCAGCGGCGCGCAACACCCGATCCACCCGGAAACCCAGGAACGGTTTTGCCTCCGAGACGGCCGCAACGAGTTGTTCCGGTGCCGATCGTGCAAGCTCGTCGGGATCGGTGCCGGCCGGAAGCGACAGCACTGCCACCTCGAGCTCGAGGCGACGTTCCCACTCATAGACGCGCTCAGCGGCAGCCTGGCCAGCTTCGTCAGCGTCGTAGGCCAGCACGATCCGCTTCGTGAACTTCGACAGGGTTCGAAGGTGGTCCTCAGTCAACGCCGTCCCGCACGTGGCGACGGCCCTCGCGATGCCGGCTCGATGGAAGCCAACGACATCGGTATAGCCCTCGCAGACCACGGCCTCGCCGTGGGTCACTATGTCAGCTTTCGCCCAATTCAAGGCGTAGAGCGTCCGTGACTTGTTGTACAGCACGTTCTCGCGGGAGTTCTGATACTTCGGCCCCTCGGTATCGGGGAGCTTGCGGCCCCCGAAGGCCACCGGCTTGCCTGAGACATCGAATATCGGGAACAACACCCGTGCCCGGAAGAAGTCCTGGAGGCGATCCCGCTTGTTCACGAAGGCCAGCCCCGAGTCCACCAGATCGAGCCGCGAGGCTTTCAGCGAACGGCTCAGTTCATCCCAGTTGTCGGGCGCCCAACCGATGCGGAATTCCTTCACGAGGTCGGCGTCGAACCCGCGCGAGCGCAGGTAGCGGCGGGCCGCGGCGGCATCGGGCGAGGACATCAGGCGATCGTGGTACCAATCGACGGCGCGTTCGAGAAGCTCCTGGAGCTGGCGCGTCTTGGAACGAGCGGCACCCTCGTCGCGATCGGTGTACCGGAGCACGATGCCGGCTTTGGCAGCAAGCCATTCGACGGCGCCCACGAAGTCGGTGTGTTCCATCTCGCGGACGAAGGTGATGACGTCCCCCGAGACCCGACATCCGAAGCAGTAGTAGAGGCCCTCTGCAGAGTTGACCGAGAACGACGGGCTCTTTTCGGTATGGAAGGGACACAGTCCGCTCCAGCGGGTTCCCACGCGTTTCAGCTGCGTGTGGCCGCTGATGACAGCCACGATGTCGGACGCGCTGCGGACCTTGACGATGTCCTCGTCGACGATTCCCATCAGTCGACCGTCGCCGAGTCGTTGCGTTCGTGATCATGGGCGATGTACGCCTGCGCCACGGCAAGTCGCGCCACAGGAACCCGGTAGGCCGAGCACGAAACGCTGTCCACTCCGAGTCGGATCAGCATCTCGATGCTGCGGGGATCACCCGCATGTTCGCCGCACGCACCGATACCGGCGGTTGGTTTGGCCGCGCGGACCATCTGGGCGGCCAAGGCGATCAGCCGCGCCACACCGCCCTCATCCAACGACTCGAACGGGCTCGCGTCGATAATCCCAAGCTCTCGATACGCGGGGACGAGCACCGGTTCGAGGTCATCGCGCCCCCAGCCGTAGGTGAGCTGAGTCAGGTCGTTCGTGCCGAAGGAGATGAACGCGCAGCCGGCGGCGATTCGGTCGGCACACAACGCGGCGCGTGGCGTTTCGATCATCACTCCGATCGGAAGGTCACCGGTGTGGCCCATCAGCCCCTTCAGGGCTGTCATCTCCCCAGGCAACGACACGAGCGGCACCAAGATTTTGGGGTGCGATCCGGGCACGGCGTCGTGGGCGGCGCGAATGGCCCGAACCTGCGCTGCTGCGAGGCCCGGGGTGATGAGCGCAGCGCGAATGCCTCGCAGACCGAGCATCGGATCGTGTTCGACGGCGTGACCGAATTCGTGAGCGGGGGCGTCGAGCAGGCGTACCACCACCGATCGACCGTCGGCCGCTGTGAGAACCTCGACGAGCTGATCCGTGAGGACCTGTTCGAAGTCGGACGGGTCGCCGCCCCCCGAGACCGCCGCCACCAGGGGGGCGTGCCCGCCCAGGAAAATGTGTTCGATTCGACACAGCCCCACCCCGCGGGCGCCGAATCTGATGCCCCGCGAAACCGCATCGGCGCGGTCGGCGTTGACGAGGACTTGGCAACGCCCGGCAACGATCCGGTCGGCCCATTCGAGCAACCGCACGATGCTCTCAGGGAGCTCATCGATCGCTCCGGGGAGCGCGTCGGCGGCCATGGCGCTCGCTCCGTCGACTGAGCGGATCTCGCCGGAGCGGCCGTCGATCAGCAACTCCTGGCCATCAGCCAACGCGTCGAGCGAGCCCACGCCACAGATGGCGGGAACTCCGAGATCGCGCGCAACGACGGCGGCGTGCGATGCCAGGCCGCCACGCGATGTGACAATTCCCGAGGCGATACGCATCGCCACCTCGTCGGCGGCGTTCGTCTCGTCCATCACCAGAATGACGTCGTGTTCAGCGTCGAAGAGGTCGAGCGCCGCCTCGACAGAGCGCGCAACACGGCCGGTAGCGGTGCCCGGCGACACGCCCAGGCCCGTAGCGAGCAGCGCCCCGGTGAGGGTGTTCGATGCGCCGAAGATGGCGTCGATCATCGATTCGGATGAGACCATCGACACCGCGCGACGCAGCTGTTCGACGTTGGTGTCGTCGGTGACCGAGGCCGCTGCGGCTTCGATGCTCTCGGGTGCGGACAACTGGGGTCCCTTCCGCCACATAGTTCGGAATCCGATGATCGGACCCGGGGAGGCCAGTGTATTCGCGGCATGGGACGGGCCTTTCCCGAGGTGCCGCCTATGTTGTCCCGGTGGACGTTTTCGATCCCCCCGTCAGGTTCGGTCCGACCGCCGTCGTCTGGTTCGTCGTCGCTGGGGTGTTCGCCGCTGCCTCAATGGTGTCGTGCGGGCGCGCCGATCGGGAGGCCTCATATGACCCGAACCGTGCGTGGTCGATTGCGCTCATGTACTTCGCCGCGTGCTGGGCGTTGGCCGCAGTGACCAACGTTGGCGCCACGCTCACAGCGCGTTCACCGCTCGGCGATGGAGCGATGACCGATGCCGGCTTCGTGATCTGGTCACTGGCCTGCATCGCCGTCGAAGTTGTCGCTTACGGGGTGATCTGGCCGATGGGCACACTTACGCATGGGCGACCCCGTCGACCCGGCTGGCAACTCGGATTCGGATTGCTCTGGGGGCTCAGCGAGGCGCAGCTCTTCTTGTCGATCTGGGCGATCAGCGAGCGATTCGTGCCAGGTTCGCGTTGGATCGGCGGCATTGTGGCCTTCACGTTGATCTCGGCGTTCACCGGAATCTGGCACGACAAGTTCTGGGACATCCACGTGGCGCCCGAGCACAACATTGATGAATGGAATGCGCGCAAGGTGTTCCTCTGCCACATCCCCAACCTGTTGATCACGTTGACGTTTCTCGCGGTGCACCGCTCCCCGGGGCTGTTTGTGCTGTTCCAGACACTGAGCCTGATGTTGTCGGTGTGGTTCATGCGGTTCCCCGCTCCTGGAGACACCGCCGCCATCGTGCGGGCACCCACTACAGCCCACACCTGACCGCTGCGTCGCAGCCCACGCCCCTTGCGCCGGTCCCCGCGCGCGAACGCTGGAATCCAACCCACACTCAGTGTCGTTTCGGTTCCGATCGTCGCCCGTATCGGACCACCGGAGCGTTCGGTCAGAGATCCATCTGGGGAAGTCGCGTGAGAGCGTCGGCCACCTTGTCCGCCGGGAACTCGAAGTCCACGAGGTCACCGTCGAAGTAGCGCTGATAGGCGCCAAGATCCAGATGGCCATGCCCACACAGTGCCGTGAGGATCACCTTCTCCTCGCCCGTCTCGATGCACTTCTTCGCTTCCGCGATGGCCTCGGCCAAGGCATGAGTTGGTTCCGGTGCCGGAAGAATGCCCTCGGTCCTTGCGAAAAGGATGCCGGCCTCGAAGCATTCCTTCTGGTGACGGGTCGTGGCCGTCATCAGGCCCAACTCGTAGACATGGCTGATCAGCGGACTCATGCCGTGATACCGCAGTCCGCCGGCATGGATTGGATCGGGCACGAAATCGTGGCCAAGGGTGTGCATCTTCATCAGCGGCGTCATTCCCGCGGCATCGCCGAAGTCATAGGCATACATGCCCTTGGTGAGCGACGGACACGCCGCCGGTTCGACGGCACGAATCTCCGGAGAGATCTTCCCCGCCAGCGATTCGCGAAGGAAGGGAAACGACAACCCGGCGAAGTTCGATCCACCGCCGCAGCATCCGATGATCAGATCGGGGGTGTCGCCAGCCATCTCCATCTGCAGCAACGCCTCCTCACCGATGATGGTCTGATGCATCAGCACATGGTTGAGCACCGAGCCGAGCGCATAGCGGATGTCGGGGTTCGGCGCCGCCACCTCGACCGCTTCGGAGATGGCGATGCCCAACGATCCCGGCGAATCCGGGTCGTCCGCCAGTACCTTGCGCCCGTACTCAGTCAGGTCAGAAGGTGATGGATGGACGATCGCTCCGAAGACCTCCATCATCGCCCGGCGGTAGGGCTTCTGGTCGTAACTGGCCCGCACCTGCCACACCTCGCATTCGATTCCGAACTGGGCGCACGCAAACGCCAGAGCCGTCCCCCATTGCCCAGCACCCGTCTCGGTGGTCAGCTTCTTCACACCGGCTTGAGCGTTGTAGAAGGCCTGCGGGACGGCCGTGTTCGGCTTGTGCGATCCGGCGGGGCTGAGGCCCTCGTACTTGTAGTAGATCTTCGCTGGCGTACCGAGCGCCTGCTCCAAACGGCGGGCACGCATGAGCGGGGTCGGCCGCCACAACCGATACACGTCGAGCACCGCGCCAGGGATGTCGATGTACCGGTCCTGACTCACCTCCTGCATGATCAGGTCCATCGGGAAGAGCGGAGCGAAGTCGTCAGGGCCAGCCGGCTGCAACGTTCCCGGGTGCAGCGCAGGCGGCGGAGGCGACGGCAGGTCAGGCACCAGGTTGTACCAGGCGGTCGGCATCTGGGCGTCGGTCAGGTTGTAGCGCAGGGTCTCAGACATATCGCCCATCGAAGCAGACCCAGGGCAGGCGTGCTGACGAAAACGTTGATCAGGTGAGAGATTTCGCGAGGCGCAGCGTCGCCAAATTTCCAGGCGCCGCGAGTCCGGCCATCGCCACGTCGTAGTCCGGGAGTGCATAGACCTCACCGTCGTCGGTGATCATCACGAAACGATCGAACTTCGCCAAGAAGGTCCGATCATGCGAGACCGCAATCACCGTTCCTTCGAAACCGTCCAGTGCCTGTTCCAACGCCTCTGACGACTCGACATCGAGGTTGTCGGTTGGTTCGTCGAGCAGCAACACGTTGTGGCCTTCGAGTTCCAGGCAGAGGATCTCGAGCCGTGCCTTCTGACCTCCGGACAGCGTTTCGAATTCGCGGCGGGCCCCGGCTCGAAGTCCGTAGCGGGCGAGCGACTTCATGGCACGCTCGTCATCGTTGACTCGTTCACGCACGATGTCGAACACCTCGCGACCGACGAAATCGGGCCGGATGTTGATCTGGGTGAACACCCCAACGGACGTCCTCGGTCCGAACGAGATCGAGCCTTCCTCCACCGATTCCGGCTGCTCGAGTGCGCGCAACAGGTGACTCTTGCCGGTGCCGTTCGGGCCGATCAGTCCGACTCGTTCGCCGTGGTACACCTCGTCGGAGAACGGAAAGAACAAGTCGCCGATGGACACTCGGTCGATCCTCACGACGCGACGCGCCTCGTCTGCACCGCGGAGGTTCAGGTGGATCTGTTGGTCCGGGACCGGTGGCGGCGGGGGTCCGGCGGCGACGTACTTCTCCCACCGGGTTTCGGCAGCATTGGCCTTGGTGGCGTTCTTGAAGTTCTGGGCTGCCCGAACCTTCATGATCTTCATGTGGTTGAAGAGTCGTCGCTCCTCGTCGTTCCATCGCTTGAGATCGTCGCCCAGCTTGTCCTGTCGACGCTGACGCGCCTCCGGAAACGTCAGATACGAGCCACCATGCACCCAGCAGCCAGACCCCTCGATGACGACGATCTTGGTAGCGACGCGCTCCAACAGGGTGCGGTCGTGCGACACCATCAGGATCGTCGAGCGACAGTTGGTGATCTGCTCCTCGAGCCACCCTCGGGTCGGAATGTCGAGGTAGTTGTCGGGCTCGTCGAGCAGCAACACATCGGCGCCGGAGTTCAGCAGGAGGTCGAGCACCAGTCGTTTCCGTTCGCCACCCGACAACTCGGAGACGAGCCGGGTCGACAGATCGCCGATGTCGCTCTTCACGCTCCGTTGAGCTGCCGCGTCCCATTGTTGCTCGAGTTCGTAACCACCGAGGTCGCCCCACTCCGTGATGGCTGTCGCATAGCCCATGCCATCGTCAGTGCCATCGGCGAGCCGGTGCTCGGCGTCGACCAGAGCGCGGCCAGCGGTTCGAAGTTGGAGCGGCGCCACCTCGATCAGCATCTCGCGCAAGGTAGACAGCGGGTTGCTCATGCCGACGTCCTGGGTCATCGACAGCATCGATCCCCCGACGGCGAACTCGCCCTCATCAGCCTCGAGTTCACCCGACAGGATCCG
>JBBRSC010000162.1:0-7811 GCA_038245795.1 Acidimicrobiales bacterium
AGAATACGCGTTGATAGATGTGGTTGCTGCGGTACGTCGGTGCCGCGATCGGCGCCAACATCGGGCGATCCCACACGTGTTCCACCAACAGAGATTCGCCCGGCGCGGGACTACTTCTGGCCTGGGTAGAACAGCGTGGTGGTGGTCGTCGAGGTCGACGAGGTGGTCGTCGACGGCTGCGGCGGGGTTGCAGTCTGCGGATCGCCCGTGAGCTTCGGCGGAGCGTCCTGTTCAGCGCGGGCGCAACCACCGAGGATCATCGCCAGCGCCAGAGCGGTTCCCGCGACCATGCTGCGACGTCGTGAAGTGGAGTGAGAAGTCATCCGGGTGAGTCTCTCATGGCTGATAGAAGGGGTTCCAAAACCCACCCTGATCGGCAAGTACTTCCGCGGCGGTGGGACGGCCCAGCGCACCGGCACTGAGCGCCACGCCAGTCGCAACGCGGTTGTTCGCAAAGATCGCATCCTGGTGCACGGCAGTTGCGCCGGGATCTACCCAGACGGCGACCACCAACACCGCATGATCGGCGATCTCCAACGGAATGACGCCGAGATGAACCGCCTCGAGGACCCCGGCAGCAACGCCCGCCTGCGCAGCGCCCCATGTCAGGTTGGCGTGATCCTCTGACGCCAATGACGACTTGTTGACGAAGAGGGTGAACGGTTTCACCGGTACCCCCGGTCGGGCCACCACCACGAAGGGCGCGTGGCCCTGGGTGGGGGTGGCGAGGGCCTGGGTCCATGCAGCACCGATGGGTCCGTTGCGATCCCCGAGGACCGTGTTGACATGCGCTGCGGAGACACCCCCGCCTTCAAACCCTTCGCCGATCTGGGTGCTGATCATCGGCCCCTGGTCCCACATGGTCATGGCAATCTCCCGTATCGGACGAGCTTCAGTAGCTCGGATGAGTCTGTGTCCGCCTTGGTGTCGTAGGCGAGCAGGGCCACCAGACGCGGCCGATTGCCCTGAATGGTCGTCACCCGGTGCAGTGAGTTCCGGCCCTCGAACACCATCAGCGTTCCGGGCGTCATCGGCACCGAGGTGATGTTCGGCGACGTCGAATCGAGCACGGCGGTGACGCCCTCGTAGTTCTCATCGCAGTCGCTGCGGAGTCGATCCGCACTCTCGAAATCACCACCGTCGATCGCCGACTGGAGGGCAATCGACACCACGAAATCTGTCTGGTCGAAGTGCCAACCGAGCTCATCGCCGTCACGCATGACGGCCACATTGAGGGCTCCGAAGGGATCGGCATACCGATGGAGCGGCGAGCGCTCCAACATGTCCGACACCAGCTGGAGCAGCTCACGTGATTCGTAGAGACGCCTCAGAAGTGACGTCGCCGGGAACAGGTCGTAGGCGATCGATGACAGCGCTGAACGGACCTCGGCCCGACGGGGATGACCCGCCGGAAAAGTCTCATCGGGGAGGCCGAGGTACGGAGTGCCGTAGATGTCCTGATGATGCGACGACGCCTCGAGGACGAGGGCCTCAGCGCAGGACGCTGCCACCGTGGCGTCGGTGAGGAAGGCCGGGATCGACGCCACTCCATGCTCGGCGAGGCCCCGACGGGACTGGGTCACGAGCGCCCCGCGCACCGCCGAATCAGTGAGGTCAGGTGAGATGAGATCGGCGATCGTCATGTGAAACGCTGCCCGGAAGGACTGACGACGTGGATAGGGCCGGTTGTCGTGCGCAGCGACGACGGCTCACGGCCCGTCCGTTTGGCCACGATCTCGGCGCAGATCGCAATCGCGGTCTCCTCGGGCGTCCGAGCGCCGATGTCGAGGCCGATCGGGGCCATGAGACGTTGGAGTTGCTCGGCGGTGGCGCCGTCCCCGACCAGGAGCCGCTCCCGCTCGGCAGCTGTGCGACGTGAGCCCATTGCGCCGATGTAACCGACGTCGGTCCCGAAGGCTTCGATGATGGCGGGCACATCGAATTTGTGATCGTGGGTGAGCACGCAGATGGCGTCGGCCGGACCGAGATCGGGTCCCACCCGTTGCACCAGCCGATGGGGCCAATCAACCACCACCTCGTCAGCGTGGGGGAAGCGTTGTGTGGTCGCAAACACTTCGCGGGCGTCGCAGACCGTCACCCGATACCCGAGGATTTTGGCCACCCGGACCAGGGCCTTGGTGAAGTCGACTGCACCGAAGATCAACATGTTGGGCGGAGGGGCGAAGCTCTCGATGAACACCGAGACCGCGTCCTCGCCGGCTTGGCCCTGAGGCCCGTAGTGGCGGACGCCAGAACGCCCCGACGCCAGCTCTCCCAGCGCGTCGCGCATCACCACACGGTCCAGATCGGCATTGCCGAGCGAACCGATCGAAATGGGCTCACGATCAGCATCGAAGCGAACCAACAACTTGGATCCGGTGGCGAGCCCCTCGACAACCGTGATGAGGCTGGCCGGACGACGTGCCCGCAGCGCGGCGCTCAGCTCGTCGAACACGGCTACCAGTCCAACGGTTCGATGAAGAGGTGGATGGTCCCGCCGCACGTCAGCCCGACCGCAAAGGCGTCGTCGTCGCTGTACCCGAAGGTCACCAGTCGACGATCGCCGCTCGCGATGATGTCGAGTGCCTCGATGACGACCGCACCTTCGACGCATCCTCCAGAGACTGATCCAGCCACCTCGCCAGCATCGTTGACGGCCATGGCGGCGCCGGGCAGACGGGGACCCGACCCCTCGACATCAACCACTCGAGCAATCGCGACTCGTCGACCGTCGGACCTCCACCGGTCGATGTCGTCGATGATCTCGATCATCGGGCACCAGCCGCATCGTCGGCGCGAGAGGGTTCAGCGACGCGGGACAAGCTGGCGGCCCGGAACGCGTCGTCGGCGCGGCGACCGTCGCCCGCGATGATCGCCACAAGAGCGTCGAGTGATGCAAAGGAATGGCCGTCCACGAACTCATCACAATACGGCAGCGCTGCCGCCATCCCCCTCGCCAGCGGCGCATATCCCGGCGACGCCCGAAGCGGGTTCACCCAGATGATGCGATGGGCCAGACGGGACAAGCGGGCCATCGCCGCCTCGAGGTCGGCGGGATCGCGGCGATCCCAGCCGTCGGACAAGATGACAACGATCGCGCCTCGCGCCACACCGCGTTGGCCCCAACGATCGACGAACTCGCGCAGCCCATCGCCGAGTCTCGTGCCGCCGGACCAGTCCTCGATGCTCGCAGCCGCCGCTCCGAGAGCGGCGTCAGGATGGCGCCGCTCCAGTTCGCGGGTGATCCGCGTGACCCGGGTCCCCAACGCAAAAACTTCTGCACGTCGGGTGGCCTGCGCGACTGCGTGACCGAATCGCACGAGCATGCGCGCATACGGCTCCATGGAACCGGACACATCGACCAAGACGACGACGCGCCGGGGGCGTTTCGTGCGGTGCCGGTGACGAAGGGTCAGGACCTCGCCCTCGGTGCGGATGGCAGCATCGATCGAACGGCGAATGTCGACCATGTCTCGGCGACGACCAGCCCGTTGCCGACGTGCCCGCCGTTGTTCGATGGTGGGCCGAAGGCGATCGATCGCGGCGGACAGCTCATCGAGCTCAGCGGCCGAGCAGTCGGCGAAGTCGCGTTCCCGGAGGGATTCGACGGCGCTGAAACGAACAGCCTGATCGGGTTCGCGCGACGGCGCGGGATCGTCATTGCGATCATCGTCGGAGGCGTCGAGTTCGTCGAACCCGATCTCGATCCGCCGATCGATGCTCATGGGAGGCAACAACATGTCGTCGACACCGAAGAAGAAACGGTCGAACACGGCGTCGTGCACTCCGATGTCATCCGTGCAACAGACGAGGCAGGCTCGCGATGCCCAGTAGACCTGGATTGGATCGTCCCGGTTGATCAACCCCAGGCTGTCCACGAAGGCGACCGTCGCGTCGGACGTGACGTCGAGCCCGGCGGAGCGGAGTGCTGCCACGAAGCGGGCGACGTCGTGCTGATTGGCGATGCCCTGCTGATTGGCGATGCCCTGCTCTCGTCGTTCGTTCACCCGACCGCTCGTGCCCGGGCCAGCTCGACGAGTTCGGTGAGACCGGCGGCCTCGACGCGTTCGCGATCCTCCCGGATCTTGATAACGGTCCCAAGTGTCGCCTGCGCCGATTCGGCCGTCAGGTCGGCGCCAAGGATCGACAATGCCGTTGCCCAATCGACCGCTTCGGACACACCCGGAGGTTTGTAGAGGCCGAGCCCCCGAAAGTGCTCGACCATGGCGGCCACCTCTCGGGCGGTCCGGTCGTCCACGCCCCGCGACCGGAGCCCGATGATGGCGACCTCACGTTCGAAACTCGGGTGCTCCACCCAGTGGTAGAGGCAACGTCGCTTCAACGCATCGTGGAGGTCGCGGGTGCGGTTCGAAGTGAGGATCACCACGGGCGACACGACGGCACGCCGGGTGCCCAGCTCGGGGATGGTGATCGCCTGATCCGCAAGGACCTCCAGCAGGAAGGCTTCGAACTCGTCGTCGGCGCGGTCGATCTCGTCGATCAGCAGGACCGGTGACGGTGTTCCGGGAGCGGCGCTGATGGCCGCTAACAACGGCCGTTCCACCAGGAACCGTTCGCTGTACAGCTCGGCTTCGACAGCCGCTGACGTCGAGTCCCGAAGTTCCCCTGTGGCCTCGGCGGTTCGAAGATGCACCAATTGCCGAGCGTGATCCCATTCGTACACGGCTTGTGACACGTCGAGGCCTTCGTAGCACTGCAACCGGATCAGTTGGCCGCCGATCACCTCGGCGAGCGCCAGGGCCAACGCCGTCTTCCCAACTCCCGCATCGCCCTCGAGCAACAATGGTCGCGGCAACGACAACGCCAGGTGGGCCACCGTGCACAAGGGGATGTCCGCCAAGTAGCCATGGCTCGCCAGCTCCCGCTGCAACCATTCGGGGCTCTGAGACAGCGACCCCCCGCTCGGAGCCAACGGCTCACTCATCGCTGAAGAACACGTTCTTGAGTTCGGTGTAGTGATCCATCGCCGCCGGGCCCAGCTCTCGACCGAGTCCGCTTCGTTTGAAGCCACCGAAGGGTGCCTCGGTGCGGACCGATCGGGGTGAGTTCACCGACAACACGCCGGTGCGGATGGCTTTGGCAACGCGAATGGCTCGACCGATGTCGCGGGTCCACAGGGAGCCGGACAGACCGTAGGGGCTGTCATTGGAGATGCGAACAGCGTCGTCTTCGGTGTCGAAAGGAATCACCACGGCAACCGGCCCGAAAATCTCCTCCTGCGCGACCCGCCACGAGTTGTCGACGTCGGCCAAGACCGCGGGTTCCATGTACCACCCGACCCGGTCAGGCACGGCGCCCCCGGTGATCCGGCGAGCGCCTTCGCCCTCGCCGATCGCCAGGTAGTCGACCGCCACGGCGCGTTGGCCCTCGGAGATCATGGGGCCGAGTTCCGTTGCAGGGTCCATGGGATCCCCGACGACCAAGGCGTCGGTGTGTCGTGCAAACGCCTCGATGAACTCGTCGTAGACGCCGCGTTGCACGATGAAGCGGCTCCGGGCGCAACAGTCCTGTCCGGTGTTGTCGAACACCGATAGCGGTGCGGCGGCGGCGGCCTTGGCGACGTCGGCATCATCGAAGATCACGCACGGCGACTTCCCACCGAGTTCGAGCGAGACCCGAGTGATGTTCTCCGAGCTCCGGCGGAGGATGTGGGCGCCGGTCCCGGTCTCGCCCGTGAAGCTGACCTTAGCGATGCGGGGATCGCCGGTCAGGGCGTCGCCGATGACGCCGCCAGGGCCCGGGATCACCGACACCGCTCCGGGTGGCACGCCCGCATCGAGCAGTACCGACGCCAACATGAGCGCGGTGATCGGGGTCATCGAAGCCGGCTTGATGATGATGGGGTTCCCGCAAGCCAGCGCAGGTGCCGCTTTCCAGCAGGTGATCAGGAGCGGAAAGTTCCACGGAACGATCAGGCCGCAGGGACCGACGGGCTCACGTAACACGACGTCGAGGCCGCCGTCCTGTACCGGGATGGTGTGGCCGAGATGCTTGTTGGCGGCACCGCCGAAATACTCGAACACATCGGCGGCGGTGTTCGCCTCCCAGCGAGCGTTGCCGATGGGATGACCCGAGTTACGAACCTCGGCAACGGCGAAGTCCTCGGCGCGTTCCCGCAGGAGTCGGGCCACCTCGAGGAGCACCTTCCCCCGGGCAGTGGCTGATTCGCGGCGCCACGAGCCGGTCTCGAATTCGGCGTAGGCACCAGCGACCGCCCGATCGACGTCGGCAGTGGTGCCCTTCGCGATGGTCGCCAAGCGTTCGCCGGTCGCGGGTTCGAACACGTCAAATGTGGCACCGTTGGACGACTCCGATGGTTCACCCCCGACGATGATTGTGTACGAGTCGGCAAGGGGTGCGGCGGCGGTGCTGGCAGGGGCGGGCGACATGGTTGCTCAGCGTAGTGTTGGCCCACCACACATCCAGGAGGACACGAATGGGTCGCCTCGACGGCAAAGTTTCGATCATCACCGGCGGAGCCAACGGCATGGGCCGGCTGGCCACCATGCGCTTCGCCGAGGAGGGCAGCAAGATCGTTGTGGCCGACATGGACCCGACCGCCATCAACGTGGTGGTCGAGGAGGTCAACGACAACGGATTCGAGGCCGTGGGCGTCACGGTCGACGTTCGCGAGCCAGAGCAATGCAAGTCCATGGTCGCGACCGCTGTCGATACCTTCGGCGGACTGCACGTGATCTACAACAATGCCGGGGTGTCGCCCGGCGACGATGACACGCCTGAGATCACCACGGTTGAGACGTGGGACTTCACCTTTGATGTCAACGTCAAGGGCGTGTTCCTCTGTTGCAAGTACGCCATCCCGGCGATGCGCGAGTCCGGCGGCGGCTCCATCGTCAACGTGGCGAGCTTTGTTGCACACATGGGCGCAGCCACCCCGCAGATCGCGTACACGGCATCCAAGGGTGCCGTGCTGTCGATGACGCGTGAGATCGCCGCGATCTACGCCCGACAGGGAATTCGAGCCAACTCGTTGTGTCCTGGACCGGTGCTCACGCCGTTGTTGGCGAAGTTCCTGTCGGACGAGGAGAAGCGCCAGCGACGCCTGGTCCACATTCCGATGGGCCGCTTCGGCGAAGCCATCGAAATGGTCAACGGGGCGCTGTTTCTGGCGTCCGACGAGTCGAGCTACATGACGGGTCAATCGCTGCTCATCGACGGTGGAATCACCTCGACGTACACGACGCCCGAGTAGTCGGGAAGTCCACGAAACAACGAATTCACCCACATGAGCCGCTGAATAGTGCAGAATCCGTTGCGTATCCCGAATCGGGATTCTGATCCCACGGTGTCGGGAGGGGAATTCGGCACCTGAGATCATCCTCAACCACAGGGGGTGCCGCATGGCGACCACGGATCACATTGATCAGGACACGAAAAGACTCCACGAGATGGGCTACGCCCAGGAACTCGATCGCAAGATGTCGACGTTCTCGAACTTCGCCATCAGCTTCTCGATCATTTCGATCCTGGCCGGAGCGATCACCACCTTCTTTCTCGGGCTGAACGCCGGCGGACCACGGATCATCATGATCGGCTGGGTCGTTGTCGGGTTCTTCTCGCTGATGGTCGGATTGGCGATGGCCGAAATCTGCTCCGCATACCCCACCGCCGGCGGGCTCTACTACTGGTCCGCCAAACTCGCCACCAAGAACGCTTCCTTCTGGAGCTTCTTCACCGGCTGGTTCAACCTGATCGGCGGCATCGGGGTGATCGCGTCGGTCGACTTCGCTCTGGCGACCATGACGACCTTCTTCATCTCGACGTTCACC
>JBBRSC010000163.1:0-7690 GCA_038245795.1 Acidimicrobiales bacterium
ATCGGGGGCGACCCGCTGGCCGCTGCGCTGATCCGCAGCGCGGCACTGGCCCACGCCGATCGGGTCGATATTCATGCCGCGGCAGCAATCGTCGACGATGACCCTGCCGGAGCGCTCGCCCGAGCACGAGATCTGGCGGTGACCCGCCACGATCGACAGCACGTGGCCATCATCGCCGAACACGTCACGGGCGACTCCGACCGCACTCGCTTCCTCGCCCGCCAGCACCTCGCCGAGTTCCCCGACGACGTTGTCATCAGTTGGCTCATGGGGCGCAGCTGAGCACCCGATCGTCGGCCAACGACTGCGACATTCGCCGCATACCTTCGCGAATGCGAGTCTTGGTCGTCCCCTCGGGGATACCCAGGGTGATCGCCACGTCGCGGTAGGAGCGTCCGCCGAACCAGGCCAGCTCCACTGCCTCCCGTTCGTTGGTCGGCAGCTCCGCGACAGCGGCACGGACACGGAGCGTCAACTCATCATGCATGACAAGGTCGACTGGATCCGCGAACTGACCAGCCGCCGAAGGATCGACACTCGTTCGCTCCTCGCGGCGACGTCGAGCAGCCTCTTGGCGAACCACATCTACTGACCGGTTCCGCGCCACGGATCCCAGGAACGACGCGACATTCCCTCGATCGAGGTCCACCCGCTCAGGATGCCTCCACAGGGTCATGAACACGTCCTGAGCGATCTCGTGAGCCAGCGCCTCACTTCGGGTCACCCTCCAAGCCGCCCGGATGACTTTGGCGGAGTGGCGACGCCAGATCTCGGCGATCGCCTCGGGATCACCGTGCTGGAGCAGGCGAACCAAGGTCCGGTCGTCAGAGGAGGTCGACGGGCCTTCGAGGGTCGTTTCGGTCATCGTCATAGCGGATCCTTTGGTGCAGCCGAGTTGAATCGGGGGGTGTCCACAACACTCGGACTTGGCGCTGATCACCGGCTGACGACCCACTGATGAATGGCTGATGACAGCCCGACCTCCCGACCAGTTGCCGCCCAATTCCGGCCCTCGCCAACGCATGCCTCCTAGCGGTACTTTGAGCATGTGCTTGAAATACGACTGCTCGGGCCGCTCGAGGTGGCACAAAATGGCGAGCAGATCCGGGTGACGGGCGCGAAGACCAGGACCCTTCTGACCCGGTTGGCTCTCGACGTCGGTTCGGCGGTCTCGACTGACCGGCTCATCGACGCATTGTGGGGCGACGAACCGCCCGAAAATGCGCTGAATGCGCTCCAGGCGAAGGTCTCAGAGCTGCGCCGGGCACTCGGCTCCGACCGGGTCCTAGCGCGCCCGCCCGGCTACGAGTTGGTGATCGACCGAAACGGTGTTGACGCACACCGCTTCGTCGATCTGGTCGCGACCGCCCGGAACCTCTCGAGCGACCACCCAGAGCAGGCCTCGGACAACTACATCTCTGCGCTGACACTCTGGCGCGGAACGGAGCTGGCAGGGTACGTCGATCCCCAGTCAGGTCTGCCGTTGACATCGCCACTTCACGAACTGCGACTGGCCGCGTTCGAGGAGCGCTGCCACCTCGAAATCGCGGCAGGTCGGGGGCGGACACTGGTGGGCGAGCTGACAGAGTCCGTGACCGAGCACCCGCTACGCGAATCGCTCGTCGAGCTGCTGATGCTCGCCCTGGCCGCCGGCAGCAGACAAGCCGACGCGCTGGCTGCCTATCGCAAGCTCCGCACCCGGCTGATCGATCAGCTGGGCATCGAGCCGAGCCCTCGTCTCCAGGAACTCGAGGCGAAGGTTCTCGCCCACGACCCGGCGGTGATCGACAGCCGCGACCCTGCATTCCGACCCACTCGGCACCTCCCAAGTCCGCTCTCCTCGTTCATCGACCGCCCGGAAGAGGTGGCACGACTGGTTGACCTGCTCAGCCGCCGCAGACTGGTGACGATCACCGGCCCCGGCGGAGCGGGAAAGACCCGGCTGGCGATCGAAGCGGCCAGTCGCATCGACCCCCCATCTGACGGGATCTGGTTCGTTGCACTTGAGGACCTCTCCGTGGTCGATGGCGTCCACGACGCCATCGCCGCCGTGCTCGGCGCCGTCGGCCCCGACGCCGTAATGGCACTGCGCAGTCGCCTTCGGGATGCATCGCTGTTGCTGGTCATCGACAACTGCGAGCACCTCGACCTTGCACTCGGAAATGTGGTCCGCCAACTGCTCGAGGACGCACCGGGACTCTCGATCCTGGCGACCAGCCAGCGTGCCCTCGGGCTCCCCGGTGAGGCTCAACTCACTCTCGGTCCGCTCCCTCGGGCACCGGCCAGACAGCTCTTCGTCGAACGAGCACGGGACCTGGTGCCAGAGCTCGGACTCGACGAACTCGGCGCCGATCGGCGACTGATCGAGCAGATCTGCGCCCAGGTCGACGACCTCCCGCTTGCCATCGAGCTGGCCGCCGGGCGCTGCGACGTCCTGTCGTTGGACGAGATCGCCGAGCACATCCGATCAGGCCTAACCGTCCTGCGTGACGCCGGGGAAGGCCGAGCTCCCCGCCATCGGAGGCTCGACTCCACGATCTCGTGGAGCTACGACCTGCTGTTCCCCGATGCTCAATTGACCCTCCAGAGCCTCGCTTGGTTCGTCGGCGGCGCTCCCATCGAGGGACTCCAGGCCGTGGTGACGTCCCTCGGGCTTCCCGAGGGAGAGGTGCTCGACCTGGTCAGCCATCTCGTGGAGCGGTCGATCGTCGTGGTCGAGCGGTACGCGGCGGGCTCCCGCTATCACCTCCTGGACAGCATCCGCTCCTTTGCGCGAGCCCGAGCCGTCGACGACGCACGCGACGACACCATTGCCGACGCTCACGCCTCGTGGGTCGCCGAGATGGCCTCCGAGATCATCACCGGACTCCGCACCGAAATCTACTTTGGGCACCTCGGGAAGATCCGAATCGAGCGATCCAACATCGACGCTGCCCTCGGCCGGCTCATGCAGCACGATCCGACGAAAGCACTGACCACGGCCAGCGGGTTGTGTTACGCATGGATGATTCTCGGAGATGCCGCGGCCGGGGCATCGCGAATAGAGCAGGCCCTCGCAGCGGCGAGTACGACAGTGAGCGACGACCAAAAGGGCCTGGCCAGGGCGCGCTCGGCGCAACTACTGGCCCGCAGCGGGTCCGTGCAACGGGCGGTCGAGGTCAGCGAAACGGCGATGGCCGAGGTGGCATGTGGCTCCGAAGCGAGCCGGACCGAAGTCCAGTCCATACGGGGCAAGGTGCTGGTCCACGCAGGCCGCTACGACGAAGGCCGCGCCCTAGAGGTTGACGCACGAGTTCGATTCGAAGCCCTCGGCGATATCTGGGGCGTCGCCATGGCCAATCTGACCATTGGCTGGGCCGATCTGCTGGTCGGGGACCACGATGGCGCCGGGCGCGAGACCCGGGCAGCGCTCGCTGCACTCGGAACGACGTCCCAACCATGGATCATGCACGCGGGACATCGTCTGCTCGGAGTCCTCGACAACGAAGCCGGTCGATATGACGACGCACTGGGCCACTTCGCCATTGCGCTCGACACGGCTCGAGCCATGGGATCGTTGACCGACGAAGGCCAGACCCTTGCCCGAATCGCCACGACTCAGCTTCTACGCGGCGACCATACCGATGGGCTGAGCATCCTGTACGAAGCCCTGAGCATCAGCCGGCTCGCCGGCGATCAAGTGACCGCCAGCGCTGTGAGCCATCAAATCGAGTCGTTCCACAACTGACAGAATGACCCTCAGACGACCCTTCCCCAGCCGCCAATAGACGATGAGTCGAGGTTCACCCGATGCCCAAGTTCGGAAATGCCACCACCACCGACGAGGTCCTCGACGGTCTCGATCTGGCCGGACGACGCGTCGTCATCACCGGAGCCGCCACTGGCCTCGGACGCGAGAGCGCTCGAGCATTCGCGACCCATGGCGCAGCAGTCACCGTCGTCGCCCGAAGCATCGAGCGAGCCGCTGGCGCTGTGACCGAACTGGAACAGCTGGTCCCCGATGGGTCCTTCGAACCCGGCGTCGTCGACCTGGGCGACCTCGCTACCGTGCGCTCCTTCGCCGAGTCGTACCTGAACACACACGACGCCATCGACTTACTGATCAACAACGCCGGCGTCATGGCGTGTCCGAAGGGGCGGACCGTTGACGGCTTCGAAACGCAATTCGGCACCAACCATCTCGGCCATTTTCTGCTCACAGCGCTGCTCTCGCCGGCGCTGCTCCGCGGCGACAGCCCGCGCGTCGTCACGTTGAGTTCCGCCGGACACGCGCGCAGTGACGTCGACCTGATCGACCCGAACTTCGAGACGACCCCGTACGGCGAATGGCTGGCGTACGGACGCTCGAAGACCGCCAACGCCCTTTTCGCTCGTGAGCTCGCTCGCCGCGGCGGACCGAGCGGCTTGTTGTCCTTCTCCGTGCACCCGGGCGGCATCGTGACCGACCTCGGCCGGCACCTCAACGACGACCTGATCAACCAGATGATGGCGGTCGCACAAGAGCGCGCCGACGACAACGGCGAGAGCGTGGGTATCACGTGGAAGTCGGTCGAAGCCGGCGCCGCAACACAGGTCTGGGCGGCAACCTCGCCAGAGCTGATCGATCACAACGGCGCCTACCTCGCCGATTGCGGGCTCGGCGTGCTCGACGGAAATCCTGGCGTGAACGGGTTCCTCCCGTATCTTCTCGACGACGAACATGCGGCTGGGCTGTGGGAACTCAGCGAAGGACTCGTCGACCAGACGTTCTCGTTCTGACAGCTTTCTCGTTCTGACAGCTTTCTCGTTCTGAAACAGCGTCACGCCTCACAAATGCTGCTGACGGAATGGGCTCGAGGGTCCGGACTCACTCGGTCAGTCTGCGTCGCGTCCTTGGCTGGCGTCGCCGCCGACCTCGGGGGCCGAGACATCACCACTCCGTGCGATTCCGACGGCGATCGACGGGAACAACACCACCGAGAGCATTCCCGCTGACACCAGCGCCGCGGCATTGACGGGTTTGATGGCTTCGATCGAGACACCGATCGCCGTCGCCGCGACCAAGAACGGGAGTGACGTCGCCTGGAGCAGTCCGGCGACGACCACCCCGCGGCGCCCCAGAAGTGACTGGTACACCAGCGCCGGAAGGGCCCGGGCGATCAGGAGTGCCAACAGAAAGAGCGGAACCCTCGCGATGGCTGACGGAGCGGCCAGCAATGCGTTGAGATCGAACCGAACGCCACTGGAGATGAAGAAGATGGGGATCAGGAAACCGAAGCCGATCGCCTCGAGCTTGATCGGGAGGTTCGGATGGCTGGTCGAACCTCGATCCACCGTGCCCAACACGGCACCGGCCAGAAACGCACCGAGGATCGTCTCGAGTCCAACCGAGGCAGCGAGCGCTACGAAGCCAATCAGCAACGCCACCGCGATGCGCACGCGGATCTCTGCCGACGTGTCCTGGAGGGCGCTGAGCACCGCATCGATGCGAGAGCTACGGCCCGCACGGCTGAGCACGATCCCGATCGCTGCTGCTGCCGTCAGCAGGCCGATCACCGTAATCAGCCTGCTGACGGTGCTGCCCTCGGATTCAGAGAAGAACAGGGCGAGCAGGATGATCCCGCCGAAGTCAGCAATGGTGGCCCCGGCCACGGTCATCTGACCGAGCTGCGTGTTGAGCAACCCGGCGTCCTTCAACACCGGCACGATCAACCCCAATGAGGTCGCACAGAGCGCAACTGCGAGAAACATGGGACTGCGGACCCAGTCCAAGGCATGGAAGGCGACTCCGAGTCCGAAGCCGAACACGAGCGTGAGCGCGAACCCTCCGAGGGCCAACCGAAGCGGCGGCCCGGCCAGTGCCACAAGGTCGATCTCCAGGCCGGCGAGGAACAAGAGGAACGCCAAGCCGATCAACGCGAGAATCTTGATCGGAACATCGTCGATCTTCACCCAGCCGAATCCTGCCGGACCGACTGCGATGCCGGCCAGGATCTCCAGTACCGGCCCCGGGAACCTCAGCCACGGCACGATCGCCACCAGGATCGGGGCGGCAACCGCGATCAGACACACGATCAGCAAGCCGTTGAATGACAGCCCCGTCATCATCCGCGGCGGCTCGGAGCAATCGTCGACATCACTGGAGCCGCTTCGGGCGACGTCTGGCCAACCCGTTGTCCATCGAAATCCTCCACGGCAAACCCTAGGTCCAGACCAAACGTGACGCTCCGGATCGGCGCCGATTTTCTCCCATCGTCAACATGCGAAACAGAACACACGATACATAATTGCGGAATTCTTCTTCGTACGTTACGGTGAGGTCCCACAAGTCAGCGAGCGTTCGAACCATCGAGGAGACCGCCATGAGCCCCACACCCATCACCGTCGCACGAGGCGATGGCATCGGCCCCGAGATCATGGACGCCACGCTTCGTGTCCTCGAAGCGAGCGGCGCTGAACTCGACATCGAGGAGATCTCGATCGGCGAGTCGATGTATGCCAAGGGATTCACCGCCGGCATCGCGCCCGAGGCACTCGACTCGCTCCGGCGAACCAAGGTGTTCCTCAAGGCCCCCATCACCACGCCGCAGGGTGGCGGCTTCAAAAGCCTGAACGTGACCATCCGCAAGACCTTCGGCATGTACGCCAACATCCGACCGTGCGTGTCCTACGCGCCGTTCGTCGCCACCAAGCATCCCGTGATGGACGTCGTCATCGTCAGAGAAAACGAGGAGGACCTCTACGCCGGAATCGAGCACCAGCAAACTGACGAGGTCGTGCAGTGCCTCAAACTCATCTCACGACCGGGATGCGAACGGATCTCCCGCTACGCCTTCGAGTACGCCCGCGCCCATGACCGCAAGAAGGTCACCGCGTTCACCAAGGACAACATCATGAAGATGACCGACGGTCTCTTCCACAAGGTGTTCGACGAGGTCGCGGCGGAGTACCCAGACATCGAGAACGAGCACTGGATCGTCGACATCGGCGCCGCCAAAATGGCGGACACGCCCGAAGCATTCGACGTGATCGTCTTGCCGAATCTCTACGGCGACATCCTGTCCGATGTCGCTGCGCAGATCGCCGGTTCGGTCGGTCTGGCCGGCAGCGCCAACATCGGATCCCACGTCTCGATGTTCGAAGCCATCCACGGTTCGGCTCCCCGACGCGCCGGGCAGAACCTCGCGAACCCGTCCGGGTTGATGTTGGGCGCCGTGCAGATGCTGGTCCACATCGGCCAGGGCGACGCCGCCACGAAGATGCACAACGCATGGCTGTCCACCATCGAGGACGGCATCCATACCTACGACGTCTTCGAGGAGGGCAGTTCCACCCAGAAGGTCGGCACCAAGGAATTCGCCGACGCCATCATCGAACGAGTGGGCAAGACGCCGCAGACCCTTCCACCGGTGAGTTACCGCTCCGGCGAGACCATCTCGGTGAAGGTCACCGAACGGGCACCAGCGACCAAGACCCAGCTCGGCGTCGACGTGTTCGTGCACTGGACCCACGGCACACCCGATCAGTTGGCCGAACTCCTACTCCCCCATGCCACCGATGGGCTCCCATTGAACATGGTGTCCAACCGCGGTCAGAAGGTGTGGCCCGACGGCGCACCCGAAACCCTCACCACCGACCACTGGCGATGCAGGTTCTTGGCCCCAGCGGGTGTGACGACCACATCGCTCGAGGTGATCGATCTCCAGCGACG
>JBBRSC010000164.1:0-7684 GCA_038245795.1 Acidimicrobiales bacterium
GGACCACCCTCGCCATGCGCGCAGAAGCCCAGCGCCTCGAGCCAACACAGCGTGATGAAACTGAAGCCGTCGTACAGCTCCGCGATCTGCACATCAGCCGGCGTGAGATCTGTCCGTTCCCACATCATCGCCGAGGCATCGCGGAGCGCCATGGTGGTGAGATCGTCGAACTGATCCCACGACGGCCGTCCGCGGAGCGCAGTGCCGACTGCCTCGACGCGAACCGGCGCCTTGCGGAGGTCAGCCGAACGATCGGCACGACTCACAATGATGGCCGTGGAACCATCGGCGGGAACATCGCAGTCATAGAGGCACAACGGCGTCGAGACCATCCGCACGCCGAGATAGTCCTCCATGGACATCGGGTCCCGATAGATGGCAAGGGGATTGAGCGCCGCGTTGGCACGGGCCGTCAGCGGGATCTGGCCCAGCTGCTCACGTGTCGTTCCATATAACTCGAAGTGGCGATTGGCCATCATGCCGATCCAGATCGCCGCCGACGGCGCTCCGAACGGAAGGGTCCACTGCATGAAGCCGGTCGCACGGAAGCTGCCACCCCCGCCGCCAGTCGTCACCGAGGCGCGGTTCTGGTCGCCCTGCGCCGACGCCTCCCACACCGTGCGAAAACACAGACAGTGGTTGCACAGACCCGTGGCCACTGCCGCAATGGCATTGGCGACCGAGCCCAGCTGGCCGGGGAGTTCGAGACCCCCAGAGAACCAGTCGAGATTCAGCCGCAACGCGTCGTGGACCTCGGTGATTCCGCCGCCGCTGAAGCCGGGCGGCGTGCTCATGTTGCCCGGGTAGGTTGCCAGGCCATCGATGTCGTCGCGGGTGAGACCGGCATCGTCGATGGCAGCCAAGCAGGCGTCGAGCGTGAGGCTCAACGGATCGCGGTAGATGCGTCGCCCGATCTGGGACTGGCCGACGCCCGAGATGACCGCGTTGCGTTCGCCGATCTCTGTCATGTCGATGACTCCCCTGTCTGCTCGAGGGCTGTCTCGTCCATTGGCACGAAGAGCGGCAACCACACGCCGTCGTACTCCTCGAATGCCACCCGCACCCGCATGCCGATGCGAACGGACTCTGGATCACATCCGACCACGTTGGTGGTGAGGCGCACGAGCGGATCATCGTCCATCTCGATGATTGCCACCGAGTAGGGCGGATCGAAGTTCGGGTACCACGGTTGGTAGTTCACGGTGCATGCGTGCACCGTGCCCATGCCGGTCATCGCGTCGACGCCGATGTCGGCCGACAGACACGTCGGGCATCGCGGCGAGGGGGGATGAATCCACGTCGCGCACTCCGAGCAACGGTTGAACCGCAGCTCCCCCTCGGCGCCACCCAGCCAGAAATGCTCGTTGTCGGCGTTGACGGCTGGCAACACCAGAAACGGTCGAGGCGCAGCGTCGCTCATGCCTGCTCCCCGTCGATCGTGTCCAGGTCAGCCAGTCCGCGCTCGAAGCCCGACCGAGCGTGGGGAAGGGCGTCGATGGCGGGCACGAGCCCGAACCCTGGTTGTGTCAGCACCAGTGTTCCCACGATGTCCTCCCATGTGGCGCCGAACTCCGCCGCGAGCATGGCGTGGCGTTCGATGCCGCGGGGATGACGGAGGATCACCGAACAGGCCAACCGAATCAGCTCATGGGTGAGACGATTCGGGGCCGGCAATGAATCCATGGCGCCGAGATAGGTCGCCTGGGCTTCACGAAGCTGCGGAAACGTGTCTTTGAGCGACGGGGTGTTCGGAGACGGGGTGAGCGGTGGGGTCAGCTCGTCGTTGGCCATCGGCTGACCCTATCCGTACCCGTCAGCCCGGGGCGCCTGCACCGACGAGCTCGCGCTCCTCGGGCTCGCTCGGCGGCGTCGGAACGAAGTCGTCCGGCTCGCCTTCGATCGAGATTCTCGGGATGAGGCGATCGAGCCACTTCGGCAACCACCAGTTGGCGTCGCCCAGGAGCTCCATCGTGGCCGGCACGAGGATCATGCGCACGATCGTTGCATCGATCAACACGGCCACCGCCAAGCCGAGGCCGAACTCCTTGATGACCCGACCCTCTCCGAAGATGAACGACCCGAACACGCACACCATGATCGCCGCTGCGGCGGTGATGACCCGAGCTGTGTGACTGAGTCCGTCGGCAACGGCCGTTGCGTTGTCGCCCGTGCGGTCGTACTCCTCCTTCACCCGCGACAACAGGAACACCTCGTAGTCCATGGACAACCCGAAGATGATGGCGAACATCATCAGCGGCACAAAGCTCTCGATGGGGCCTTCCCGACCGACGTCGAGGCCGAAGGTCACGCCCTTCTGGAAGACGAGAACGAGGATTCCGTAGGCCGCGCCGATCGACAACAAGTTCATGATGACGGCCTTGAGCGGCACCATCACCGACCGGAAGACGCACATCAACAACAGGAACGACAGCGCGAGCACCGCACCAATGAAGATCGGCAGCCGATCCTGGAGCACAGTCGACAACTCCTCGAAGGCGGAGGTCACGCCACCGACGTAGGCGCGAACCTCGGTGCCAGCGGTGGCGGACGGGATGATGTCGTCCTTCAGACGTGTGAAGAGCTCGACGGTCTTCTCGTCCTGCGGTGACGTCGTCGGGGTGACCACGATCTGGGCGATAGTCCGGTCGGGCAGCACGAGATTGGCAAACGCTGCCGGATCGGGCGTCTGGCCGTTGGTCGTTGCTGACCGTGCGAGGTCAGAGATTTTGCCCGAAATAGCGAAGGCTGGACTCGCTGAAGCGACCCCGGGATCAGCTGCGATGCTCGTCGAAATCTTCTGGAGTTGGCCGAACGTGGCGCCGGCCGGGGCCTCAATGGCGATGACGAACGGGCCGTTGGTGCCCGGGCCGAAGCCTTGAGAGATGAGGTCGTATGACCGACGGGTCGTATCAGTGGTCGGTAGGTTGCCGGCGTCGGAACTCCCCAGCCGAATCGAGAACACGGGCAGGGCCAAACCAACCAAGATGATGAGGCCGATCGTCGCCATCGTCCACGGACGACGCTGGATCACGCGACTCCACCGGAACCAGATGTTGCGTTCGCTGGTCGTGGACTTCTTCGCCCAAGGCAGAGCGAGGCTGTCGATCTTGTGGCCGACAAAACCCAACACAGCGGGGAGCAACGTGACCGAGGCGAGCATGGTGATGAGTACCGCCAAGGATGCGCCGGTCGCCAGGCCGTTGAGGAAGTCGATCCCGATGAGGAACATCCCGAGCAGCGAGATCACCACGGTGCAACCGGCGAACAGCACTGCTTTGCCGGAGGTGCGGATGGCGAGCGCCACCGACTCCTCTGGGCTCCGACCCTCGTGCAGCGCGTTGCGGTAACGGGTGACGATGAAGAGCGCGTAGTCGATGCCGACGCCGATCCCGATCATTGCCGCGAGCTGACTCGCGAAGTCGGGCATCGACATGACGTTCGCCAGAAGGCCGACCCCGGCCAGGCCGATGCCGATGCCGAAGAGCGCCGTCATGATGGGCAGACCCATGGCCAGAACCGAGCCGAACGACAGCAACAGAATGATGATGGCAGCGAGAATGCCAATACCTTCGGTGGCGCCCGGCGGCTCGCGAACCTGGAACATGAAGCCGCTCAGCTCGACTTCGAGGTTGTCGGAGCCGGCCGCCGCCACGAGGGTCTTGATCGACTCGGCTGGTGGCTTCAGCTGCTCCTGATCCGTGGAGGAGAAGTTGATGTCGGCGAACGCGATCTGGCCGTCCTTCGAAATTTGCGATGCCGCTCGGGGATTCGCGAGGTCGTACGGGCTGACCACTGTCGCCACTCCCTCGACTGCGGCGATTTTGGTCAGGAGTTGCTCGACTTTCGCCTGGACCACAGGGTCCTTGATTCCGGAATCAGCAGCGATGACCACCTGTCCACGCGAGCCGGCGAACCCCTTGCCAGCCTCGGTGAGGAGGTCCTGCGCGTTCTGGAAATTCGACCCCTGGATGTCGAAGCTCGACGACGACTGGCCGGCGAAGTTGTTGCTCAGAACCGTCGTTCCGACGAGGAGCACGACCCACGCGATGAGCACGGTCCAGCGGCGCTGGTAACACGCTCGGGCCAGGCGATCGAGCGCACCGCGATCGCGAGCGCTGCCCTCGACGGGCGACTGATCGGCTGACGCGCGCTGGGTGGTGTCGCGTATCTGCATGAGGACCTCCGGGGGGCGAGGTGGTGCGCCGACGATCGACACGGTCACTGAGTGCGATCAACGAAATGCTCGCGCTCGTTCAATAGTTCGACGGATTCAAGGGACGACGCAAGGTCAACGACCGGATTCCCCTGTGAACTGAGTCACCCCAACTGCGAACTGAGAACGTTCAACCACCGGCACGGTGGTTGAACGTTCTCAGTTCGCGGGGGCCGGGGGGTCAGGTGCGGACTTCGGTCTGGCTGAGACCCTTGGGCATGACCATGCCGACCGGCTGAAGGTGCTGACCCAGCATCGTGTCGAACTGTTCGACCACCGCGTCCACATCCCACCCGCCCTCGCGATGCATCCACGCGATCTGCTTCGGATGCTGGAACAGCGTGTACGAGAAATCGGTGCGGCCGAAAATCTGACCGTTGACGTGGGCCGCGTGCTCCGACGCCAGGAACGCCACGAGTGGCGCATTCAACGACGGGTCGAGGGTCGGCGGGATCTCGTCTCCTTCAGCCAACGCGCCGGTCATGCGGGTCACCCCAGCGGGTGCCAAGGCGTTGACCGTGATTCCGGCCCGTGCCAACTCGAGGGCCCACACGAACGTCATCCCCATGATCCCCGCCTTGGCGGCCCCGTAGTTGGTCTGGCCGAAGTTGCCGCGCAGTCCCGCCGACGACGTGATGTTGATGACCCGACCGTACCCCTGCTCCTTCATATGTGGCGCTGCGTGGCGCACCATGTTGAAGGTGCCCTTGAGATGGGTGTCGATGACGGCATCGAAGTCCGACTCCTCCATCTTGAGCAGCGTCCGATCACGGACGATGCCGGCGTTGTTGACCACGATGTCGACTCGACCGAACACATCAATGGCGGTCTGCACGATGGCTGCAGCCGTGTCGAACCCCGCTACTGACTGACGCGCCGGCACCGCAGCCGACCCGAGCGCTTCGATCTCCGCGCACACCTGCGCGGCGGGATCTTCGCCGGTGTCGGCACCCGACAGCGCCACGCCGATGTCGTTGACCACGATCGATGCGCCCTCCCGTGCGAGACACAACGCAAACTCGCGACCGAGGCCGCGGCCCGACCCCGTCACGATGGCGACCTTTCCGTCCAAGATTCCCACGACAACTCCCTCGAGCCTGTTGAGCGCCGGCCCGGAGTCGAGCCGTGATCGTCGACGATGGTAGCGAGCTAACCTGACGCTCACGTCAGGTACGACCCCGGGGGATCCACATGGCACTCGACGAACTCATAGGACATGAGCTCGGTACCGAGACCGTCACCATCGAAGCGGGCCCGGTACGGGTGTTCGCCACATCGATCAAGGACGATCCCACGCTCTACACCGGCAACAATGCTGTGGCGCCGGTGACGTTCCCGTTTGTCATGGCCTTCTGGGGCTCCAGCGGCCGCGGCGGAGCCGGCAACCTCCCCATCGACAAACTCCGTGGCCCGGGACGGATGATCCTGCATGGTGAGCAGGAGTTCGAGTACCACCGGCCGGTGCGGATCGGTGAGACATTGACCGGCACAAGCCGAATCTCCGATGTCTATGAAAAGGACACGACATCAGCGGTCATGGAGTTCTACGTGAAGGAGACTGCCTGGGCCGACGAAGCCGGCGCCCCGGTGGTCGACGAGCGTTTCACTCTCATCATCCGAGCGAAGAAGGGCTGACCACCGATGACGGGCGCAACGGGCGTCGATCCGTTCGCCGAGACCGACGATCAGTCGTCGCTGCGAGCACTCGCCCGTGACACCGCCGAGCGGGAGGTGGCCCCACGAGCCCACGAACACGACGAGTCCGGCGAGCCACCACTGGACGCCGCCAAGGCACTGGCCGCGGCGGATCTGTTGCGAGTCACGATCGGGGAGCAGTGGGGCGGCCTGGGCTATGGCGACATCGAGGCCTCGATCGTGTTGGAGGAGATCGCACGAGCGGATGTCTCCAGCGCCATCTGGTGCCAACTCACCTTCAATGGTCCGCCGCGCGGCATCGAACACCTCGGCCCAACGGCCATGCAGGATCGATGGCTCCCCGCCGTTGCGAACGGCGATGCGTTGCTGTCCATCGGGATCACCGAACCCGACGCCGGCTCGGCAGTCCAGAACATGCGAAGCGCGTTGACCGACGACCCGGTCACCGGTGGATGGCGGCTCAACGGGTACAAGAACTATTCGACGCTCGGCCATGTCGCCACGGGGATCCTCGTGTGGTGCCGATGGCCGGGCGGATCGGGCGCCAAGGGGCTCGGTGCCGTGGTCATCGACATGGACCGGCCGGGCGTGTCGGTTGCGGGAGTCCACAAGTCGATGGGCGTCCATGCCGCCACCGAAGCGGAGATCGCTTTTGATGACGTGATGATCGGTCCCGATGATGTGCTGATCGCCGGCGACCCCGACTCGACCGACGCCTTCAAGGTCCTCCTCGCGCATCTCAACCACGAGCGATGCGGGAACGCCTCGATGTGCGTCGGTGCGGCGTCCGGCGCCCTCGAATACGCCACCCGCTACCTCAACGATCGCGTCATCAATGGACGCCCGCTGGCTGAGATGCAGGGTCTCCAGTGGAAGTTGGCCGACATGGCCATAGCGCTGGATTCGGCGCGCCTGTTGCTGCGGCGAGCCGTCCATCTGGCTGGACCGGGTGGCACTCCTCCGCCGCTCGAAACGGCGATGGCCAAGACCGCGGCCAACCGAGCCGCAAAGTACGTGATCGACGAATCGATGCAGCTCCTCGGCGGCTACGGCTACAGCCGCGAGTACCCCCTCGAACGCGCCTATCGCGACATTCGCGGCCTCTGCGTCGGCGCTGGCACGATCGAGGCGCAGCTCAACTATGTCGGTGGTGCGGTCGCATCAGGCCGGACCAGCACCTCGCCCGGCTGGATCACCCAACGATTCACATGAGCTCAACCATCGCCCGGCATGGGCTGCGCGCCGGCGCACCTCTTCTGCCAGCCTGACAGCCTGATGATTCGACCGACCTGGGACCACGACGTCCGCTTCGCCTATCCGGAGCTCGCCAACATGACGTCGATCGAGGAACGCTTCGCCGATGTTGCCGCCCGACCGGGAATCGCGGATCGGGTCTGCGTGATTGACGGCGACCTTCGGCTCACCGGAGCGGAGCTCACCGAGCGGGTCCAACGACTCGCTGGCGGCTTGCGCGCGCTTGGCGTGCGTCGAGGCGACGCAGTGTGTTTCCAGACGCCGAGTTGGTGGGAAACCATTGCGTTGTACCGGGCGTGCTGGCGACTCGGGGCCATTGCGGTACCGATTCATCATCTGGCGAGCACCGCGGACGTGAGGCGCGTCATCGAACAGACTCGACCGGCCGCGATCTTCTCGGCCGTCGGCATGGCGGTTGCCACCATCGACGAATACGCGGATCAGGTCATTGCGGTCCGCGGATCAGGAGGCTTCGAGCAGGTCCTCGGGCACGAACCATACGAGCAGATCGACGCCGCGCCCGACGATGTTGCGGTGGTCCTCTTCACGTCGGGATCCACC
>JBBRSC010000165.1:0-7664 GCA_038245795.1 Acidimicrobiales bacterium
CCAAGATCCGACCATCAGTCACCGCCGGAACATCACCCTTCAAGATATGAAGATCAGTCCCACAAATCGTCACCGTGTCAACCCGCACGATCGCATCAGTGTCATCAATCAACACCGGCTTCGGAACGTCCTCCCACGCCATCGCTGCCGGACCGTGATACACGAGTGCCTTCATCAGAACACCTCCAAAGAATCTTCGATACCCCCAACGGTATTCACACCACCCCCCACCCGACAGAGGCGAAGGTCCCAACAAGGACACCCGCTGATACGACGTGATGCCCGTCCAAACCTCTGGCTGACGTGGTCGAGCCCGGTGATCAGCCGCCCATCCCGGGCATGGCGTGATCAGTCGACTGGCGATCAAACCACGCGTGTATTGCTGACACAAGCCCCGGTTCGGTCGAGGTGTATGTGACCTGACCGCCGCCGGAAATATCGGCGTAGACGACAGATACTCGCGCCGCTCCCTGCTCGAGGTCCTTGACGCCGCCCATGTCCATGCCATGGATCTTCGCTGGATCCGAGTAGTCGCCCTTCCGAAACTGCTCGGCCTCGTCGCTCAGGTGAGCCCGGATCAGCGTCAAGTCTTGCGTGTCAGCGGAATCGTTGACCGTCACGCTCTGCACACCGCCGTCGGCCGTCTGGGTGAACGTGTGCGTGGTGCGACTCAGGTCGAACGGCATCACCTGCTGGGCACGAGCCGCCATCGTCTGATCCCTGGTCCCAGCGCTGTGTTGGTTCCGCCCGAACGCGAACCAGGCGCCGCCCACCCCGAGGATGATCACGACAGCCGCACCGGCGACCCACCAGCGTCGTCCCTTCGGATCCGAAGCTCCATCAGGGTTGTTCATGCATGGCCTCCACCAGTACGGAAAGACTCGACAAGACCGCGCGGCGTTGATCCTCAGGGATCGCAGCGACAAGCCGCTCGAAGCGGGCCGACCGTGCCGAGGCAAGGTCCGCGGCGACTTCGCCTCCCTGATCCGTCAACGACAGACGAACCATACGACCGTCGAGTTCGTCGCCATCTCGTTCCACCCACCCTCGTGTGTCGAGTTGGCGAACCAGCCTGCTGACGGTGCTCTTCTCCAACCGCAGCCGTCGGCCCAGTTCCTGTTGGGACAACCGCGGTTCCCGCGCAAGTTCTGCCAAGGCGTGTGCTTCGGATACCGGCACGGCAACCCCGCACGGCGTTCGGTCCGATTGAAGCATCCCGAACGCCCGCACAAACACCATCATCTGGTCCTGCAACGCGAGCACGTCGCTGATCAGCACCTCATTCACCTTCATAGTAGTTCGAACCTACAACTAGATAGTTTGATGGAACAACTACTTCCGGGGCTGGCGACGAGGGGGTACGTGTCATCGCGCCTGATTCACTCAACCCGAGACGTTGATGACCCCCATCATGCCGAGGTCCTCGTGATCCAGGATGTGGCAGTGATAGACGGTGCGTCCGAAAATCCCGGTGAACGGAATGCGGATGCGGACTTCGCTGTTCGCGGGAACGTTCACCGTGTCATTCCAGCCACCGGGGCCACCGCCGTCGATGACTTGGAAGGGCCACACGTGAAGGTGGAAGGGATGGTCCATTGCTGAGGTGTTGCGGATCGTCCACTCCTCGACCGCACCAGAGCGGATCGTGATGTCGGTCCGAGCCGGGTCGAACGTCTTGCCGTCGATGGTGAAGCCCATCATCGAGCCACCGCCACCCATCATCGAGCCATTGCCCATACCCATCGCAAGCTCGAGTGTTCGCGTCGTCATCGCCGGCGCGAGGGTCATCGACGCGGGATCGGCAAGTCGGGACGGCACTGCGGCTGGCCCAGCGTTGCCCGTCACGGTCATCGTGGCTACGGTCAACTCCTCCCTGCCCGAGTTGGTTGCGCCACCCATTCCGCCACCCATTCCGCCGCCCATTCCGGTGGCGCCTCGGTCATACGACAGTGCGCGCAGCCGGTACGTGCCGGACTGGGTCGGTGTGACGAGGAGCTCGGTCCGCTCGCCCGGCGCGAGCATCAACTCATCCATGGTGACCGGAGCGGCGAGCCGACCCCCGGCGGACGCGATGGCGTGGATCTGGTGCCCGTCGAGCGCAAGTCGGTAATAGCGCGACGCGCTGGCGTTGACGAACCGCCAGCGCTCCAACACTCCCGCCGTTGTCGCGACATCAGGCTGGTAGACGCCGTTGACGAGTACCCGGTCCCCCTGGCGACCCTGCATCTGGCCCATCCCTGACACCGCAAATGCCCGGGCATCAGAGCCGACCGGAGGGTCGGCAAGCACCCACACACGTTCGGTCGACGAGGTCAGCTCGGGGCTCTCATCGATTCCGTCAGTGACGACGATGGCACCGGCAAGACCGGCGGCGACCTGTTCGGCGACGTGACCGTGGGCGTGGGGGTGGTACCAGAACAGGCCGCTACGGTGATCGGCCGGGATGTCATAGGTGTAGGTGTGGGACTGGCGGGGCGAGACGGTCACGAAGATGTTGTCGGCGTCGCCGCTCGGCGACACGTGAAGTCCGTGGGTGTGCAGGTTCGTGTCGGTGTCGAGATGGTTCTCGAGGGTCACGACCAAACGGTCACCCGGTCTCACGCTGAGCGTCGGGCCTGGGGTGGAGCCGTTGTAGGTGTACGCAAACCTCGTGCCGTTCCCGAACGGAACCTTCTGGGCTTCAGCCCGGAGCGTCACCTCAAGGCGACCGTCGCGGCTGCTCCGCACGGCCGGCTGCACGAACTCCCCGCCGGCGGAGACTGTCGGCGAGCTGCCGGTCTTCCCGCCACCGCACCCCGCCACCAGCATCGCTCCGGCGCCGGCGCCAGCGACGATCAAGAAATCCCGCCGCGACGTGACCGCCGGTTCGGCTCCCACGTCGTCGGTCATCGTCGGCCGGATACGTCTGAACCCGGTCGAGTCACGTTCGAGACGTCCGTCACGCCGCGCTTTGGAGGATCGTGGATCATCGGCAACCCTTCGCTCGTTGACTCCCAACATCCATCATCGGAAGGATCGCCGCGGCAAGCCAGGGCCGAAGGTCACTCGTTTCCCCGACGAGTTCAGGGCTGCTCGCCATCGGACGCGACGCGGTCACGATGGCATCCTCGACCAAGGGTGATGCTTACTTGCCGAGAGGCGCGTCCTTGGCTTTGTCGATGACCCAGGGGCGAAGGTCACATGTCCCTCACAACCGGCTGCATCAGGGGAGGTGCCCGGTGTTGATGTTGGCTTGTGATGGCACGTGACCTCCGGATGCGGCATAGAGCAGGATGATCCCCGGGTCCACGACCGGGAACGAGGTGACCTGGAACCTCACCCCGGGCGATCCGACAACGTCGAGGCAACGACCGAGGTCGACGAAGCCCCAGCTGTTGTAGCCCGGCGGCAGGACGTAGGTCTGCCCGACCTCGAGCGGACCGATCACGTTGGGTCGACGGGACACGCCAGCGTCCGAACCGTCGACGTACGCCCAGTCGATCTCCATGTGGATCGTCGAGTCAATCGGCGCGGCGAGGATCATTACCGAGACCTCGGCGATCGAGACGTCCCTCGCGCACACCGCCTGCTTCTCCGTGTCCGACGCCGGCAGCGAGGTGCACCCAGCGAGCGCGACCAGCGCGAGCACCGAGGCCAATGCGCCGACCTGTCGGCGGTAGCGGGCAATCCTGATGTTCATGGCAACTCCTTGTTCCTCGGACACCCTGGCCAGAGGCTTCTCGCGCCGACACATCGAAACTACGCCGGGTCTCGCGAGCCTCATAGGGACTTAGGTCCCTGATCATCCGCACCGCATCTGGGTCAGTGGAACCGGCGGAGTCCACAACCTCGAAACCTCGTCGCGGGAGGAACCCCCGAACCGCAGGTTCAGGAGGTACCGACGACTTGAGACATCACGAAGTGGGCGTGGAGGGATTCGAACCCCCGACATCTGCCATGTAAAGGCAGCGCTCTAACCAACTGAGCTACACGCCCCGGACCGTCATCGACAGCGACGTCATGGTAGTGATCGGCGACCGGACCGCTCGACGGCGGCCCAGGCAGCGATGGTTTCCTCCTGGAGCGCCGGCAGATCGCCGGGATCGAACCAGGCAACCTCCACGATCTCCACAGACGCCGCCCGGGCGCTGTCCGGATCCACGCCCGGCAACGGCTCCGCGATCAACACGATCTCGACCCGCTGCGTGGAAGCCTCCACCACCACCAACGGCTCCCCCACGATGCGCACGCCCAGGTCGACTTCTTCTCGTGCCTCGCGGACCGCGGCATCCGGGGGTGACTCGTTGCGATTGACGAACCCGCCGGGGGTGGCCCAGCCGTGCTTGTAGGAATGGCGGACCAGCAGTACCCGACCATCGGATCGGAAGACGAACGGGATGGTCCCCACGGTGTAACTCGGCTTGAGGAGTCGAACGGCCCGGTATCGGATCGATGTGGGTAACCGGCCGTAGAACCGAAGGAACCAGCGGTACAGCACGTCAGCAGGATCTCATCGGCCCGGAAACGCTCGCCGCGCCGTGACCAAAGCTTCGTGCAACTCGGCGGTGCCACCGACGACGGGCGCCCGACGCGCCGCATGGTCCAACACGAGTAGTTCCCGGTCATCGACGTCGGTCACCACTCCCCCCGCCTCGGTCACCACCAACATTGCACCCAGGTAGTCCCACACACCGTGATTCGACTCGGTGCAATCCAGATAGCCGTCGATCGCACCTTCGGCCACAAGACACATGTCGAGGGCCGCTGCGCCGAGCGCTCGGAACTGGCCCCACCCGAAGTACACCGGAGCGTGGCCGTTCATGGCGATCACTGCGCTCGAGAGTGCTGTCGTGTCCGACACGTGGATCCGGACGTCGTTGCGGTACGCCCCACCGCCCCGGAGCGCGTGATAGCGCACACCGGTCGCCTGATTCACGACCAACGAGGCCCGCACACCGTCGCGGTCGACCGCCGCCAAGCTCGTGGCGTACCAGGGGATCCGGCGGCTGGCGTTGGTCGACCCATCGACCGGATCGACCACCACACAGACCTCGCGTTCGGGGTGATGCCGGCCGCTCTCCTCGGACAGCACCCCGAGGCCAGCGTCGATGAGCACGCCGCAGACCACAGGATCCGCGACGAGATCGAGGCCGTATTGATCCTCGCGATCCCCGGCCGCCCGCCATTCGCTGATCGAGGTCAGGGAGTGGGCCACGGCCGTTGCACCCTCATGGAGAATCGCCAGCAATGCCTCGTCGTTCACATCGTCACTCTAGGATCTCGGGCAATGGCGCTGATCGACGTCCCCGGATTTGTAGCTGACCTCAAGGATCACGCGCAACGACATGGCTTTCACGTCCACGATGAGCGCCACTTCGTCGAGTCGTACTCCATGCGCCAGGCGTGGGAAGTCGATCTGCACCCCGAAGAGGGATGCGGAGGCCCGCTCGATCTGCACCTCTCCTTCGAGATCGAACCCCGCGTGGTCTTTGCGTTCGAAGACCAGGTGCTCGATCTGCCTGAGGATGCCGAGCCCGAGGATCGCTATACCTGCCCGCTGATCTTCACCTGGTCGATGCCGCCGCTCGGCAACTGCCCAGACCTCCTGGTCCTCGCGACGGAGTTGGCAGGCACAGGCGGAACCGAGCTCCCGCTCGAGGTCTCGGCCATTGATTCGTTCGCTTCCGTCACCGATGCTGCGGAACGGACGCTCACCATTGTCGGCCGGGTCGATGTGTCCCTCAGCCAGATCTTCATGGGCAGCGAGGACCTCTGCGACACGCTCGAGCGATGTCTTGATGTCAGCCGCTACCTGCTGGAACGCGTGGACGGCTGGCTCGGGGCCGGCGACTGAAATTCCCGGCTTGCGAATCGACGATCAAATTGCATCCGATGGGATGCCCGGCTCCGAAGACCTTCACGTGACACAGCTCGCCCTCCTCCGAACATCGTTCGGGTTCACACCTGAGAGGTACCCGATGCGGGGTAGCAATCTGAGCGTTGTGCCGGTCTATTCTTCGTCCGTGGACCAAGTGCCCGCTCTCGAGGACCTCGAACGCGACGAAGATCCGCTCGTCGCGGCGCTCAGGTGTGGTGACGACGCGGGCCTCAAAGCCATCTACGACGCCCACGGCAAGCTGGTCTATTCCTACTGTCTTCGTACCCTGGGTGCCGATATGGCTCGCGATGCCACACAGGAAGTGTTCCTCGCCGCTTGGAAATCGAGGGACCGCTACCGCCCCGAAGCCGGGACAATCCCCGGATGGTTGCTGGGCATTGCCCGCTACAAGGTGATCGATCAAACCCGTTCCGCCGCCAAAGGTGGTATCTCCACCGATGCGGAGCTCGAGCCGACCACCGGCTCCTTCGCAGCTTTCGGGTCGGCTGAGCGGACCGCTGAGCGCCTCCTGCTGGTCGAGGCCCTTCGCCAGCTGCCAGAACGGGCCCGGACCATGGTCAGCATGGCGTTTCTCGACGACCTCACCCATACGCAGATCTCGGAAAAATGCGGAGTTCCTCTCGGTACCGTGAAGTCAGACATCCGACGTGGCCTCGAACGGTTGCGACGACACTTGGAGGGTTTCGATGACGCAGTTCGATCGTGATGAACTCTCCGCCGACATCATTGACGGTCTGCTCACCGGGCACGAGATGAGCGCCGACGCCGCTGACATGGCGCGGGACTACGACCGCATCCGGTCGGTCCTTCTCGACGCCGACTACGCGGCGCTCGATGAACCGCCAGACGACCTCTGGGCGAGCATCGTCGGTGCCGTGGCCCTCGAACGCCATCGCCCGGTGGCGCTCTCAGTGGTTCGGACCGACTCCGATGAGCCAGCCGCTGAGATGTCAGCCACTGGGGTTCCCGACATCGGAAACAACGTCATTGCGCTGTCGTCTCGCGCTCGTTGGCGGCCGATTGCAGCAGCAGCTGCGATCTTGGCCCTGGCGGGCGGCATTGTCGTTGTTGCCAACAATGTCAGCGACGGGCCGGCACGGGAGGTCGCGTCTGGACCGGTCGTGCTACGGACGGCGCCGCTGAACCGGCTGACCGGCGACACTGGCGAAGGGTCCGTAAAGCTCGTCAAGGTGAATGGTGAGACCCATGTGGTCCTGACGACCGCCAAGATGCCGGTTCCCCCCTCCGGTCACTTCTTCGAATTGTGGCTGCTCCACAACGACGGGACACCGGCGACGTCGCTCGGAGTGATGGATGGCTCGACGGGCGCGCCGAAGGACCTCGAAGTAATCGTGCCGGCCGGCATCGACCCTGCCACCGCACCATTGGTGGATATCTCCCTGCAGGCAGACGGCAGTAATCACGTGCACTCCGGCGAAAGCCTGTTCCGCGGTTCCCTCGCCTGACGAAGCCGGGCGTTTATGGTCGCAGCAGCTCGGTGGACCCGGCTGGGATTGAACCAGCAATCGAGGGACTGCGAGTGCTACTCGAAGGGTGCTGCGTCGGTGTCGTGAGGTCGCTGTACCGGCGGCAGACTCAGCGGGTCCTACGATCGGAGGCTCGGCGAACCGATGGAGGACTTGCCATGACCGACCCCACCAAACCACCAGAGCATCATCCGGTCACGATCGCCCACAGGGAAGCTCGGGCCGCGGATGTGCAGCTACGTGTGGCGGATGCGATCACAAAGTTCGCCGGGTCGATGATGTTCGTCTATATCCACGCC
>JBBRSC010000166.1:0-7647 GCA_038245795.1 Acidimicrobiales bacterium
ACGCCCAGGCACCCTCGGCGGACGACACCAACAGTGCGCGCGCCGTCTCAGTGTGACCAGCGGCGCTCGACGCCCAGGCTCGACCGATGCCGGCTTCGAACAGCAGGAATGCAGCGTCCGGCGGGCATCGATCCAGCGCCGCGACCGCTGCCTCCGCCGCTCCTGCATCTCCACGTTGGCCGGCGACGGCTGCCTTCAACGACAGCGACATTCGTCGCGCCACCGGAAAGTGCGCAGCCTCCGACAACGCCTCAGCCTCCGTCGCCCAGTGCGCCGCATCCGCCAGCTGGCCCGAGAGCATGAAACACCGGGAGGACATGAGCGCACACCACACCTCGAGCAGCGGCACCCCCGCCTCGGCTGCTTCGGCCGACGCTGTGGCCGCGACGCTATTTGCTTCTGCGAAGCAACCCGCCTCGGTGAGCGCGAACGCCTCCGTGACCCGATGCAGTGTTGGTTGGCCGACGGACGCCGGGTCATCAAGCCCGAGATGTAGGAGCCGACCGCGTCGGGCAACATCGATGGCATCGGTCGTGTGTCCCAGTTGCGCGAGCGCAACGCTGCGCGGGATGGCTCCCGCCACCTCGATCAGGTCCAGGTCTGCTGTGATCTCATCCAGGACGGAAATTGCAGAGGCTGGTCGTCCCCCAAATGCGTCCACCGTGGCGTGGCCCGTACGGAGCGCGTCGTGGACGAGCGCATCGTTGACCGTTGAGATGACGCTATCGAGCACGGCGTGGGCACCATCGGGGTCGCCGAGCCCCCAGAATCGGATTCGATGTCCACTCATGGCAAGGGCCATCAGCTCGAAGGGATCCGTCTGCATCGTCAAGGCCTCGGTGACGGCCGCGTCGGCGTCGACGAATGAGCCCAACTCGAACAGGGCATCGCCCAGCAACGCCAGCGCTCCAGCTCGTCCAGGCTCGTCTGCCGCAAAAACGCCGAGGGCCGATCGCGCGAGGCGTTCGGTCAGCGCCATGTCATCTGCTGCGCGGGCAACCCGCGCGCCAGCGACCAGCACGGACCCATCGGCGGCGACGCCCGCGTCAAGGCGCCAGAGTGCCAGCCGCATCGCATCCTCACGCCGTCGGGCTCCCAGGTGTTCGATGCGGGATACGTGAGCCAGGACCGTCTGTCGCCGACGGAGCGTGCCCATGTGTTCGCGGAGCGCTTCGCCGTAGAGCGGGTGCGCGAGACGCACCTCGAGCCGATGATCTGACGGCGACACCACCACGATGCCCTGGTCCTCGAGTTCGAGGACCCCCTCCAACGCCCCTTCTGCCTCGAGCATCGCCAAGCCGACCGGTTCGCACAACGCGATCAGGTCGACCACGGCCCGAGCGTTGGCGCTGACATCGTCGAGGCGTTCACGAATGGTCTCGGACAGGCGCGAACCGACGGCCAGCGTCGACACCAACTGCCAGACCCCCCGATCCTGGACCAACGATTCGCGTGCCAATGTCGAAGTGAGAACTTCCCGGAGGAACAGCAGGTTGCCCCTGGTGATCTCGAAGATTGCCGACGACGCGCTGTGGTGGACCGGTCCCCCGAGCACTGACCGCAGGAACTCGGTGGTCGCATCACGATCGAAGTCGATGACCTCGAACTCAGAGAGCCGCTGCGATCGGATGAGGCTCTCGATGGCGTCCGACACGATCTCGCCGTCGCGAACGGTCGCAATCAGCTCGATGGTTCGGGCGCTCAACAATTGAACCAGGAGGGTCACCGAGGCGGCGTCGAGCAGATTGATGTCGTCGACCGCGATCAGCATCGAGGGTCCCGTACCGCGTACGAGATCGATGGCATCACGGGTTGCGGCGAAGCGATCGAGCGCGGTCGACGCGACGGTCTCCCTGGTGAGGAGGTGGGCAACTGCCCCGAGGGGAACATCGACCGTGGCGATGGTGCCAAACACCCGCTCGACGAGCCGGCCCGCGGATTCCTGCTCGCGCAGGACATGATCAGCGATTCGGCTCTTTCCGGTCCCCGCTGCACCCCGAATGATCACTCCGGCATGGGCCGGGTCCTCCAACAGGCGACCAATCGATGCGATCTCGTCGAGTCGACCGACGAAGGGCCATCGTCCCGCCGGTGAGGTTCGATTCAGCGGCCCGTCCATGTGGAGAGTGTCGCACGCGAATCTGGCCAGACAACCACGAGGGTCGCCTGGCCAGTAACGCGCCCGCCGGCTCCACAGTCGTTGCTGCGGCTCGTGGTCCCGCCACGATGTGTTGCCCGAGCTGTTCCCGTCAGACGGGGGCAGCCCAGTCGATGAAGAGATCGTTCAGATCGTGCGGCATCACCTTGATGCTGACCTGTTGTCCCGGTTGGGCTCTGGCCAGAAAGATGGCCGGGATGATCTCCGTCTTGGTGACGGGGATCGGTGGTCGACCGGGAAGCGTGACCAACAGCTCGACGGTGCAGCTCGGCTGGAAGTTGATCATGGCGCCGCCCTGGGCGACCGACATGATCGTGGCCGTGGCCATCGTGCCGTGAGTGATCGCTTGACCGTTGGCGACCACAGCCATCGACTGATTGAGGTTTTCCAGCTTCGATTGCATGCTCGCCAGATCCGCTCCCACATCGTGGGTCTTGGCCATGGCTTTGGATTGCTTGCTCAGCGTGTTGAGGTCTTTGAACATCCCCATAGCTCAGGCACGACCGGTGTAGTGGTTGTTGAACTGCTTGGCAACGGCCGGGTTGGCGGCAATCCGTGCGTTCCAGCCATCGACGGCGGTTGTCCAGCTGACTTCGTCAATGCCGCGGGTTGCAGCGATCTCGACGGCTTTCGATGTGTCGTAGTTGTAGGCGGCGAGGCCGGCTGACACCTGGGCGAACGTTGCGAGGTCGACGCCGGCGATGGGTTCCAACTGCTCAGCGGGCACTGCCACTTCCTGAGCCGCCATGTATGGCGTGGCGGGCACACCCTGGGCCTGCATCGCAGCGGCGTTGGCTGTCAGTTGATTGGCTTGATCCATCAGGCCGGGGGCTGCCCCGACCATGGTCTTCATGTCCTTCATCTGCTTGAAAAGTCCCACTGTGTGCTCCTCTGGGTGTTCGGTAAGCCTCCAGTGTCATCGGAGATGGGGCGCGTCGACCTGAGTACCGACTACTCATTTGAGCCAGACGAACCTGTGGGTAGCTCACTCGCTCGCTCGATCGGTTGACGGAGACCGAGCCGGACATAGACCTCGGCGGGCAACAGGTTCGGTGTCCGATAGACGTGGTGGGTACACGTCTCCCCCGGTCCCATCGGCGGCGTTTCAACGGTCGTCGGAGCGCTACCCCATTCGATGGGCTGAATCTCGTTGTTGATCGAGCAGTGCGCGCAGTACACACCGAGTTGATCACGTCCGAAGGTCCGGGGACCCGCCTCGGTGAGCTCGAAGTAGCCGTTCGGCCCATAGCGGCCCTCGTCGATGAGGCGACCGCCCGATCCACAACGAAATTCGAGGGTGATCTTCTCCTCGTCCTCGCTGACCTCCGCGGTGCCACCGTTGGCGACCATCGCTCGGGTGATCGCCCGCGCACGCACCTCCGCCGGGAGTTCGTCCCATCGGGCGGCATCACCGCGTCGAGGGCGGATGAACTCGTCGCCGGTCCTCCGGAGCG
Organism: Acidimicrobiales bacterium; assembly: GCA_038245795.1. GTDB lineage: Bacteria > Actinomycetota > Acidimicrobiia > Acidimicrobiales > Microtrichaceae > JBBRSC01. The sequence continues at coordinate 3,613 of JBBRSC010000166.1, forward strand.
CGGCCTCGACCTGCTCCTCGCCGTAGGTATCGGCGATGAAGCTCAGGAGCGATGTGATCCAATTCACCGAGTACTCCTGCAGACTCCGCGTCCGCTCTGCAGCATCGTCCACGGCACGTTCGGCGGCGACGAGATCGCCCGCTCTCAGCGCGGCTCGGACCGCTTCCCACGGCGGGGTCGACATCTCGGTGATCTCTTCGGGCGTCATGGTCGCGACGGTAGGTGGCAGGATCGACGCGTGCGGTTCGGAATCACTACGCCGATCGTGACGCTCAATCCCAAGGGCCATGCTGATTGGGAAACAGCGGCCGGCCCGGAACAACTGACCGCGATCGCCCGCTGCGCTGACCGATTGGGGTATCACCATCTCTCGTGCAGCGAACACATCGCCGTGCCTCAATCGGTGGCGGAGACTCGGGGCGCGACGTACTGGGATCCGCTGTCGACGCTGTCGTGGATGGCCGCTCAGACCACACGGATTCGATTGGCAACACACGTCCTGGTGCTCGGATATCACCATCCACTGGAGATTGTGAAGCGCTATGGAACCCTCGACGTGCTGTCGGGTGGTCGGGTGATTCTCGGAGTCGGGGTCGGTTCGCTCGAAGCGGAATTCGAGTTACTGGGCGCGGACTTCGAGCACCGCGGGTCGCTGGCGGATGAATCGTTACGCAAGATTCGTCGAGCGTGGGGCCGACATCTGGTGGACGATCTGGTGATCTCGCCGCACTCGCCGCGATCAGAGGTCGATGTGTGGGTCGGGGGCCGCAGCGGGCGTTCGTTGCGACGAGCCGTCGAGTTCGGGACGGGGTGGGTTCCGTTCGCCATGACCGATGACCAGCTCCGATCGGCGCTTGCTGATCACGATCGACCCGACGGATTCGAGGTGATCCTCTGGGCCTACGGCATCGATCCGAGTGCGGCACCCGACGTCACCAGTGAGCGCATCCACGAACTCACCGACGTGGGGGCGACCATCATCAATGTGAGATTTGTCAGTCGCTCCGTGGAGCATTGGTGCGAACAGGCCGAGGCGCTCATGACGATCAGCGCAGGAGGAACCTGACGTTCCTCACCGCAGCGCTCCCGGCTCGTCCAACCAACGGTTGAGCGCCATGGATCGGCTGTTCCGCAGCGTGAACACGTGAATAATGGCGGTGCGGATCCGATGTTGCTGTAGCCCCGTCACCGCCACCTGGCGCAACAGATAGTCGGCTGCGTCGCCATGGTCGGCTTCTGCGTAGGCGTGTACCCGGAAGTTCTCGACCTCCAGGCCGTAGTGGTCGCGCATGCCCTCGAACATCATCTTGGCGTAGCCCGTCCCCGCCGCGAATCGCTCGCCGGCCCACCCGAACGCCGCCAGTCCTTCCTCGTACGATCGACGCATGTAGTAGCAGGCGCCAAGGACCATCCCGAGGGTCTCGGGGAGCGGTACATAACTCTCGAGTTCGGAAGAGGTGATGCCGAGCATCCCCGCCCACTCGATCTTCATGTCAACGTGGTTTCGGTCGCCTGCGAATCCGGTCTCGTCGGCCAGGTTCTGGCTCCAGTGGCTGAAGTGTTCGCTGCTGTCGAGGGACAGCGCGTCGGGATCGGGGGCGTTGGCCACCAGCGACCCGAACTCGCTCGTGTACTTCACGCCGAGGAAGTAGTACTCCTTCGCGAATCGGCGGAGTACCGGCAGCGCCAAGGTCCCGTCCGCGACATGGCCCCACACCTGATTCCGGGTGACACAGACCGATGACTGGATGCCCTCGAGTTCCGTCATGAACTCCGTGACGGGCAACGCCTCATACGTCCGGCGATCACGGACGTCTCTGAATTCGCGCATGGCGGGAGCGTACTCACATCACTGACACCCGTGTCAGGTTCGGTGGAACCAGATCTGATTCATGTCACGTCGGCCAACACCGCGTTGCCGCGCTGGCAGGCCAGGAGGATTCCCGCTCGATCGGAGGACGACAGCGCTGGCGCACGGAGCGGTGGGACACCTCGAACGAGTGCTGCCGCGCGCTCGGCGAACCCGTGATCCTCCGGAAGTTCGAAAAACGCTGCTAGCTCGATCATCGCTGGGATCGGGTCCGCCACCATCTCCTCGAATCGGAGTGTCAAGAGATGTTGATCGTCGAGCGATGCGAGCGCTGCGGCTCCGTGCTCGAGTTGATCCGACCAGTAGCGCCCAAAGAGCTCGACTGGTGGTTGACCGGTCAGCCAGCCATCGATGACGGCGTCCTCATCATCAGGATCGACTCCGTCCGGCATCACGCCATAGACCAACTGCACGGCGAGTCGATAGAACGGATGGCCCCGCATGGACAGGGCCACCTCGGCACCGTCGCGGATGAGGTGGACGATCTTCGGTTGATCAAAGGTCGCCAGGAGCCCATCGAGATAGTCGACCGACGATCCTGAGCGCTCCACCCAGCATGATGCCGCCTGACGACGACCGAGTTCCGAGAACAGCGCTCGATAGTGATCCCCGATGCGGGATGTTCCGCGGCGGGACATCCAGTCCGAGAGATCGTCCCAGAGGGAGTCAGGGTCATCGCTGAGGTGACCGAGAGTCGATGTCAGGATCCACGGAATCGGATCACCTCGCCGGTAGCGATCGGTGGGCCGGAAGGGATAGGTGACCTCCTCGGCGTCGTACCCCTTTCCCAGGACCAAGTCGATGACGTGATTCGGCGTCCCGAGCACCTCAGCCACGAATGCGCCGTCGACCGGGTCGGTCGTGAAGCGGCGACCCCAATCCAGACCGGTGAACACCTCGTTCAACCCGACGACATCACGGTGGGTATCGAGCATGGTGGTGAGCAGCGTGGAGCCACATCGCCCGGTCCCCACCACGAAGCGATCGGTCATCGTCGATATCTCCGCGCCACGCCGGATCTGCGGGCTCGCATCTGTTCGGATCGACCGTCTGGATCGAGCGTCGCGGTTCCCGCGAGTGCGCCGCTGGTCATCTCGTCGCGCAACACGTCGAGGGGAACGGTGCGCAGCGACACCGTCGGCACGGAGTCCGCGAGCAGGTAGCGAACCGCCAACGTGCCTCGCTCGTAACCGGCGGGATCGAGCCAGTTCGCACAGCCTGGATCCTGGTGGCTGATGACGGCTCGTACGCGCCCATCGGGGTCGATGGTTGCGGTGTGATCGTTGATCGAGCATGAGCGATTGGCGATGTCGGAGGACTCCCAGAACAACGTCGCCAATGAGAGCGACCAGTAGCGGGCGTTGGGCGGCGCGAACTCGACGATCACCGCTTCGTCCGTCGCGCAGACGTAGGTCCCCATCCCGTAGGCCTGACCGCCGAGCCCGGTTGCGGTCAACGACGGGACGAAGGGCGTGATGTCGTTGGGCGATCCGCTCGCGAAGCCGCGGCCGAGTTCGGCCCAGCATCTGGCCCCGACGTCGAGCCACAGGTCCAACAGATCCATTCGTCGTTCCAACGTGTCGAGGTTGAGCTGGCTCGCAGTCGGGGATTCATCGACCCGTTCGATCACGAAACACGCTGGCTCCTCGTTGGCCCAATCGCTGAAGTACTCGCGAGCATGGAGGTAGCTGGCATCCGGCCCGGTCGCCATCCAGTTCCGGGCTCCGTCGGGGCGCTCGGGCGCGATCTCGACGACCACCGAGCCATCCGCTTCGGCGACGATGTCGTCGGTTGACCAGCGAGAAAGCGCCCGCCATCCGGTGAAGTCGCCATCGGCGAAATGGCCAGTATTGACCTGCAGCTCGAGATGGCGGGCGGAGCCGGGCGAACCAGTGATGCGATAACAACCGTCGGGCGCAAGACGCGTGAAGCCGTACTTGGTATCAGGGTTGTCGAGGCCCCATGACCGACGATTCTCTATCAGGGTTCCGATCTCGGGATGGTCGACGTCGTCGTGTTCGACACACATCGCAATGCCCGCAGAGAGATAGCGCATCAAATATCGGATGCCTTCAGCGGCGTGGAGTTCGTCGCTCGGAGCGCCCGCCATCACGATGTCCGGGAGCGCTGCCACCGATGCCGAGAATCGTTGCCAGAGCGCGCTG
>JBBRSC010000167.1:0-7644 GCA_038245795.1 Acidimicrobiales bacterium
CCTGCCCCGCGTACGCGTCGGCCGTTGGTGTCCACGTCGTGGCCTCAGTCGAGCGGTTCGACTAGGTCAGCGGTGATGGTGCGAGTGCGGAAGAGCCACGTCGAGCCGAAGACCCACAGACCGACTGCGACCACGTCGACGATGTCTTCCGCCGTCTGAGGCCCGCCACCAATCTCAGGCGATATCAGCGTCGCACCGTTCGGGGCGTAGTTGAACCAGCCGTCAGCTCCGAAGACGTTCGTCATCGCCAATCGAATTGCGAGGTAGGAGGCAACGACGTACAGGAGCACTCCCCACCCGATCGACACGACGACTTGTTGCGCCCGGTTCAGCCCTTTGTTCCTCAATGACTGACCCACAGCACGAGACTACAGAGAAGGTGCGAACCCAATCAGACGTTGTTCGGTCCACCGTCGCCAGGCCTGGGTCAAACTCGACGACTGTCGGCGCTGAACGCGCAACGGTGACCCTGACGATCGCTGCCGGTCAGTGTAGGGCCAACACAGGGGCGACTGCATCGGGTTGCACTGTGCCGGACAGTCCCAGATCATTCGACCCTCGGCCAAGCCATACCCCGGGGTGCTTCGCGGATACCCGTGCAATACTCCTCGGCGCCGTCAGCGACCATCGACGTGTAGTACGCACTGAACGAAATGGCACCTGACCACCACACAATCCAGGTCGGGTCATCAACGAATCGCACTGGAATTTCTGGAGGCTCTGACGTGCTCTGAGCTCCGCTCAGGTTGATCTCATCCTGTGTCTCCTCGCGCCCTGAAGGTCGGAAGTTCAGGCGTTGAGGATCGACGTTCGCCCGGGCGGTGCGACGGATTCCGGTTGTTTTCGTTACGTCTGTCACCGGATTGTGACCAGGTCAGGGGAGGAGTTCGAACGCTTCGCAGTGGGCGGGTCGAACGACGGCGAAGTCGCGCCGGTCGAGCGTCGCGATGGTGGTGATGTTGAGTCGTTCAGCGATCGCGATCACTGACGCGTCGACGAGGCCGAGGCCGAGGTCTGCGTAACGGCGGATCAGCTCGACGGCTCGTACGTAGTCATTGGGGGTGAGGTTCACGACGGTGAGTTCACCGGCGATGACGGCGTCGAGCAGCGCTACTTCGGCGTCGACACCAACGTTGTTCTCGAGTTGCCACGACGCTTCAGCGATGACGGTGACGGGAACGAGAAGCCCCCGGGGTGCGCGCATGTCGAGCAGAGCTGAACAGTTTGCGTGGGCGGCATCATCGGCGTCGATCGCGCCAAGAAGCACACCGGTGTCAACGAGGATCGACACCGGGTCAGAAGTCGCGTGCGGTGAGCCCGGCGGTCTGCTCGGCACGAATCTCGCGGTGACGGCGCGAGAGGTCACCACGCCCGGAATGGCCAGCCCCGATGAAGCTCAACCGATGTTGGGGCGTTTCGGCGGGGAAGCTGTCGGCGAGTTCCGCGACGAGTTGGTCGAGAGTGACGCCGCGTCGGGTTGCTTCGGCTTGAAGGCGGGCTTGGGCCTCGGCGGGAAGATCGAGCGTCACGGTCACAACCCCAATTGTAGACGGCCGGGGTGACAGTCGAACAGGACAACATCTCGTCTACCAGGCTCCGTCGACGAACGAGCAGCTTCGAGTTCGGTGACCTTGGCCGCCTGGACGACCCGTTGCGCTTCGACGAACACGACCTCGGCGGGAGTGCCTGCGGAGGTCGTCTCCGAGCGCCTGGGGCAGAGCTCGGTGACCGTGACGCTGGACCTCTACTCCCACGTCATGCCAGCCGTCGAAGGCGAGCATGCCGACGCCGTTGCGAAGCTCATCGGTAGGAATCGCCGCAAGCTTCTGTGACCACGTTGTGACCACGACGCTGCCTCCGTTCGGCGGTCGATCTCACAACCCTTGCGTGGCGCGGGTTTCGCCCGTCGAGCTGAGTGCACCTGAGCGCGCAGCTCTTGAACTATCGAACCGTGATGAAACGGGTGCTGGACCGACTTGCCACGCCAGCTACCGGACAGACAGGAGACCTCTCGCCCTATCTTCAGATCTCAGCGGGGTGTGAAGGGGCGAGTTCAACCGGTCTTCGCGACAGCGGCATCGTTGCTGTGTGCCAGCCGAGACCTCACGGCGCGTTTGTGACCAAATTGTGACCACCGAGATGGGTACTGCCGCTATCCTTACAATATCTCAGAAGTAAGGAGTCGGGAATGGATGCTGCTGCACGTGTTTCGTCGAAGGGTCAGGTCACGGTGCCGAAAGCTGTTCGCGTCGCGCTCGGCATCGTCGAGGGTGATGAGGTCGTGTTCCGAGTGGAAGGAAACCGCGCTGTGCTCGCGCGCACTGCGGGCTTCCTCGATCTGGCCGGGTCGATTCCAGTGCCGGCGGGTAAACGCAACGTTGCGTGGGATGAGGTGATCCGCTCGACGCGTTCGAACCGGGTGGCCTCCAAGCGGTGAGCGCGTTCGTCGATACGAACATCCTCGTCCGTCACCTCACTGGCGACCCTGCGCCGATGGCGGCGCGCGCTACAGCGTTTCTGCAGTCAGCGACTGTCTTGCTGTTGGCGGATCTCATCGTCGCCGAGACGGTCTACGTGTTGGAGTCTTTCTACGAGGCACCACGCGTACAGATTGCAGATTCGGTCCGTTCGCTCTTGGCGTTCGATGCGATCGTCACGGTCGACCCTGCCCTCCTGTTGCGAGCGGTCGAGGTGTACGAGACGGCCCGCATCGATTTCGCCGAGGCCTACTTGGTCGCTTGCGCCGAGAGCACGGGTGTCAACAAGGTGGTGTCCTTCGACCGGTCGATCGACCGAGTTCACACCGTCGAACGGATCGAACCGCCGAAGCAGTGATCCACGATGCAATGGCCAGGGGTTGGCCTCGCAGATCGCGTGCCGATTCGAGTGGCCTGAACTGCGTCGACCTGAGTGCGGGAGGGGGGACTTGAACCCCCACGTCCTTTCGGACACAGGAACCTGAATCCTGCGCGTCTGCCAATTCCGCCACTCCCGCGGCGTCGCAGAATGTAGCGCAGACAACCCCATCCGGTCCCAACGCGAGTTCGCTGCGGGCTTGAGAATCCTGTGACCCTGCCCGACGCCGCACCCTCGACTCGACGGCATCAGTAACCTTGCGCCGTGGGCATCAACAGTTTTGAGCAACGCCTGGAACGTGGCGTCGAAGGATTCTTCGGTCGCGTGTTCCGTTCCGGGCTCCGCCCCGTCGAGATGGGACGCAAGCTTGTCCGCGAAATGGACGCCAACCGCACAGTTGGGGTCAACGGGCGCACCCTCGTCCCCAACGCATTTCGGTTCACGCTGAGCATCGATGACCACTTGCAGCTCACCGATATGGAACAGCAGTTGCTCCGTGATCTCGGCGACGCTGCTCGGGAACACGCCCGAGACGAGCAGTACCGCTTCGCAGGACCGGTCGAGATCGAGCTGCTCAGCGACGACAGCGTCCGTCCGGGAATCTTCCGAGTGCAGAGTCGATTCAAGGAGACCGAAGGCGGAGCGGGCGTCGGATCGCTGATCCTCCCCGACGGCGATCGCGTGCCGCTCGGCAACTACGTGGTGAGCGTCGGCCGTGGCCCCGACTGCACGATCGTGCTGGGGGATCCCAACGTGAGCCGCCGTCACGCCGAGATCCGCCCGACTCCCGATGGCTTCGCCGTCTTCGACCTTGCCTCCACCAACGGCACCAAGGTCAATCAGGTCCGCGTGCCCGAGGCATCGCTCAACGACGGCGACATGGTCCAGTTCGGAAACACGATCTTCCGCTTCGAATCGCTCTGAATCGACCGGCCGGGCTCGAACCTGTTCGAGTGCCACGCACCGGTAGCATCTCATTCCGGTGCCCGAGCAACTTCTGACCGTCCTGAACCTGTGCATGCTGGCACTGCTGTATCTCTTCTTCCTTCGCGTCGTTCGCGCCGTCTGGACCGAGACGAAGCAACCAGGCGTCGCTCGAGCGGCAACCCGCCGTCGCCCCGCCAAGACATCGAAGGCGCCGACCCCGGTACCCCTGGTCGGTGTCCCGAAGCGACCGGCCACACCCGTCCCGCATCGAGCGCCCTCATCCCCTCCCCAGGCTGCAACAACCCCACCCTCCCCGAAGGTGCTCCCCACTGAGATCGTCGCTGTGAGCCCGATTGCGCTGGCTGGCACCCGTCATGTGTTGTCAGCCGAAGTCACCGTGGGGCGAGCCCCCTCCGCCACCATCACCATCGATGACTCCTACCTGTCTGCGGTTCATACACGCATCTTCCGCCGAGGTGACCACTACATGGTCGAAGACCTCGGTTCGACCAACGGCACCTACGTGAACCGTCAGAAGGTGACCGCCGCTGTAGCGGTCGTCATTGGCGACCGGATCAGCACCGGCAACGTCGATTGGGATGTTCGCTGATGCGGCTCGTGGGTGGTTCGGCAACCGACGTCGGGCGGGTTCGCCAAGCCAACGAGGACGGCGTGTTTGTCGGCACCGGGTTGTTCGCGGTCGCCGACGGGATGGGCGGCCACCGCGGTGGCGAAGTCGCATCAGCGGTAGCGCTCGAAGCTTTCAGCTCCGTGGTGTCGGTGGACTCGAGCGACGCCCTCCTGGCCGCCGTCGACGCTGCCAACCGTGCGGTCTTCGAGCGATCGGTTGCCGACCCACAACTCACCGGTATGGGCACCACGCTGGTCGGTCTGGCATCGGTGGACGTCAACGAAGCCGGTCAAGTTGCTGTCGTCAACGTGGGCGACTCCCGCGTCTATCTCCTCTCCGGTGATGAGTTCGTGCAGCTCTCCGAGGATCACAGCCTCATCGAGACCATGGTGCGCACCGGACAGATCACCGAAGCCGAGGCCGTGTCGCATCCGCGCCGGAATGTGATCACCCGTGCCCTGGGCATCGAGGCGGCGGTCGACGTGGATGCCTGGGTCATCGACACGAAGCCGGGTGACCGTTTCCTGTTGTGCAGCGACGGTCTCTTCAATGAGATGACCGATGACGAGATCGCTGCGATCCTGCGACGCGATGTTCCTCCGCCCGAAGCGGCCTGGGAGCTGGTGCGGCTCGCCAATGAATCGGGCGGTCGCGACAACATCTCCGTCGTCGTCGTCGACGTGATCGGCGATACCGACGCTCTCGACGCCGACACCATCGCCGATCGCCTGATTCGGGTGACCGAGCCCGCCGACGAAGTCATCATCCGTACCGACTCAATGGAGTATTCCGCGACGGCGGCACCAGTCTTCGCCGAGGCACCCCCGGCTGTTGCTCCATCCACGGTCGCGGCACCCGAGGCGCTGGAGAGGGGCGGATCGCGATGGCGGGTCTGGATGTTCGCGCTCGCCATCGTGGTCGTCCTCGCGATTGGTGCCGTCGCCACCGTGACCGTTGCGCGTTCTGGCTTCTATCTGACCGACAACGGCACCGAGGTCCAACTCTTCCAGGGTCGACGCGAGGGTCTTTTGTGGTTCCATCCGACACTCGTCGAGTCCACCGGAGTGAACGTCGCTGATCTCCGGGAGAGCGACCGCTTGGCCATCGACCAGCAGACGTTCACGTCGCGTGCCGGTGCCACAGCATTCATCGACGAACTCCGCGGGTTCGCTCTGTCGAACAAGGTCCCGATCACCACGTCCGTCACCACGACCACCGAGCTGGCGCCCGCGGATTCGACCACCACCACGATCATCGCAGGACCGTGACCGCCTCCTCCTCGGGCACCTCCATCTCCCGCGGAGCGGCTCACGCGTCGGGGAAGGCTCCCCGGATCCGGAACTCTCGTCGGCGCGCTGAGCTCGGACTGATCCTGTTCGGACTCGTGATCGTCGGAATTGCCTACGTCCTCGCGGCGCTCGGTCGATCGAAGGCCCTGCCCACCAACGTGATCCCATTTCTCTGCGGGATCCTCGCGTTGTTCGTCGTCGCCCACATTGTTGTCCGACGATTCGCTCCGAATGCCGATCCGATGATCCTGCCCGTGGCGGTGCTGCTCAACGGCATCGGTTACGTGTTCATTGCCCGGCTCAACTCGCAGCTTGCGGTTCAGCAGGCCGGGTGGACGCTGATCGGGATCGTCGGCTTCGCGGCGACGTTGATCGTCGTTCGACGGGTACGCATCCTCGAGCGGAACCGGTACACGATCGGTCTCATCGGCGTGCTGCTCGTGCTGTTGCCGTTGATCCCGGGCATCGGGGTATCCATCAACGGCTCGAGGATCTGGACCCGGATCGGGCCGATCAGTTTCCAGCCTGGTGAGTTCGCCAAGATCGCCCTCGCCATCTTCTTCGCCGCCTACCTGGTCGAGCGTCGTGAGGTTCTGGGAATGGCCACGTGGAAGGTCGGCCCCCTCCGACTCCCGGACCCCAAAGCGCTCGCACCGTTGCTCGTTGCCTGGGGATTCTCGCTGCTGGTGATGATGTTCGAGAAGGACCTCGGATCGGCCCTGATGTTCTTCGTGTTGTTTCTCGCCATCACGTGGGTGGGCACGTCGCAGGCCAGCTATCTGGCCGTGGGCGGCGTGTTGTTCGCTGGCGGGGCGTTCCTGAGTTGGGCGACCTTCAGCCACGTCCAGACCCGTGTCTCGATGTGGATCAACCCCTGGGTGGATGTCAAGGGCAAGGGGTATCAGATCGTCCAAGCGCAATATGCCATGGGGTGGGGCGGATCAACCGGCACCGGGCTCGGGCTCGGGATCAGCGGTCGGATCCCGTATCAGGAGACCGACTTCATCTTTGCGATCATCGGCGAGGAGCTCGGATTGTTGGGCACCAGCGCGGTACTCGCCGCGTTCCTGCTGCTGGCCGGGACCGGCTTTCGCGTCGCCATGGCGTGTCGCGATCCGTTCTCGAAACTGCTCGCAACGGGTCTGACCACGCAGTTCGCCTTTCAGTCGTTCCTCATCATGGCGGGGGTCACCCGGCTGTTGCCGTTGACGGGTGTGACGCTGCCCTTCGTGTCCTACGGCGGATCATCGCTCGTCAGCAACTGGGTGCTGGTTGCGTTGTTGATCCGCCTGTCCGACGAAGCAAATACGCAGTCGTTGATCGCTTCAGCCACTTCCGATGATGAGCCGACCACGATCACGGCACGCGCATGAATCCTCGCATCCGACGACTGTCGATCTTCATCCTGGTGCTCTACGTCGGGCTCTTCATCAAGCTCAATCAGATCCAGTTGGTGGATGGCCCATCGCTCGAGCGCCGCGCCGACAACACCCGGGTGGTGACACGCGATTTCAACAAACCGCGCGGCACCATCGCCTCGGCTGACGGCGTGATCCTGGCGCAGTCGAATCCGACGCCTGATGGCGCTTTCGACTTTCAACGGGCCTACCCGACCGGCGATCTCTTCGCCCATGTCGTCGGATCGTTCTCCTACCAATTCGGTGCCGACGGCGTTGAACGCCAGTACAGCAGCCAGCTCTCCGGGCAGTCCTCGGAACTGAAGTACCCGGGCCTGTCCGCGCTGTGGGACACCAGCCCGAATGTCGGCAACGTGTCCCTCACGGTTCGCAGCGATGTCCAGCAGGCCGCCAAGGATGCCCTGGGAAGCCGCAAGGGATCGGTCGTGGCGATCGACCCGCGGACGGGGGCCATCCTGGCGATGTGGTCGTTCCCCTCCTACGATCCAAACCTGGTATCGGACAACGACGCGGCGAAGGCCCG
>JBBRSC010000168.1:0-7536 GCA_038245795.1 Acidimicrobiales bacterium
CTGAGCCTCCGCCGGTCCAGGGTTGAGTCGTCGAGACCAGACCGTTCGAAATGCTCGTGCGGTACGGTTTCGGTGATCGCTAGGGCGCCGCTCAGCAACGACGACCACCGTGGCCGACCAATGTCATGAGAGTGGGAGCCGACGATGGACGCATCAGACGAGGGCTCTCCTGAAATCGAGAAGCCCGCTGCTCTCGAAAAACCTGTTGTCGGCGATACCTCCAGCGCTGGAGGTAATTCCGGTGCCGACGAGTCCCGACCGAGGTCCAGGCGTCGGCGGTGGATTGTCATCGGCGCCGTGGGTGTGTTGGCCATCCTCGGTGTGGCGATGGCAATCGTGTTCTGGGGGGGCTCCAGCGGACGACAAGTAACGACGCGCGAGGTTGCCCCCCGCATCGGATCAGCGACGTCGCTCGCTCCGCAACGCAATGTGCTCCGTCCGGCTCAAGGGGTCTACCTCTATCGAGGTAGCGGGACCGATTCGTTGAGTGCGCCGCCGAAGGAGCAGGTCCAGGGTCCTGACATGCCCGCCACGGTGATCCATCGAGCAGACGGATGCTGGTCCATGCGGATCGACTATCACAGCAACCATTGGCAGCGGTGGGACTATTGCCCGCGCGACGGGGGCCTGGACGAGATCGGTGGAGCCACCTATCAGAAGTGGGACTTCGGTGTGTTTGTCAGTGAAACGACTTCGAACTTCGAATGCGAGTCGTCGGTGACGGTTCGGGCGATGCAGAAACCCGGCGACGAATGGACCCAGACCTGTCGTGGGGCTGGTGGACCTGCCGACGAGGCGAGTCTGACGACGGGACCGTACCGTTTCGTTGGTCCCGAAGATCTGGTGATCGGCGGGGAGACGGTCAGCGCGCTCCACTTCCACCGCGACCGGACCATGTCGGGCGGCCAGCGGGGCACCGAGCGGGCCGAGGTGTGGTTCTCCGCATCGACTGGTATGCCGCTGCGGAACGAGCGGGTTCTCGATGTGAAAACTGACTCGATCATCGGTGAGGTCAACTACATCGAGGATGCCAACTTCGAGTTGACTTCGCTCGAGCCGACGGGATGATTCCAATCATCTGCCAGACGGCGGTGATCGAAGGTGATGCTCTCGCCGAAATCTGTCCCGCCGAGGGGTCACCCGAGGCCGGTGACCTTCGAGTCCTTCCCGATCGCACCTGGGCTCCTTCCCCTTCGTAGACGGGCGCGACGTACGGGCGCCCGAGGGCGTTGCTGTGAATGTGACGGCGGGGCGAGTTGTCCTTGCCTGGGACAACGCCTCTCGAGTTGAGCAACGCGCCGCGCTCGCGCAATCGAAGTGATTGACTTCCCCCATGACGCGACTTGGCCTGCAAATTCCCAGCTTCAACTTCCCCGGCGGAACACCCGACGAGATCTTCCCCACGGTGGTGGCGGGGGCACAGGCAGCCGAGGCCGCTGGTTTCGACACGGTCCTGGTGATGGATCACTTCTACCAGCTGCCCGGACTCGGCGACCCCGATGACTTCATGCTCGAGGCATACACGTTGCTCGGCGCCATCGCGGCCCGGACTTCGACGGTGCGACTGGGTGCTTTGGTGACGGGCAACACCTATCGGAATCCTGCGATCCTGGCGAAGAGCGTGACGACGCTCGACATCATTTCGGGTGGACGGGCGCAGCTCGGGATCGGTTCCGGTTGGTTCGAGCTGGAGCACGATTCGTTCGGAATCGAGTTCGGCACGTTCACCGATCGCTTCGAGAAGCTCGAGGAGGCGTTGGCGGTCATCCTGCCGATGCTGCGCGATGAGCGGCCATCGATCGCCGGCAAGCACTACACGATCACGAACGCCATCAATCAGCCGGCACCGCTGTCGAACATTCCGGTCATGATCGGCGGGAGCGGCGAGAAGAAGACGCTGCGGATGGTCGCCCAGTACGCGGATCTCGGCAACCTCACGTGCGAACCAGCTGAGGTTCCCCGCAAAGTTGAGGCGTTGGCGGGTCATTGCCAACGCCTCGGCCGGGACCGGTCCGACATCATCCTCTCGTGGAATCGGGTGGTCTGCATCGCCCCGACCACGGCTCAGGCCGAGGCTGAGCGCGACGTCTATCTGGCGTCGCGAGGGATGGACTGGTCGAACATGCCGCCGGAAATCCAGGAGATGATCGACGGCATGATTGTCGTCGGCGATCCAGACACCGTGGGGGAGCGATTCTCGGAGTGGAAGGCGCTGGGTGTCGATGGGTTCACCGTGTCGATGCCGGCCAATCTTCATCTTTCCGAGCGCGTATCGCTCCTCGGCAAGACCCTGTCGCCGATCGTCTGATCCGGATCGGGGTTGGCGAATCGGAACGGTCGGTATCCTCAGTGATCGTCTTCGACGCCAAGACAGAGAAAGCCATGGTTCGCCGAAGGGTTCTTCGCTTCCGCCGAGGCGGTCGCCGACGGTCGGTTGTTTCCTCCGTCGGCTTTGCTGGAGTCGTGGCAGCGGTCGCCATTCTGGCCGGCTGTCTGCCCGGTCCCCCTCCGCCGGGCTCGCCGTCAGGGGTGTGCCGGCCGGATCCATTTTCGGCCCCCGTCACCGTTGCGCTCGATGCCTTTGGGGCAGAAACACACCATCTCACCGTCGCGGTCTTCGATGATCGGAGCGGCTGTTGGTACGAGTTTCGTCCCGGCCAGCGGGTGTCGACCGCGTCGGTGGTCAAGATTGAAATCATGGCGGGAATGCTGCTGCGCGCCCAGCAATCGCAACGCGATCTCACGCCACTCGAACGACAGCGGGTCGCGGTCATGATTCGCAACTCGGACGACCGGGCGGCGAGCGCACTGTGGTCCGGGCTCGGAGGCGGTCCCGGAATGGCGCGAATCGGCTCGACGTTTGGTCTCGACGCAACCGATGAGGTCTCGCCGGTTTGGGGGCTGACGACGACCACGGCACGAGACCAGGCGCAGTTCGTGGAGGAACTCGTCCAAGGTCCGAGCCCGCTGGGTGTTCTGTATCGAGATCAGGCGTGGCGGTTCCTCTCCGACATCAACCCGTCGCAACAGTGGGGGGTGCGATCAGGGGTGCCCGATGGTTGGCGGGTTGGACACAAGAACGGGTTTGCCGGGTCGAAGTGTTGCGGTTGGCGGGTCAACTCGGTCGGCTATGTGGCGGACCCGTTGGGCGGCGGGTACTCGATTGCGATCCTGTCGGATCGCTGGCCGAATCTGGCAACTGGCATCCCGATGGTCGAAGCGGTCGCTCGTCTCGTTGCTGTCACCCTGACCGCGCCGCAACCCGAGGCGTCGACAACGACCTCGGCGCCGGAGGGCTCGACGTCGTCGGCTCCGCCTGGCTCGACCACCACGACACCGACCGCTCCGACGACGACAGTTCCCTAGGGCATTGACTGGATGGGCGGTATCTGTGTGTACGAGGCGGAGCTGAGTTGGCGGACTCGTCCTCCGGCGCTGCCGGGCCCTGTGAGTTGGGTCGCTGCCGCCGCAGCGGCCGCGGCCGTCGCCCGTCCGCCGCCGCTGCTGGGCAGTTGCGCAACGCACCTCGCTCGGTGTTGCCTGTCGGAAGGAGTGATGGACCGACGCACGACCAGGCGCGATACTGGCGCCACTCGACCCGCCGATCTCGAATCGGTGAGCTGAGCCACATCAGCAATGCTGCCGACTCTTCACCATGCGAGCCCTACCCACCACCACGAACGGAACCCTCCCATGAAACGCAACGTCCGTCGACAGCTTTCGCTGGCAGCACTTGCGTTAGGACTACTCACGGCCGCTGCTTGTGGCAGCGACGCGTCAAAGTCGGAGTCCCCAACAACAACTGGCCCGATTGCGACTACGGGAGATCCGTCAACAGGCCCCACGGAACCTTCGACCAATCGCGAATGCGACTCCATACAATTCAATTCCATCCCGGACGCCGTGAGAGCTGCGACATCGCCCCTTGGCGACACCGTGACATCGACGGAACTCGATGAGGCATGTGGGGTTGCGGTTCAAACTACGCTGACAACATCGGTTGACGACGCCCAAACCGCCAAAGTGATATGCGGATACGCAGGCAGCGAATCGTTCGGAGCCGGCGCAAAGAGCGTCAAAGTCTTCTCCGCCGACAAGGTGCTGCTGGCAAGAGGCACGAATGACGAGATCTGCTCCGTCGAGCCCTGAACCGCCCCGCCAGACCCCCGCTCGTGTGGCGATACGGTCGGGCACTGGGCTACAGGTCCGGCTTCCGGGTCAGCACCACCTTCATCGATGGCTCGGTGAGGGCGGCGACAGCGTCGTCCCAGGACGCCTCCGTGGTGGTCACGAGCGATGGATCGAACGCCCCTGACGAGACGAGAGCGAGCACCTCGGGGATGGCCGGCCGGACATGGGCTCGGCCGGTGTGGAGGGTGCAGCAGCGTGAGTACATCTGGAACATCGGGAGGGCGGAGTCCGCGAGGTAGACGCTCGGGCTGGTGCACGTGCCGTCGGGTGCCGTGCTGTTGATCGCACATCGCAGTCCGATCTCGCTGCCGCTCGCATCCACGGTGATCGGGAAGCTACCGGCCTTGCGCGGGAGGTCCGTCGGGCCGTTCGTCTCGATGACCTCGGCGCCGAGCGAGACTGCCACCGCCAGGCGGGTGGGGTCGTGATCGAGGTAGGCGACACGCCCAGCTCCGGCCGCGACCGCCAGCCCGGCGGCGTACAGGCCGATCGAGTTGGGTCCCGCTTCCCCGCCCACTACGAGAACCTGAGCGCTGGGGTCGGCCGCGAGTTGGGGACCGACGGTTCGCCACGCGTCGGGGATGTTGTCGCTGCCGCTCGCCACCGTGGCGGCCGCTATGTCGTTGTGGAGGCGCACGAGCATGGCGTCCGCGTGCGGGACCAGGGCGCGGTCAGCGAGGAGGCCTCCCCACGCCAGTCCGCCCATCGTGCCAAGTCCGAAGGTGGACATTCGCGGGTGGCGTTCGCAGTTGCCCGTTCGCCCACGACGACAAGTCGGGCACTCGCCACACGAGATCTGAAACGGCACCACCACCCGGTCGCCAGACCGAAATCCACGCACCCCGTCACCGACCTGTGTGACGACGGCCACCGCTTCGTGGCCGAAGGGGTAGGGGCCCGGCAACGGGAATGCGCCACGGAGCACGCCGACGTCGAGGTCGCAGGTCGCCACCGCAATGGGTGCGACGATCGCCGAGTTCGGGTCGGTGATCACCGGATCTGCCACCTCCTCCCAGCGGACATCGTTCGTGCCGTGGAGGATGAGACCCTTCATAGGGCAAGTTTCATAGCATGACGCCATCCGCGAAACGCCGCTGATTTCAGCAATCCAATTTCGCAAATGAGAGCGCGCACCCTCGCTGCTCCGAGCAGGCGCGGACCTGAGCCACTTTGAACGACGTCAACCCGGTGCGCACGTGTGAGCCGGTGCTGGCCGCGGACTACATGCGCTCAAGACTCGAAGCCATCGAAGTCGCCGGCTGGTTCGGTGGCTATCAGTTTTCAGCCCTGCCGCCGAGCGGTGACCCAGCACCCACCAGGCTGAGGCGATGGACGCTCCCATGAACGTCAGATCTATGGAAGAGCCCGAGGTCAGAATCGAACTGACGACCTGCTGGTTACAAGTCGAGGCTCGAATGTGCGAACTGAGCTGCACCGTCATCGCCGGGACGTCATTGGCAGCGATGACCCAGACCTGATCGGGGTCGACCCGGTGGTAGTGGTGAGCAAGAAGGGTACGGAGACGTGCGATGTCGGTCCACGAGACATCGGGGATCAGGCCGGCCGTCTCGGTACTCATTGAAGTTGCCGCCTCGCCGATGATCTCAAGGAGTCGCTCGGCGGCACGTTAAGAGGATCAGATCGGTGCTGAACTCGTCTCGACCCTTACGGACGATCTGTTCGAGTTCGGCTGCAGCGTCGAGCATGTCGGCGATCCGCTGCTCGTCAGTTCGGCTCACAGACTGACGGCCTCACGACGGATGTGCTCGTCGCGGTCCTTCAAACCGCCGCTCGACACGACGTCGACGTCGCAGCCGAGTAAGCCACGCAGTTCGTCCTGCAGGTGAAGCAGGTCGAATAACGAGCTGCCCGGCTCGAACTCGACGAGGAAGTCGATATCGCTTGAGTCGTTGTCGTCGCCGCGGGCCCCGGATCCGAAGATCGCCACAGATCGACCCCGATGGCGACGAACGGCCTCGCCGATCTGCTCACGATATGACTCGACCAAGATGCGCCTGCGACTCATGAACCCAGGCTACCGCCGACCGCGTTCACGGGGTGGGTGCCGCCGTTGCCAGCATCACTCCCACTTGGCGAATGTCGCTACGGTTGCCCAATGAGCGTCGATGTCGTTATCCCGAAGTGGAATGAGATGTTCAGCCCCACGATAGCGGCGCTCAAGTCGCTCGGCGGCTCGGGAACGGTTCAGGAGATCGTTGACAAGGTGGTCGAGCTGGAAGAGTTCAGCGAAGACCAGCTCGCAGTTCCCCACGGCGATACTGCAAAGACCGAGATCGAGTACCGACTGGCTTGGGCAAGAACCAATCTCAAGAACCTCGGTGCGCTGGAGAACAGCGCCCGAGGCGTCTGGTCAATCACGGAGTACGGACGATCCGCGAGTGAACCAGAACTTGTCGTGCGCGATCGCGAATGGCGCAGGGAACTGGCGGCAAAGCGAGCGGCAGCGAAGGGCCGACCGACGACGACAGTCGAGAGTGACGACGATGACGAAGTTCCGGAGGAGATTCAAGAGCTCAGCTGGAAGCAGCAGCTCCTGGAGCGGCTGATGGCCATGCCGCCGGATGGCTTCGAGCGACTTTCGCAGAGGCTTCTTCGGGAGGCTGGGTTCGTCAATGTCACCGTCACAGGCAAGTCCGGGGATGGAGGGATCGACGGAGTCGGCGTCTACCGCGTCTCGCTCGTCAGCTTCCAGACGTTCTTTCAGTGCAAGCGCTACCGAGGAACTGTGCCACCAAGCGCCGTTCGTGACTTCCGAGGAGCCATGACTGGTCGCGGCGAGAAGGGTCTCCTCATTACGACCGGATCCTTCTCGAAGGATGCCAAGAACGAGGCGACACGAGACGGAGCTCCGCCCGTCGAACTGATCGATGGCGATCAGCTTTGCGATCTCCTGAAGTCGTACGACCACGGGGTCAGGACGATCGAACGAATTCACCAGGACGTCGTCATCTCTCCCGAGTTCTTCGACGACATCTGAGCGCGAGCCTCCGCTCGTTCCGCTTGCGGAACAAGCCAGTCTGTGCCACTCCCTGACCACGCTCCTGAGGCTCCGATCTGGGGTCGCCGAGCGCGTTGTCAGGAGGCCGCGCATGATGCCTCCTGAGGTGCGATCTGGGCGATCCAGTTGCGGAGCTGGGTGAACTCGCGGAGACGTTCGAGGCGGGATAGGAACAGGCCTGCGTCGAGTGTGCGGGCGACGACAGGAGTGTGATCGATCACCGCGACGACCGGCCGCCCCGAGACGTGCTCGACGTCTCTGGCGTCGAGCGCCCGGCCCGGCTCGCTGACAACCACCAGCCCGTCGATCTGGGCCTCTGGGTGCCC
>JBBRSC010000169.1:0-7434 GCA_038245795.1 Acidimicrobiales bacterium
GATTACATAGCCGACGTACCAAGATGACGCCCGCTGATGTTGAACTCACACGGGTCCGCACCCGAGCTTGTCGCCGCGGCCCGAGACAACGCCGGCACCCTCATAGATGCGGTCTGCCCCCTCGTCACCAAGGTCCATCACGAGGTGAAGGTCCGCGCCGGCCAGGGATACTCGATCGTGTACGTCGGCCACGACGGCCACGAGGAAGCCGTTGGCACCATGGCCGTTGCGCCGAATGCCATGTGGCGCGTCGAATCGTTACAGGAGGTCGCGGAGCTTCCGGACTTCGATGGCCCCGTGGCGCTCCTGGCCCAGACCACGTTGTCGCATCGGGACTGGTCCAACGTGCAGGACGCGACCGTGGAGCGTTTCCCCGATACCTGGGTGCCGGGGCGATCCGATCTGTGTTTCGCGACCACCAACCGGCAGTCGGCGCTGATGGAGATCGCACCACGTTGCGACGCCATGATCGTTGTGGGTTCCGCCAACTCCTCCAATACGTTGGCATTGGAGAAGCTGGCGCGTGAATCGGGTTGCGGCCGTGTGTTGCGCGTCAACGATGCCAACGAGTTGCCCGATGATCTCCACGGAACCGTCGGCGTGACCGCCGGCGCGTCGGCCCCCGAGGACCTCGTCGACGCCGTGATCCAGCGCCTCGCTCCCCGCAACGGTGTCGAGGAGATCCGCATCACCACCGAGGACGAGTACTTCCCGCCGCCCCGCAATCTCCGGGCGTTGATCGGGTCGATCGAGAATGCGTTGGGGGCAACGCTCGGAGCGACCGCTCGCTCGGCCGATCGTGATCTCGATGCCAGCGAAGTGCTCTCGCAGTTGTCCTGACCTCTGAAGTGGTTGCGGTTCGTTGCGCTCGGCGCAGGTTTTGGTGCCGAGAACGGCGGGCATCCACGACCAACTGGTCGTCAGCGACGTGTCGCCGTGCGTTCCTCGCTGATGCTGCGGGCCCTGTCGTAGAGAACCTGCACGGCCTCACCGAGCCGTGCTGTCAGTTCCGAAACTGCCGAGCGCGGCACTCGCCCCTCGAGCGCCACATCGGGGTAGATCAGCTCGCCGACAACGATCACGATGTCCGCCGGGCGCACCATTTTCGAGCCGATCGGCATCGCCCGTTCTGATCCGCCGATTCCCATCGGCAGAATCGGTACCCGTTCGCGACAGGACACATAGGCCGGTCCGTCGAACATGTCGAGAATCGTGGGCCCCTCCTTGCGGCGACCCTCGGGGAACATCACGATTGGTTGCCCATCGGCCACGACCCCGCGAGCGGTTCGTAACGCGATGCGGTCCGTCGAGTCGCGATCAACCGGGAACGCACCCAGCGCTCGAAGCGAACGGTCAATAGGACCGTCGTAGAAGATGGAGTTCTTCGCCATCCATCGCACGCGTCGAGTGGTCGCCAACGCTGGCAACATGAAGTCGATGTTCGACCGATGATTCGGCGCCAGGATGAATGCCCCGCTCTGCGGAAAACGCTCCGGGTGGATCACCTCGAGGTGCCAGTAGAGCCGTGCGAGCGCGCGACCCGTTGATGCCATCGATCGATAGGCGGCCCGTGCTCCGAGCGAACTCCCAGCGGCAACGTTGGAGCTGATCAGCTCGTCGAGATCAGGAACCGACATTGCCCCCCTCGCGCTCGAACGCCGCTGCAATCGCCTGAACCACCTCGGCGATCGTCAGGTCAGTTGTGTCGAGGATCAGTGAGCCCGTCGCGCTCCGTAGGGGCGAGTCGGCACGACTCGAGTCCAGGTGATCTCGTCGTTCGAGTTCCTCGGCAACACGGTCGATCTCGACACGGTCAATCTCCGTGGCCTCACCCTCGGCCATGTCGCGCTCTGAAGCGCGGCGCTGAGCCCGCGCCAGGGGGGACGCTGTGAGGAACACCTTGAGCTGAGCATCTGGGAAGACCACGGTGCCGATATCACGACCCTCGACGACCCCTCCGCCATTGGCGGTCATCCATTCGCGTTGCAGGTTCCGCATCACGGTCCGCACCGGTGACACTGCGGCCACTACCGAGACGGCCTCGTTCACCGCCGCTGCCCGGATGGCCCGGGTCACATCCACCCCGTCGACCTCAACCTGGCCATCACGGCCCAACTCGATCGCAATGCCAGCTGCCAGGGTAGCGAGCGCCTCGTGATCGGCGAGTTCCACCCCGCGGTCCAACGCCGCCCAGGTCACCGCGCGGTACATCGCCCCGGTATCGAGGTAGGCCTTCCCCAACGACGCCGCCAGGAGCTTCGCGACGGTTGATTTTCCCGACCCTGCAGGACCGTCGATGGCCACGACTCCCCGACCGCTGACCATCGAATCACGTCGCAGTTCTTCAATCACCTCGAAGAACCTCGGAAATGTCTTGTTCACCACCGCAGGATCAGCGATCTCGATACCACCGGCCCTCAAGCCAGCGACCGTGAAACTCATGGCCATGCGATGATCGTGGTACGTCTCGACAACGGCTGGCGACACCGTCGACGGTCGGACGATCCAACCGTCCAGCAGTTCGTCGGCATCGACCCCGAGTCGACGCAACTCCGTGACCACCGACCCGATCCGATCGGTCTCCTTGGCGCGAATGAAGTCGATACCGGTGGCGACGGTCGGGCCATCGGCGAACGGCGCGATGGCGGCCAGCGTCGGGGCGGTATCGGAGATGTTGCCCAGATCAACCTCAATGCCGGACAGCGAACCAGAGCCCCGCACCTCGATCGACGTCGGCGTCCGGACGACCTCCGCCCCCATGGATTCGAGCACGTCCACAAATCCCACATCGCCCTGCAACGAGTCGCTTCCCAGGCCGTCGACTCGGACCCATCCGCCGCAGACGGCTGCCGCTGCGAAGAAGTACGAGGCGGCGGATGCATCGGGTTCCACCGCGAAGTTCGTCGCCCGATATCCGCCGGGTTCGATTCGCCATGCCGACGCCGATGTCGCCGTGACCGTGGCACCGAACGCTCGCATCACAGCGATGGTCATCTCGACATAGGGACGGCTCTGCAGTTCCCCGCCGACCACGACGCTCAGCCCGTGATCGAGCACGGGCCCGACCATCAACAGCCCGGACAAGAATTGGCTCGACGCTCCGGCATCGATCCGCACGTCAGGTCCCCACTCCCGACTCCCGGCGATCGTGATCGGAAGCGAACCGCCGGTGTCATCAATGCCGACACCGGCTGCTCGGATGGCGTTGATCCCGTCGGCCATGGGTCGGGCCCGCAAGGGTGATGCGCCATCGATGACGGTTGGTCCCGACCCGAGCGCGGCGACCGCCATCAGGAACCGCGACGTCGTGCCCGAGAGGCGTGCGTCGATCGTGGTTGCCGACGTGGCGACCCTGCCGGCGCTCCCGACAATCGTGGCGCAATCCCCTTCGGCCTCGATCGTTGCGCCCAGCTGTCGGAGCCCATCAATCATGGCGGCAGTGTCATCCGCTCGCAGGACCCCGGTGAGCTCGGATGTCCCGGTGGCCAACGCCGCACAGACCAAGGCCCGGTTGGTGATGCTCTTAGAACCCGGCAGCGACACGACAGCTCCCAGCGTGCCGATGATGGGCTCGATGCGCATGGATTCGTTCAAGGGAGTTGACCGATCGAGACCACCAGGCTGTGGGCACGAAGCGCAACGGCGAGACGTTGGGCCGACTGGTCCTCGACCACCAAGACCAGGACGCCTCGACCACCCTCCGCTGAATGTGCGATCTCGATGTCCAGGATGTTGGCGCCCAACTCAGTTGCAGTAGTGGTCACCAATGAGATCTGCCCGGGAGTGTCAGCAATCGCAATGCGCATTTCCACCAGATCGGCGGAGCCGACGGCACGCAACGGCAGGTTGGTGCGAGCGGCTCGGGCCTGCTCGAGACGATGAAGCAGCGCCTCGCGATCCTCGGCCGCGACCATCTCGCGGACCGTCCGGAGTTCGTTGATGAGGTCATCGAGGACGTCGCAGATGGCCGTCGAATTGTCGTTGCAGATGTCTGGCCAGATCGCCGGACTCCCCGAGGCGATGCGTGTCATGTCCCGAAATCCGCCCGCCGCAAGTCGAAGCAACGCCGTATGATTTTCGCTGCGACGCGACGCCAGCGACATCAACGTCGCAGCGGTGAGGTGCGGCACATGGGACACCATGGCAACCATGAGGTCGTGCTCGGTAGCCGAGAGGCTCACCACGTCAGCGCCCAACGATGTCGCCATGCCGTGCACGAGCGCGAACGCATCCGGATCGGTGCGATCCGATGGCGTGAGTACCCAGACAGCACCCGCGAACATCGACGGATCAGCCCCGGCCACCCCGTCCTGCTCCGAACCCGCCATGGGATGTCCCCCGACAAAGCGCGGATCCGGCACGGCATCCGTGATCGTCGCCTTGACCGAGGCGACATCGGTCACTGCGGCGCGAGGATGGGCATCCAGCGCTTCGAGAACGGCCTCGACGACTGCGCCTGGCGGGACCGCAACGATGACAAGATCTGCGTCGTGATCCACTCCCAGCCGATCGATGGCGTCGGATGCGAGCGCAGCTGCAGCAACGAACGGATCGGCGTCGCGCCCTGTCACGAGCCAGCCGCGTTGGCGAAGCGCGGATGCAATAGACGCGCCGATGAGTCCGGTCCCGATCAGTTGAGCCTGACGGCGCGGGGCCGTCATCGAGCAACCTCCACGGTCACTGCCGTCCAGCAGCGGGCAACGAGGGATTCGCAGAACAAACGATGGTCACGAGGGAAGGTCATCACGGAGGGCCCGCGCGTTCTCGAGATAGACGTGGTGCAGTTCCGATCGATCCAGGGTGGTTTCCAGGTGCATCATCACCCGTATGCATTGCGGTGTTCCGCCGTCGATGTCGAGTTCCCGCGCGCAGATCAACGGAACGTCACCCAGGCCGATCACCCGTGCCGCCGTCGCCGGGAAGATCGAATGCAGATCATCGGTTGCCGTGAACAGAATTGACACGATGTGATCGTGATCGGCGTGATTGCGATCGATCATCTCGTTGACGAGGTCGACAACGCGACCCGTGACGTGCTCTGCTTCGTCGCGATCGAACGTGGTCGCTCCCCGCAACGCTCTGACCTTCACGGGCGCCGACTCTACCTGGGATCGATCGGCGATCATGGTGTCGATTCCTCCTCCGGTGAAGCATGACGAGCCGGCTGCTCGGGACGCACCGCCCGTTCGAGTTCACGAAGTTCCACCTGCGTGAGTTCCCGCCATGCTCCCGGGGCCAGGGTCGTATCACGGATTGGTCCGATCCTCGTTCTGACGAGGCGAATCACCGGATGTCCCACTGCCTCGCACATCCGTCGCACCTGTCGATTGCGGCCTTCGTGGATCGTGAGACGAATCACTGACGGCTCGAGAAGCACCGCCTTGGCGGGGGCAGTGATTCCGTCGTCGAGCGTGACGCCCTCACGAAGCTGACGGAGTGCTCCGCGACTCGGACGCCCCTCGACCTGGGCCACATACTCCTTGTCGACGCCGAACGAGGGGTGGGTGATCCGATGGGTGAGGTCACCGTCGTTGGTCAGCAACAGCAGGCCTTCGGTCTCGGCGTCCAGCCGACCCACCGGCACCACCCGGGGTTCCGACGGAACCAGGTCCACCACGGTAGGACGACCGTGCGTGTCCGCGGCCGTCGACACGACACCCCGGGGTTTGTTGACGAGATAGTGCACCAGATCTTCGCGGGTCCCGATCGGGACACCGTCGACCACGATCTGGTCGGTGTCAGCGTGTGCTCTGGCACCCAACGACACACGCTGCCCGTTGACGGTCACGCGACCAGCATCGATCAATTCCTCGCACGTGCGCCGCGATCCGATTCCGGCGCGGGCGAGGATCTTCTGGAGGCGTTCGCCCTCAGCCTCGGCGGTCACTCGTCATCAGCAAGGACATCGAGCGCATCGAGCGAGATCGATGAGGTGCGGAGGTCGACGACGAATTCTTCGGAGTCCTCGAGAATGATCTCGATATCGACATCGATATCGACATCGATATCGGCGGGAGCGGCAGACATGTCCACATCCTCCATGGCATCGAACCGCAGCCCGTTCTCCAATGCTTCGACCACCTCGGGGGATGGCACGAACTCGCCGAGCGCTGGGAGCTCGTCGAGACCGTTCAACCCGAGCTTCTCGAGGAAGGCTGAGGTGGTGCCGAACAGCACTGCCTGACCTGGTCCAGGATCACGTGCCAGCTCAGCGATGTACCCGCGTTGTTGCAGGGTCCGCATCACGCCATCAACGTTGACACCTCGGATGGAGGCAACCTGCGCCCTCGAAATCGGTTGCTTGTACGCCACGATGGCCAGTGTTTCGAGCGCCGCCGAGGACAATCGGGCCGATTGGCCGGACAGCACGAAGCGTTCGACGTAGGGCGACATCTCGGCGCGACTCTGAAAGCGCCATCCGCCCGCCACCTTGACCAATTCGAAGCCGCGACCTTCAGACGCATATTCGGCCGCCAGGTCCTCGCACAATGCGTCCACCCGCTCCGGGGCGATCTCCACGAGTTGCGCCAACAGACGGGGATCGGCAGGTTCGTCGGTGACCATGATGATGGCCTCGAGAGCGGCGCGTGCCTCGACATCGGGTCGAATATCGGTGTCCGGCGTGGGGATCATCGGGTTCATCCTTCGTACGCATCCACGAGTTCAGCGGACGCTTCCTGTTCCGACCCGATCCAGCAGATCTCGATGTCACCGAAACGTGCGGGCTGGTCGAGTTCGATCTGGCCCTGCTTGTAGAGCTCGAGCACCGCGAGGAACCTCACCACGATCTCGAGCTTCTCGACGAGCGCAGCGGTCAAATCGCGGAACGTCACCTTGCCGGCACCCGGCAGCTCCGCAATGAGTTCCGCCATGGCATCCAGCACCGACGCCCGCACCGGCGCAACGTGATAGAGGTCGATGCGTGGGATCTCTTTCGGTGTGGTCGCCCGGATGAACGCCCGCCGGAGCTGCTCCGCGCTGATCCCCTCGAGAGCATCGGGCGTGAGGTCCACATAACGTTCGTCGGGGCCGACACGGCGTGCCACCCGATGAGCGGCTGACGCCGCCAGACGCGCCAGCACGGTCGCAGCGTCTTTGAACGTCTTGGCTTCGAGCAGCCGGGCCAGCAGGAGATCGCGTTCGTCCCACAGGGCCAATTCGTCATCGAGATCGCCATCGTCGAGCCCGGGGAGGAGCCGGCGAGCCTTGAGCTCCACCAACGTGGCGGCGATCAGCAGAAACTCCGTGGTGACTTCGAGATCGAGGTGATCCATCCGCTCGATCTCGATGAGGAAGGCGTCAATGATGGTGGTCAGTGAGACCTCATACAGCTCGACCTGCTCCTGCAGAATCAGGTGCAACAGAAGATCGAATGGCCCCTCGAAGACCGGTGTCTGAACCGCAACTGCCATCCGGATACCGTAGCACTGCGAC
>JBBRSC010000170.1:0-7417 GCA_038245795.1 Acidimicrobiales bacterium
AACACCCCGCGGGCTCCCATCTGCAACGCTGGGGCTGTGTAGTTCGGCCAGCGCCCGGAACGGCCCTCTTCGAGGTCGGGCTCCACGACTGGTTCGCCGGTCGTGAACGCGTCCTGGCAGGGGCCTTCGCCCAACGTGAACTGCAATTCCTCGAGGACGCCGGCTCGATCGTTCGATGAACACACCGGTCCGCTGTTCCGCCCGCTCATGATGGTGACCCCCGCGCCCGAGACGTCGAGCACCTCGGCGCAGGCCCTGCAGAGTCGGGCCGGTGGAATCGAGGCGGCCTGGAGCGCAAATGCGGCGGCGACCCGAACCGCCCGTGCTTCGCTCATCTGTCTCGAATCGACACTGGGGAGATCCACCAATCGACGGCAGCGGAAGCGTCGTCGAGGTCCCGCAGCTCGCAGACATCAAGCAAACGGCGCGTGCAGGGCGGGGACTCGCGAATGGTCAACATGCGGGCCAACATCCGGAGGTCGTTTCGCCCGCCGATGAGCGTGCCAATGGTGGCGGCATCGATGAACGTCACCCCGCTCATGTCGATGGCAATGTCGGAGTCGTCGGCGGCAATGGCCGAGTCGAGACCGTCGCGGAGCCGTTGGGCCGTGGCAACGTCCTGGTCGCCGTTCAGCCAGATGATGGTCCGCGTTCCTTCCTGCGTCATCCGGGAGTCGCCGATGTCGGGCGATCGGCGCCGATACGGAGCGACGGGCACTTCAAGACTCGCTGGTGACGTCATGTTCAAACCTTCTGCTGCGAACGTTGATACAACGCGCTGCCAGGGTCTGGAGCAACGAGATGGGAGCGGCGGACGCCGACTCCCACACTGGTGAGGCACGAATGCCTCGGTCACATGCGCAACGTACCACCGATCACCAGGCGGCAGATACGAAATGCCATTGATGAGGGAAATTTGCCGCCTGATCGCGAAGGACCTACGGCCCTATTGGGGATGCGGTCGATCGGAGATACTCGGACGACATGACGTTCCTCGGTCTCATTGCCAACAACCTGTGGTCGCGCAAGATGCGATCCGCACTGACTGCCGCCGCAGTTGCCATCGGGGTCATGGCAGTCGTTGCGCTCGGCGTGCTCACGACCAGCCTGAAGGAGACCGCCACCCAGGTACTCAAGGTGGGCACCGATGACTTCACGATGGCGCAGAAACACACCGACGACATCCTGAACAGCTCGATCAGCCAGGATGACATCGCGGCCATCGGCCGCGTCCCCGGAGTGCAGAGCGCCGTCGGGGCACTCCTCGAGATCGTCAGCTACGACGCCGACAACCCGTTGATCATTCAGGTGGGACTGGATCCGGCCGCCCAGGTCCCCTTTGGCGTCGACATCTTGGAAGGAGCGACCTACAGCGCAACCGCGCCCGACGAGCTCATGCTCGGCTATGTCCTTGCGAAAAAGCTTGGGAAACGTGTCGGTGACACCATCGTGGTCGACACCTTGACCTATCGCATCACCGGGCTGTACTCCACCAACGTGTCCTTCGGGAACTCCACCATGATGGCTCCGCTGTCCGCTCTGCAGGCCCGCAACCGTGTGCCCGGACAAGTGTCATTGGGATTCGTGAGAGTGGTTGATGGAGCGAATGTCGACGAGGTCCGCAAACGGATCGACGACTCATTCATCGCTCTCACCACCATCGCGAGCGCCGAAGAATTCGGACGAGCCGACCGCAACCTGACCCTCATCAACGCGGCCAACACGGGCGGCTCGTTGCTGGCGGCCCTGATCGCCATCACCGGTGTTCTCAACACGTCGCTCCTGTCGTTCTTCGAACGTATCCGCGAGTTCGGAGTGCTGCGGGCGGTGGGATGGAGTCGGTTCCGCATCATCTGGCTGGTGCTCGGCGAGTCGCTCATCGTGAGCGTGATCGGAGCCGCCTTCGGTGTGCTGCTCGGCTGGGTGGCGATCAACGTCCTGCAACACCTCCAACAGCTACGCGGGGTTTTCATCCCGGTCTACGGCTCCGAGATCTTCGTGAGGTCGCTGCTGTTCGCAATCGTCGTGGCGTTCCTCGACGCGCTCTATCCGGCCATCCGAGCAGCGTTCCTCTCACCAGTGGAGGCTCTCCGTCGTGAGTGACCAACGTTCAGCCACTTCCGGCTCCTCAACGACTTCCGGGTCCTCAGTGATCGCCGAGGAAACGACCGCAGCAATCGTGGTGGACCACGTGGAGCGTCGGTTCGGTTCGACGCTGGCGCTCGCCGACACGTCATTGCGAGTCGAAGCCGGCGAGTTCGTCGTGCTCAGGGGGCCATCCGGCTGCGGAAAGTCGACGCTGCTGCACTGCATCGCGGCACTCGACACGCCCACCGCCGGAACCATTGAGGTGGCGGGCCGGAACATCGCGCATCATCGCAGCCAGCTCAGCCGCTTCCGCCGCGACGAGATCGGAATCGTGTTCCAGCTCCACAATCTCGTTCCTCGACTGTCAGCACTCCAGAACGTCCAGCTGCCGATGTTCGGTACCCATCTGGGTCGCCGTCAGCGGGTCGTCCGAGCCGAAGAACTGCTCGAACAAGTGGGCCTGACAGCGACGATGGGCCACGCGCCACCCGAGATGTCGGGTGGAGAGCGCCAACGGGTTGCGATCGCGAGAGCGCTCGCGAATCACCCGAGCGTGTTGCTGGCCGACGAACCCACCGGAAGCTTGGACGACGACTCGGCGGCGTTGGTGCTGGCGCTCCTCCAGAAGTTCCGCGACGAGTCCGGCATGACGATCCTGGCGGTCAGTCACGACGCTCGCCTTGATCGTGCCGCTGATCGGATCGTCACGGTCGGTGTGTCCTGAGGACCTTCGCCTCTGTCGTCGACGCGGGGAGCTTCCTATGTTGTCCGAGCTGGATGAGATCGTCGGAGAGGACCGAATGACGGGGAGTACACCTGACGGGATCGGCCGGCATCGGCCAACACTGTCGACCGTTGCACTCACCGGGAATCTGATTGCGGTTGGAGCCGGTCTGATTGCTCGGCTCGCTGGCGCCGAGACAGTGGGCGACGCATGCTGGCTGGTAGCGTGCGTCGCGAGTCTCGGCATGACCATCTGGTGGATGGCGGCTGAACTCCGACAGGGCGAGTTTGGCGTTGATGTCATCAGCGTTCTGGCGCTCGTTGCGTCAATCGCCACTCGCGAACTTCTCGCCGGCGCAGTGATCGGCGTCATGTTGGCCAGCGGCCGGGTACTCGAGGGGTGGGCGCAGGGCCGAGCTCGACGGACGCTGAACGGACTGCTCGAACGGGCGCCGACCCGGGCGCGTCGAATTCGTGACGAGCAGATGGAGGACGTCGACGTGGGCGAGATCATCGCCGGAGATGTGGTGATGGTGGCCGTCGGCGACATCGTTCCCATCGATGGGATGGTGATCGACGGCTCCTCCTCGGTCGACGAATCAACCCTGACGGGCGAGCCGCTGCCCGTCTCCTGTGGTCCCGGCGACATGGTGCGCAGCGGCACCACCAACGTCGGGGGCCCGTTTCGCTTGCGCGCGTCGGCGGACGCGGAAGGGAGCGCCTACGCCGGGATCGTCGAACTCGTGGCCGCAGCGTCGTCGGGTCGGACCAGGTTCACGCGGCTCGCCGACCGATGGGCGCTGGCGTTCGTGGCCTTCTCCCTGTCGTTGGCCGGATTGGCATGGTTGATCTCGGGGGAACCCCGTCGAATGGTCGCCGTACTCGTCGTGGCCACACCGTGTCCCCTGATCCTCGCTGCTCCGGTTGCCATTGTTGCGGGCCTGTCACGATGCGCCGAGCGCGGGGTGGTCATCAAGGGTGGGGACGCGCTGGAACAGCTGGGACGCGTCGAGACGGTGGTCTTCGACAAGACCGGCACACTCACGCAGGGCCGACCAGAGGTGCTCGAGATCCTGACCTGTGGGGGTCGTGACGCAACAGAGGTGTTGCGGTTGGCAGCAAGTGTTGACCAGGCGTCAGGCCACGTCCTGGGTGCTGCGTTGGTGCGGGCCGCGGCTGACCGCCAGATCCGCCTCTCGACACCCACTGACGTTCACGAGGTCCCCGGTGAGTGTGCAGACGGCTGGGTGGATGGGCAACATGTCGCTGTCGGAAAGGCGTCGATCCTCGCTGAACGCCACGATCAATGGGTTCGCTCGGTCCATCGACGATCAGCGATGGACGGTGCGGCCGAGGTCTTCGTCGCCGTCGATGACGAGCCGGTCGGAGCGGTGCTCTTCGACGATCCGTTGCGAACGGACGCACCGGTGACCGTGCGTCTTTTGCGGCGAGCAGGGGTACGTCGGGTCGTGGTGCTCTCGGGGGATCGGCTCGTTGCCGTCGATGCAGTCAGCGCGGTACTCGGGGTCGATCTCATCCTGGCGGACCGCAGTCCTGCCGAGAAGCTCGACGCCATCCGGCTCGAGCGGGACCGAGCGACAACGTTGATGGTGGGCGACGGCATCAACGATGCACCGGCGCTCGCCACCGCTGACGTCGGTATCGCCATTGGTGCACGCGGTGCCACTGCGTCGTCGGAGGCCGCCGACATCGTGCTGGTCGTCGATCGCCTCGATCGGATTGCGGATGCGTTGTTCATTGCACGTCGAACCGAACGGATCGCTACCCAGAGCGTGCTGGCGGGGATTGGTTTGTCGGTCGTGGCAATGGTGATTGCAGCCACCGGTCACCTGGCTCCGGTCGGCGGCGCGATTCTCCAGGAGGCGATCGATGTGGCCGTGATCCTCAATGCGCTCCGAGCGCTTCGTTCGCCGAGCATCCGGCCATCGCTCTCGCCCGAAGGCGACCTCCTTGCGGCACGATTTCTGGCAGAACATCGGACGCTTCGTCCCATGCAGGACCGGCTCCGCTCCGTCGCCGACGGACTGGACATCGGGCAAGGAGTCGATGTTCTGGGGTCACTACGCGAGGTCGCTCATTCCTTGAACAACGACATCGGCCCCCACGAGCGGGCCGAGGGCGACGAGCTGTATCCCGAGCTGGATCGGGTGCTCGGTGGTGACGATCCGACCGGATCGATGGCCCGAGCCCACGTGGAGATCGAGCACTTGATACGCCGCTACACGTCGCTCGTGGACGACCTCGGCGACGAGGCTCCTACCGCTGAAGACATCGTGGAGCTCCGGCAATTGCTGTACGGATTGCACGCCGTACTTCGCCTTCACAGCGATCAAGAGGCGGAGCGGTACAGCTCGCTCATCGATCTGGAGACCCTCGCCTGAGCAGGCCGAATCAGCAGGGGTCAATGTCACCACAACAACGAGGAGTGGAGCCCCTGGGACAGTGATTGTGCGACGCCATCGTGAGACAGAATGATCTTCACGCATACCAGCAGATCGATCTTCAGGGGGCGACGTGAAGGACTATGAAAACTTCGAGGGCCACATTGGCCGCACGCAGGCCGAGTCGACGCCGTGGTGGCCGACCCCCGCGCACCCGGGCGACGACGCCCCCAACGTGATCGTGGTGTTGCTCGACGACACCGGCTTCGCTCAGCTCGGTTGCTATGGCTCCGACATGTCGACACCCAACATCGACCGCCTCGCCGCCAACGGTCTTCGTTACACGAATTTCCATGTGACACCGCTGTGCTCGCCCAGCCGCGCGGCGTTGCTCACCGGACGGAACCATCACGAGGTCGGTATGCGTTCGATCTCCAATTTCAGCAGCGGCTATCCGCACATGCGCGGCCACGTCTCGAACCACTCCGCCACCGTGGCTGAGGTCCTACGCGACGAGGGCTATACCACCTTTGCGGTCGGAAAATGGCACCTCTGCGCCATGGAAAACGCCTCCGCAGCGGGGCCGTACGACCAGTGGCCCTGCCAGCGTGGCTTCGATCGCTTCTACGGGTTCATGGAAGGCGAGACCGACCAGTTTCATCCGGAGCTCGTCTACGACAACCACATGGTCGAGCCGCCAGCCGGACCTGAGGACGGCTATCACCTCACCGAAGATCTCGTCGATCACGCCATCGGATTCATTCATGACACCGTGTCGATCCGACCCGATCGTCCGTTCTTCATGTACTTGGCGTTGGGTGCCATGCACGCCCCCCACCAGGCCCCGCCCGAGTATCTCGAGAAGTATCGGGGTCGCTACGACGCTGGTTGGGATGTTGCCCGCTCGGAATGGTTCGCTCGTCAGATCGAGATGGGGTTGGTTCCTGCCGACACCGAGCTCGCCCCCCGCAACCCGGGCGTCGAGGAGTGGGACACGATGCCCGATACCCATCGTCGACTGGCATCGCGATTGCAGGAAGCGTTCGCAGCATTCCTCGATCACACCGATGACCAGATCGGACGGTTGATCGAGGCACTGGAGCGGCTCGATCGGCTGGACAACACCCTGATCATGTTCATGTCCGACAACGGCGCCAGCCAGGAAGGCGGACCGTTCGGGGTCATGCACGAGATGAAGTTCTTCAACTTCATCGTCGAGACACCCGAGGAAGCGATCGAACGGATCGATGACATCGGCGGTCCGAGCAGCCACACCAATTATCCGTGGGGATGGGCACAGGCGGGAAACACCCCCTTCAAGTGGTACAAGCAGAACACCCATGAGGGTGGCGTGCACGTGCCGTTGATCGTGCACTGGCCGTCAGCGATTCCGGAGGGCGGCGGGTTGCGCGATCAGTTCCATCACGTCAACGACGTGGTGCCGACGATCTATGCGGCGCTGGGCATCGATCCGCCTGACGAGTACCGAGGGTTGGAGCAGATGCCCATCACCGGCACTGCCATGAACTACTCGTTCGGGGCACCCGACGAGCCCAGCCACAAACATGTCCAGTACTTCGAGATGATGGGGCACCGTGCGCTCTACGTCGACGGCTGGAAAGCTGTTACGAAACACACGCCGGGCGTGCCGTTCGACGATGACGACTGGGAGCTCTACCACTTGGCCGAAGATCGATCCGAGTGTCGGAACCTGGCCGCCGAGATGCCCGATCGGCTGGCGGAGATGATCGACATGTGGTGGGCCGAAGCCGAGGAGCACGGCGTGCTGCCGCTCGACGATCGGACGATCGAGTTGTTCGGCTCACGATTCCGCGACCGATCCCCCCATCCGCTCGATCGGCACTACACGTATTTTCCGCCGATGACGCCGCTGCCAGGTCAGGTCGCGCCCGCGCTGGGCGGCCGCAGCTGGGATCTGTTGGCGACGATCGATCGTCAGCTGGGCGAAGGCGGCGTGTTGTACGCCTCGGGCACCGAGAACTCGGGACTGAGCCTGTTCGTACAGGATGACCATCTTGTGTTCGATTACAACTGCTTCGGTGACCATGGCGTTGTCGTGTCTGACCGCGCCGTGCCGGTGGGTCCGTCGATCATCGGGATCGAGTTCCGGCGCGAGGGCAAGGGAGCAACGGCCTCGTTGGTCATCGACGACGTGGCTGCTGGGTCGGTGACGGTGCCGTTCG
>JBBRSC010000171.1:0-7381 GCA_038245795.1 Acidimicrobiales bacterium
AAAGCAGAGCAGTCCGGTGCCCGCCTGGTGGCGATGACCGGCGACGGCACCAACGATGCCCCAGCGCTCGCCCAGGCCGACGTGGGAGTGGCCATGAACACCGGGACCCAGGCGGCCAAGGAGGCCGGGAACATGGTGGACCTCGATTCCGATCCCACCAAGCTCATCGACATCGTCGAGATCGGCAAGCAACTGCTGATCACCCGCGGGGCACTCACGACCTTCTCCATCGCGAACGACGTGGCGAAGTACTTCGCCATCATCCCGGCCATGTTCGCCGGGGTGCTTCCCTCCCTCGACAAGCTCAACGTCATGGGCCTGTCGAGCCCCAACTCGGCGATTCTGTCCGCCGTCATCTTCAACGCCCTGATCATTGTGGTGCTCATTCCGTTGGCGTTGCGGGGCGTGAAGTTCACGGCCTCATCCGCTGCCGCTCTGTTGCGACGCAACCTGCTGATCTACGGACTCGGTGGCCTCATCACGCCGTTCATCGGCATCAAGATTATCGACCTCATCATCACCGCATTGGGAGTGAAGTAATGCTTCGACGACAACTGATCCCTGCACTGGGAATGTTCCTGGCGCTCACCGTGCTCTGCGGCCTTGCGTATCCGCTTCTCGTCACCGCCGTGACCGCGACCACCATGTCAGGTGCCGCCGACGGCAGTCTCCTCCGCAAGAACGGCGTGGTCGTCGGCTCGTCGCTGCTGGGCCAGGGGTTCAGCCAGCCGCGGTACTTCCATCCTCGTCCATCAGCTGCCGGCGCCGATGGGTACGACGCCATGGCCTCGGCAGCATCGAACCTCGGTCCGACCAACGAGGTCTTGTTGGCGTCGGTCGCCGAACGCGCCACTGCGTATCGACAGGAGAATGGGCTTGCCGACATCACAGCGGTCCCGGTCGACGCCGTGACAGCGTCCGGCTCGGGGCTCGACCCCCATATCTCGATCGCCAATGCCCGCCTGCAGGTGCCGCGTGTCGCCGCTGAACGAAAGATCGCCGTCGACGAGGTCAACCGACTCATCGATAACGCCACCGATGGCCGGTCGTTCGGGTTCCTCGGCCAACCCGGTGTGAATGTGCTGAGGCTGAACTTGTCACTCGACGCTCGTTCGTAGGATGAGCTGATGGCTCGTGGTCAGCACCGCATCTACCTGGGCGCGGCTCCCGGCGTGGGGAAGACCTACGCCATGCTCCAGGAGGGACAACGGCGCCTCGAGCGTGGCGGCGACGTGGTGATCGGGATCGTCGAGACCCACGGCCGATCCAACACCCTCAGCCAGGTCGGCGACCTCCCGACCGTCCCCAGGCGGATCGTGCTGTATCGCGGGGCGTCGATCGAGGAGATGGATGTCGACGCCATCATTTCCCGCGCTCCCAGCGTCGTCCTCGTTGACGAACTGGCTCACACCAACGCTCCGGGATCGGCGCACCAGAAACGCTGGCAGGACGTCGACCAGCTGCTCGACGCAGGAATCGATGTGATCTCGACGGTGAACATCCAGCACCTGGAATCGCTCAACGACGTCGTGGAGCGCATCACGGGGGCACGCCAGCAGGAGATCATTCCTGACTCGATCGTCCGGGCAGCTGATCAGGTGCAACTCGTGGACCAGACGCCCGAAGCGTTGCGGCGGCGAATGTCCCACGGCAACATCTACGCCCCTGACCGGGTCGACGCAGCGTTGGCCAACTACTTCCGGGTCGGCAACCTCTCCGCGCTCCGAGAACTTGCGCTGATGTGGGTGGCCGACCAGGTCGACGAGGGCCTTCAGCAGTATCGCGAGCGCCACGGGATCGACAGCACGTGGGAGACACGCGAACGCGTCGTGATCGCCATGACCGGTGCTCCCAATGGTGATGTGTTGATTCGTCGGGCAGCGCGCATCGCCGCTCGGATGCGCGGCGAACTGTTTGGCGTGCACGTTCGCTCCATCGACGGGCTGTCCGCTGGCGCCGATTCGCGAATCGACGAACAGCGGCGGCTGCTGTTGGCACTTGGCGGCGAGTACCACGAGTTGGCGTCGGGTGATGTCGCCAAGGCGCTCGTCCAACAAGCCAGAGCGGTCGGCGGTACCCAGATTGTGCTCGGTGAGTCGCGCCGCAGTCGATGGCAAGAGCTCACGCAGGGCTCGGTCATCAACGACGTGAACCGGCACTCGGGCGATATCGATATCCACATCATCAGCACGAGTGCGACGGAGGGCGAATCAGCCAACCCCATCGGAGCGAAGCATCTGGTCTCGGATTTCGTTGACTTCCGGACCGTGTTGTCCCCGCGCCGACGCCAGATGGCATGGGTGCTGTCGCTTGCTGTTCCCACGCTGATCTGTTTGCTGCTCTCGGTGACCCGCAACCAACTCACCCTGCCGAGCCAGCTGCTGACGTTTCTGCTCGGGGTCGTCTTCGTGGCAACGGTCGGCGGATTCCGCCCCGCCATGGCCGCGGCGGTCTACAGCTTCGGATTGGAGAACTGGTTCTTCACTCCGCCGCTGTACACCTTGACGGTGAAGGACAGCGAGAACCTCTTCTCGTTGTTCGTCTTCTTGGGAACGGCGGCCGCCGTCGGGTTTTTCGTGTCGTCAGCGGCTCGGCGGTCAGCCGACGCCGCTCGCTCCCAAGGCGAAGCGCAGACCCTTGCGGCGTTGGCGGCCACGGTGACCGCCGACGTGGATCCGATGACGTCGATCGTGACGCAACTGCAGGACACGTTCCCGTCCGTGGGGGCATCGGTGCTGTCACGTCGCGGAGACGGCTGGTCCGTCGAAGCGGCCGCTGGCACGGAGCCGCCCCTGTCACCCGATACGGCGGATCGCGTGGCAGAGCTGTCGGCTGATGTTGTCGTCGCCCTCGGTCGCTGCGAACACGACATCGACGACGATCTCTTCCGTATTTTTGCTGGACAACTCTCCACCGTGGTCGAACGGATCCGCCTGCAATCTGCGGCGCGTCGCGTTGACGAGATGTCGAAAGCCGATGAGCTGCGGGTGGCGCTGCTCGCGGCGGTGTCCCACGATCTCCGCACGCCGTTGGCATCGATCAAGGCCGCCGCGTCGACGCTTCGCCAGGAGGATGTCGACTGGCCGCTCGACGTACAGCGTGAGTTCCTGGAGACCATTGAGGATCAGACGGATCGGCTCACCCGACTGGTTTCCAACCTCCTGGACATGAGCCGGGTGCAGGCCGGGGTGGTCGAATTGGCCGCGCGTCCGGTCGGCGCCGACGAGGTGGTATCGGCGGCAGTAGCGAGCGTGGCCGACATTGGTGGCGTCATCGAGAACCAGGTCGCAACCGATCTTCGTCCTATGAACGTGGACCCGGCTCTCGCCGAGCGGGTGATCGCCAATCTCATCTCGAACGCCGTGAAATGGTCACCGGC
The DNA here is from genome assembly GCA_038245795.1 of Acidimicrobiales bacterium. Taxonomy (GTDB): domain Bacteria; phylum Actinomycetota; class Acidimicrobiia; order Acidimicrobiales; family Microtrichaceae; genus JBBRSC01. The sequence goes on from JBBRSC010000171.1 coordinate 3,380, forward strand.
CGATGAACCAGTGAGGGTCAGCGCCACGATGCACGCTGACCGTGTGGTGATCTCCATTGCTGATCACGGGCCAGGTATTCCGGAGCGGCGCCGAGCTGAGGTGTTCCAACCCTTCCAACGTCTCGGCGATGGCACCGTTGGGGGACTCGGGCTCGGCCTCGCGGTCGCGCACGGGCTGACGACACTCATGGGTGGCGATGTGGAGATCGGCGACACGCCCGGCGGAGGCACCACGATGATCGTTTCGTTTCCCGCCGCCGACATCGTCGCTGGCGATCTCGTGCCGATCGAGTCGACCATGCGCCCGGCACGTCAACCATGAGGCGAGAACATGTGCTGGTCGTCGACGACGAGGTGTCGATCCGTCGCGCTCTGGAAGTGAATCTGTCGGCACGCGGTTATCGGGTCACGCTGGCGGACACCGGCGAACAGGCATTGACCCTCGCAGCGAGTGGCCATCCCGACGTGGTCCTCCTGGACCTCGGCCTGCCTGACATCGGTGGGCTCGATGTCATTGCGGGGCTCCGAGGATGGACCCAGATCCCGATCGTCGTGCTGTCGGCTCGCGACGCCGAACGGGACAAGGTCGCCGCGCTCGATGCGGGCGCCGACGACTACGTGACCAAACCATTCGGGATGGACGAGCTGCTGGCGAGGCTCCGAGCGGCGGTGCGCCGATCGACACCGTCAGAATCCGAGTCGGCCGAAGTGCGGGTCGGCGATCTCGTCATCGACCTAGGCGACAGGCGCGTGACCCGGGCAGGCGACGACGTGCATCTCACGCCCACCGAGTGGAATCTGGTCGAGGTACTCACGCGTCATCGCGGCCGCCTGATTTCGCAGCGCCAGCTGCTGGCCGACGTCTGGGGTCCGGGGTATGTCGACGAGACCAACTACCTGCGGGTGTACATGGCGCAGATTCGGCGCAAGCTGGAAACCGATCCGAGCCAGCCAAAGTTTTTCATCACCGAACCCGGAATGGGCTACCGCTTCATCGCCGACTGACTCGCATCTGTGGGCGTCAGACGACGCGTTTGAGTTTGTAACCGGAGCGGGGGAGGGTCTCGCGTTCGAGTACGGACAGATCGAGTTCGAGGCCGATGTGCTCGCGCAGCACGGCCCGCACCTTCGCGTCGATCGCCGCGGTGTCCGCCGAGCCGCCGTCGCCCCCAACCTCGAGGCGCATCACGAGCGGGAACTCGCCGCCATTGGGGTTCTCGATCTCGAACTCCAACGTGGGCTGGCACACTTCGGGCACTTCACGTCCGAGGACCCGTTCGATGTCGTTCGGTTGGAACGACACGCCGCCGCATTTGAGGAAGTCCTTGAAGCGGCCTCCCCAGAAGCCCCGCTTGGTGGTCTCACCGGTGGGGCACGGGGTCGAATCGAACATGGCGGCCTCTTCGAGGTCGTAGCGCAACAGACCGTTGTCGCGGTCGAGCGTCGTCACCACCAGATTGCCCCATTGTCCATCGGGCACATCAGTGCCGGTCTCGGGATCAATGGCCTGCACGATGGCCCAATCCTCGTGGACATGCGCGCCATCGGAGACGCTGTTGGGTCCGCCCAGGTAGGCGTAGCACTCGAAGCCGGCGGTCATCAGCGGCATGAGCCCCCGGCCGAACCCACCCATTGAGAAGCTCGGGAATCCGCAATCCTTCTGGAGATCGACGCCGAGCTTGGCGGCGACCTCGGAGAAACGGTGCATGCTCAGCATCGCCATCGAAATGTCGGGATGGATCCGCTTCCAGATCTCGATGGCCTGCTCGGCCAACTCGTCGGTCTCCGGCGGTGGCACCCACAGGTTCAAAAAGCCGAAGTACTCGAGGGTGCCCGACAACATCAGTCCACCGCCGTAGAGGTAGGCGGGGTGACAGTGGGTCACAACCTGTCCTGGACGCCAACCGTTGCGCCACCAATTTCTGGCCGCCGATTCGTACTCGATCCACAGATCGTTCCGGGTCAGCACCGTGATGGTCGGCGTGCCGGTGGTGCCGGTCGACTGCCCGATGCGGATGCAGTCCGACAACGGCGTGAATCGGTAGTCGCCGAGTGGCGGCGCAGCGGCCTCAGAATCACGGAGATCCTGTTTGAGGGTCACCGGGATCTTGTTGATGTCGGCGAGCGTCGTGATGTCGGCCGATGAGGTGATCCCAGCTTCGGCGAGTTTGCGACCGAACAGCCCGACATCGGCGGCAAACACCCGGTCGACCAACGCTTTGAGCCGAACGAGTTGGAGCTCGCGACGCTCATCGCGATCCATGGTCTGGCAGTCAGGGTCCCAAAAGGGCTGATCGTGCGCGGGGGGAGTAGGGGCCATGACTTCGGGTCCGTAGCTGGGCATGGCCGCACCATATCCAACCCACCTGACACGTGCGTCAGGTTGTTGCGACGGCGCCGACTACCGTTCGACTGTCCGGTGCCGCTGGGAGCAGCGCCGAACAGAGGGAAGTCCATGGCACAGGTCGCGACGGTCGGAATCGACATCGGCACCACGTCTGTGAAGGCCGTGGCGGTCGATGGTGACGGCCACGTCCTGGCGTCGGCGCGGATCGCCCACCCGTTGATCGCCGGATCCGCCGACGAACTGGCCCACGATGCCGATCTGGCGTGGCGGCACGGGGTGCTCGCCGCCCTCGATCAGGTGGCGATTGATGGTCTCGACATCGCCGGGGTGAACGTTGCGGCGATGGTCCCTTCGTTGTGCGCAGTTGATGCCAACGGGGTGCCCATCTCGCCCGGCCTGTTGTATGGGGACGGCCGGGGCGCCCACCCCGATCCAGCCGCCGGGGCCGATCCGTCGTCCTCGGGCGAACTGGTGCGCTTCTTGGCCCACCTCGCCGTCGCGCATCCTGATGCCGCTGGCTTCTGGCCGGCGCAAGGCGTGGCCAACGCTGCGCTCTCGGGGATCGGGGCGATCGACAGCGTGTGCGCCATGACGACCCTGCCGCTCTTCGACTTCATCGGGTGGGATACAGCCGTTGCGGCCGAAGCCGGAGTCGCTGATACCGCACGACTCCCGCGAATCATGAGTGGTGCTGATGCGGTGGGTCGGGTCACCCATTCGGCGTCACCGGGAGCACTGTTGGGCGGCGGCACCATCGACGCCTTTGCCGAACAACTCGTCGCGGGCGCTGATCGGGACGGCGATGTGCTCGTCATTCTCGGCGCCACCCTCATCACCTGGGCGGTAATCCCCGAGTGGGTGGAGGTGGCTGGACTGTGGACGGTTCCACACACGGCACCCGGCAAGATCCTCATCGGCGGGCCCTCGAATGCTGGCGGACTGTTCATGAACTGGGCGCGGGAGATGTGTGGCATCGATCGAAGGGCAACCCATGGATTGGCAGCGCGGATCGATCCCGGTCGGGTGCCGGTCTGGCAGCCGTACCTGCGCGGTGAACGCGTGCCGTTGCACGATCCGTCGCGCCGGGCATCGTTGCATCATCTCGACATCGGGATGGGTCCCGAGCACGCACTGCGCGCGGCCTACGAGACGTCAGGTTTCGCGATTCGCCATCAGCTCGACCTGGCTGGATTGTCCCCGAATCGCATCGTCGCGACGGGCGGCGGCACCCGCGACGCGGAGTGGATCTCGGCGCTGGCCGATGCCTCAGGGTTGGAGGTCCACTGTGTCGGCGTCGCCGAGGGTGGGGCGTTGGGGGCTGCATATCTGGCTCGCGTCACCGCCGGACTCGAGCCGAACACTGCTGAAGCTGGGCGGTGGGCATCGACCCGTCAGGTGGTCGAACCGGATCCTCGTTGGCAACGCGAGACCGGTGATCGCTACGCCGTCTACCGTTTGCTCGCTGATGCCGGAACACCCTGAGGAGTTGGCTGTGTCACGTCACGGGGAACACAACTGATGGGACTCGCGATCTCCGAGGACCATCTCGCGCTCGCCGAGACGTGCGATCGATTCGTGGCGGAGCGATGTCCGATGGTGCTCACCCGCGAGGCGCTCGAATCACCCACAGCGGTTCGACCGCTCTGGTGGGCCGA
>JBBRSC010000172.1:0-7302 GCA_038245795.1 Acidimicrobiales bacterium
CCAGGAACTCCTCGCCCGGCTCCCCGAGATCACGGTCCCACCCGATGCCGTCACCAGCCGGGGCGACTCCAGTCTCGTGTTGGCACTGAACCATGTGCCGGCGACGATTGGAACGCCGGGCGAGGTGTGCCCTGTCAGCTGACCGGGTCGCCGCTCGGGTTCCCGGTCGGGATGTTGCGGTGTCAGTCCGCGAACGCGTCCTCGACACTGCCCTTGCATTGATGTCGGAACGCGGCGCCGAGGGCACGTCGATGCGTCAACTGGCGGCGGCCAGCGGGGTGCAGGTCGCCGCGATCTATCACTACTTCCCGTCCAAAGACGCGCTGCTGACCGCCGTCATCGACGAGCGGCAGTATCACGCCCGGCTCGCAGATCAACCGAACGACGTCGACCTGGCAGACCCGGTCGAGGATCGGCTCACGGCGACGGTCCTCATGTTCTGGAACGGTGCGCTCGACGAATCGCCGGTCCTGAAGCTTCTCCTGGGAGAGGGGCTCAGAGCCGAGCCGGCAGCTCAACAGGTCGGTTCGGAATTGCTGGCAACGTTCCGGGCGGGCGTTGTTGACCAGCTTCGGGTCCGGGTGCCCGAAGTGGTCGAAGCGGGCGATGTCGGGGCCGTCGCGGAGATCATGATCGGACAGATTCTCTCGGCGTTCATCCGCTATACGTTCGAACCGCAGCGAGATCCAGCAGAGATCGGGGCCGAAGCTGCCGCGGCGTTAGTCTCGACGATCTCGACGATCTGATCCGGAGACCCGTGGCTGCCCAGGACATCGCCACCGAACGAACATCGCTCATCTGGTCCATTGTGGTGTGCACCACGCTTGGCGTGATCGGGATCGTTGCCGGATTGTTGTCAGGTTCGCAGATGATCCTCCTCGACGGGGTCTACGGCTTCATTGGGGTGGTCGTGTCGTGGCTGTTGCTGCAGGCGTCGTCGCTGGCCGGTGAGGGACCGTCGAAGCACTATCCCTATGGGCGTCAGGCAGCGACACCGATCGTGATCGGCATCCAGGGATTCGTCCTGTTGGCGACACTCCTGTACGCGGCGGTGCAGGCCGTCAACTCGATCGTCGACGGCGGGAGCAATGTGGCGGCGGGTTTGGCGGTGCTCTACGGCGTGGTCTCGACCGTTGCATCTTTTGGAACCTGGGCGTGGTTGCGTCGACGTACCGGCGATTCGGATCTCGTGTTCGCAGAAGCGACGGCTTGGCGGGTCGCGGCGCTTCGCGGGTTCGGCATTGTCGTCGGATTCGGGATCCTGTGGTTGATCCTCCGGTCATCGTGGCGCTCGGCTGGCCCGTACATCGACCCGGTGATGGTGCTTGTGACCTGCGTCGCGTTCCTGGCGGCGCCCATCAAGATGGTGAAAGGCACGATTGTCGAGCTCCTCGAAGGTGTCCCGCCACCAGAGGTTCAAGGGCCGGTGCTCCAGGCGGTTCGTGAGGTCCAGGCGGCCTTCGATCTGAACGATCCGGTCGTTCGGATGACGAAACTCGGACCGAAGCTCTACGTGGAGGTAGACGTTGTGGTCCAGCCTGACGTGACGATCGCGCAGGAGGACGCAGTCCGGAACGATCTCCGTCGACGACTCTCGGTGCTTCCCTACGCGGTGTGGCTCAACGTCGAACTCAGCGCTGATCCGACATGGGGAGAGCTCTGAAGGAGCCGCTGCGACGCTCGCTCCGGTGTGACATGTGCCGAAGGGGTGGGCGAAACATACTTCACCTGGTTAACTAACTGGGTGAAGCACTTGACCCTCCCCGCCGACGAGCTGACGGCCGCTGACGTGACGGCCGCCGATCTCCGTGAAGTCGTGGCGCGGGTTGCCCGCGCCATCCGTCGCCAAGGAGGATCGATCGGTGCGCCGATCCCGGCCGGAGCCATTTCGGCACTGGCCACGCTCGATCGGCGCGGCGCCATGACCGTCAGCGAACTGGCCCGCCACGAGCAGGTGACCCCTCCGCTCATCACCAAGATCACGCGCCACCTGACCGACGATGGCCTCATCACCAAGACCGTCGACGCCAAGGACGGCCGGGTGATGCGTCTGGACATCACCGAAGCCGGTCGGACACTGCTGTCTCAACGCCGTGACCGAGGAACGGCGTGGCTGGCTGATCGGCTTCTCCATCTTGACGACGATCATCGGGCTCGACTCGTTGCGGCCATCCCTGCGCTCGAGCTGCTGCTCGACGACTCGGTCCGCGAACAAGCGGAGCTCACCCGATGACTGCTCGGCTCCTCAGGAGCAACACGTTCCGATCATTCCGGGGACACAACTTCCGCATCTATTTCGCGGGTCAGGCCATCTCGCAGATCGGGAGCTGGCTGCAACTGATCGCCCAGACCATCCTCATGTTGCGCCTCGAGGGAACGGCCGTGGCGCTCGGAGCCCTCGTCGCGCTCCAATTTCTGCCGGTGCTGCTCTTCGGGCCGTTCTCGGGGGTCCTGGCTGACCGGCTCGACAAGCGCCGGCTGCTGATGGTCACCCAATCACTGATGATGATCCCGGCGTTGCTGCTCGGCACGTTGACGATCAGCGGACACATCACCACCGCCTGGCTGCTGGTCCTGGCCACCATGACAGGAGTCGGCACCGCGTTCGACAATCCTCCGCGGCGCACGATCCTGTCTGAGCTCGTCGAACCGGAGGACGTCACCAACGCGGTGAGCCTGAACTCCACCCTCATGACTGGAGCCCGTCTGATCGCACCGGCCGTGGCCGGCCTGCTGATTGTCACGGTCGGAATCGGTTGGTGCTTCATCGTCAACTCGTTGTCATTCATTGCCGGGTTGATTGCGGTGAAGCGGCTCGATACGACCGCCATGAACCCGGCCCGGGTCGTTCCGCGATCGAAGGGTCAGATCCGAGAAGGGCTCGCGTATCTGTGGGGCGATCGCGAATTGCGGATCGCCATGTCGGTCATGGTCGTCGTGTCCACGTTGGCGTTCAACTGGCCGGTCGTCCTTCCGATCTTCGCCCGTGTCACCCTCAATGGTGGCGAGCGCACGTACCTAGTGCTGAGCGCGGTGGTTAGTTTCGGATCGTTGATCGGAGCGCTGTTGATCGCCCGTCGTCGCGAGATTGTGCTGGTCACCGTGATCCGCACCGGGCTGGCGCTGGGCGTCATCATGGCGATCTTCGCCGCGTCGCCGACGCTGTGGATGGCGTTGCTTCTGGCACCCTTTCTCGGCGGCTGCGGCATTGCGTATCTGTCCTCGACAGCGAGTTTGTTGCAGATTCGCTCCGACCCGTCGATGCGAGGTCGGGTCGTTGCGCTCCACGCCGTGGTCTTCCTCGGGAGCACGCCTATTGGGGGCCCGGTAGCCGGTTTCGTCACCCAACAGTTCGGGCCCAGGGTCGGACTGCTCCTCGGCGCAGTCCCCACCATGGTCGCCGCGTCGATCGCCCTCATGGCTGTGGCCCGTCGGCCCCTCATCCCACGCGTGGAACCCTCAGCGACGAGCGCTCAGTTGATCGGTGCTCAGATGAACGACGCCGAGGTGGCGTCGGGTCGCCCAGTGTTGGGGGTCAGCTTGACCCGCCGGCGCCGGGCGGCGTGATGTCGAGCTCGTCGGTGAGCCCAGGGTCAAGCACTAGCGTCGTCAGTCATGCAGATTCAAGGGAAGACCGCACTCGTGACCGGCGCGGCGGGGGGACTCGGTCAGGCAATCGCCGAAGAGTTGTCGGGGCGCGGTGCGTCGCTCGTTCTCTCGGGTCGCAATCGAGCAGTGCTCGACGAGATGGCGCATCGGCTCGGAGCGCGGGTCGAGATCGCAGATCTGGAGCGGCCTGATGACGTCGAGCGCCTCTCGGCCATCGGTGCCCAACTCGACATCGTGGTCGCCAACGCCAACGCCGGCATCGGTAACGACGTCCCGTTGGCTGAACTCGACACAGAGTCCATCGACCGCAGCATCTCGGTGAATCTGCGGGCACCGATCCTGATGACCACGGCCTTTGTCCAGGCGCACCTGAGCGCAGGGACCCCCGGACATGTGGTCTTGATCGGTTCCCTGTCGGGGCTGGCGGCCTCGCCCCAGACACGCATGTACAACGCCACCAAGTTCGGGCTACGCGGCTTTGGTCTCTCGATTCGCCAGGATCTCCACGGAACGGGCATCGGAGTGTCGACCGTCGAACCGGGGTTCATCTCCGAGGCAGGCATGTTCGCCCAATCGGCCATCGATCTCCCCGCCGGAGTCCGCACCAAGAAACCAGTCGATGTCGGACGCGCCGTGGCCGAAGCGATCGAACGTGATCGTGGCGAGGTGTTCGTGTCGCCGATCGAACTGAGGTTGATGTCGACGTTGGCGACCCTTGCCCCCTCGTTCAGCGCCCGGGTTCAGCGATCGATCGACGTGGCCGGCCGGAAGAACTGATCGTCCTCGGGGTGGCCAGCAGGCTCGTCGGTCGAGGTTCGGCGTTCCTCTCGGTGCATCCGGAACAGGTACCAGGCCACGGCCGCGGCCGCGGCCGGGACGAACCACGGACCGAACCAGCCGAGCCAGTAGACCACCGTGGAACCGTCGGCCCCGGAGCTGATCGTGAGCAGGATCGACAGCACGACCACGGCGGTTCGTTTCGATCGAAAGCGGCTGAGCGACATCAGCGCCAAGGGCAACATGATGTACCAGGGGTACAGCGTTGGTCCGAGCAACGCGGCGGCCAGGAGCGCCGACCCGAGCGCGACGGGCGGAGCATCCTGTTGGCTTCGCCACAGGATCATGCCGCCGAGCGCGACGGCTAACAGGAGGCCCACTGAGATCAGGACTGATTCGGTGCCGGTGCGACTGACATCGATCCCAACGACGGCTGCGAGATCGCGCCCGACCTGTCCGAGCGACTGCAACGGCGACATGAGGCCCGTGTAGCGGCCGGTCGTCTTCAGTGAATCGACCCATCCCCATCCCAGACCGGTTGCCCACGCGATCGACACCATCGTGACCAGACCGATGACCACCGACTCCACGCAGAGTCTGAGGCGTTCGGCGGTGCTGCGTCCGGGCATCGCCCACGGCAGGAAGATCAGTGCCGCAAGCACCGGCATCTTCACCGACGCCGCGCACCCGATCACCAGCGCCGCCCAGCGCCATTGTCGGGCAAGGGTCAGCTCGACGGCGACCAACGCCAACGCCAACACGACCGAGTCGTTGTGTACGCCCGAGACGGCCTGGATGATGAGCAATGGATTGCACATCACCAACATGAGCGCCCGCACCGGATCAGTGCCGAGGCGGCGGGCCACCCGATAGATCATCCAGCCGGCAAACGCCCACGCCGCGAAGCTCATCAGTCGGAGGAGGAAGACACTGACCAGGGGATTGTCGCCACCGACGGCGCTCGCCAACCCGGCGGCCCGGGTCCACAACGGACCGTAAGGTGCCGGTGTTTTCATCCAGGTCCAGTCGACGAAGGCGACGTAGCCGGACCCGCGTCCGAGTACCAGCGGACCGACCCGGTAGGGGTCCAGTCCGATAGCGACGATGCGCCCCTGAGCGGCGTAGCTGTAGACGTCGCGGCTGAACATCACCGGGCCCAGCGCGAATGGCAACGCCCACCAGACTGAGGTGATCACGCTCTGGCGAACCGACAACGGGCGTCGCCTGTGTTCTCGGATCAGCTGCACCCATGCCACGCAGAGGACGGCGAGCGCCAGGAACACGATGACGTTGAATGGCGCGTTCGAGTCGAGGTTCCAGAGACGCTCCGAGATCCGGGCCTCGGTGAGGGAGTTCGGCACCGTGCCTGATGGCCAGAGGGTGGGCGAACCCGACACCGGACGAACCTGCGAGCCGACGATCACGGTGACGGCGGCGGCAGTCGTGCCGATCACCTGCCATCGGAACCGGTTGTTCATTGTGGAATTCTCGCCCGCGGCTGGATCGAATACAAACACCCTCCCGTGGGTCGCGTGGCAGTGCGGTCGGCGTTAGGGTCCACGATCAGGGCGCTCCCGCCCGCGGCGGAGACCCAGAAACATCCACGAAACGGACACTTCATGCCCATTCCTCTTGACGAATATCCGATTCACCAGGCTCCGGTATCGCTCCGGCATGCCTTCACGAGCGATCGAAATGCCTACGACCGCTGCTACTTCAACATCGGCAATCGCACCGACGAGCTGTTCATGGTCATGGGGTTGGGGGTGTACCCGAACCTGGGGGTGATCGACGGGTTCGCCTCCGCCCGCGTGGGTGGTCGACAGATCTCAACCCGGGCCAGCAACGCGTTGGGTGACGACCGCCTTGAACAGCGGGTTGGTCCGATCTCTATTGAGGTCGTCGAACCGCTGTCGACCATCCGGTTTCGTTGCGATGGTCCCGAGCCTGGTCCACGGTTCGATCTGACCTGGCACGGGTCGTACCCCGTGGTCGAGGAGCAACGTCATGTGCTCCGCATGGGCGACAAGATCCTGTTGGATGCCTGTCGGTTCGCGCAGCTCGGCACCTGGGAGGGACAGCTCGCGGTCGGCGATCAGCAGTGGGACGTGACGCCCGACCAATGGGTGGGATCGCGTGATCGGAGTTGGGGGATCCGCCCAGTCGGCGAGGCCGAGCCGCCGGGGCGATCAGCCTCGGAGACGCCGGACGACTTCGGCTTCTACTGGGTGTATGTCCCGGTGCGTTTCGATGAGTACGCCATCGTGATCATCTGCCAGGAGGATTCCCACGGGCACCGGAGTCTGAATGAGGCCGTGCGCGTCTGGTCGCCCGAGAGCGGCCGCGGGACCGAGTTGCTCGGCTGGCCGAAGGTCGAGATCCGCTATCAGCCGGGGACACGGTTCCCGACGGGGGCAACCATCACGACCTCAGGTCATCACAGCAGTGGCGTCCAGCTCGAGATCGAACCGCTGCCCTACACCGCGTTGGGGCTGGGATCCGGCTACGGCTCGGATCAGACATGGAACCATGGGCTGTGGAAGGGCAACGACTGGGTTGATGTGTTGGACGTGGACCTCACCGCCCAATCGAGCGTGGATTTTTTGCCCTTCAGTATGTTGGATCATCACGCCAAGGTGACGTGTCGCGAGGCGGGCCAGGAGCCCGCTGTCGGGTTCGGTCTGTTCGAGCATCAGCTGATCGGCTCGCACCTACCGACCGGCTTCGACGGCTTCTTCTCGGTCGCTGACTGACGTCGTGCGCGCCTTCCGGATCGTCGAATGGGGTCGACCGCCCGAACTCGTCGACATAGCCATGCCCGCAACGCCGGCCTCCGGCGTGGTCATCCGGGTGGCGGGCTGTGGTCTGTGCCACTCGGACCTGACGATGATGTCGATGACATCCGAGATCGGCGAG
>JBBRSC010000173.1:0-7284 GCA_038245795.1 Acidimicrobiales bacterium
CGACGATGCAACACTCGTTGGTCGCTATCTGTCGGGTGACTCCGATGCCTTCGCCGACATCTACGACCGTTACTCGCCCCGCGTTCACGACCTTGCCCTACAGATGGTTCGCAATCGCCACGATGCAGCTGACCTCACGGCCGACGTGTTCGTGGCTGCCGCCGAAAACCTCCACAAGCTTCGTGACCGGGCGAAACTCTCGAGTTGGCTGTACTCCATTGCACGCCACGAGGTGTTCCGGAACACCAAGCGACGTGGCAGGGAGCGACCCGACGACACGGTGGCCGACATGACGCCGTCCACCGACGATTCCCAGATCCAAGATCTGATCGAGGGTGTGGACCAGCGCCGGAATGCGATTGGAGTGCTACGCGACGCTGTGGGTGGGCTTGATGAGCGCGACCGGCTGGTCATGGAACTCTCGTTGGTCCACGATCTCGATCCGTTCGGTGGGTCGTCGCTGGCCGACGCGCTGGGGGTCAGCGAGTCGACAGCGCATCAGGTCACCCACCGGATGCGTGAGCGATTGGCCCGTTCCGTGGCGGCGCTCATGGTGGCGCGCCAAGGCCGAGTCGAGTGCGCTGAGCTTGACCAGGTGCTGTCTCAGTGGGGAGGCGATTTTACGGTCGTGTGGCGCAAGCGGATTGCGCGCCATGTTGACTCGTGCGACATCTGCGAACGTCGCCGCGCGGCGGTGCCTGCCGCGCTCATCGATGGTGCTTCTGCACTGTCGGGGACGCCGATCAGCTTTGTTGCGCCGCCCGCGTCGGTGCGCGACACGGTGCTTGGCCGCATTGGGGCTGGAACGAAGGTTCCCTGGGGATGGGATGGCGACGGGTTCCCGGTGGATCGGCGGTCGTTTCCTCGTTGGGCGATCGCTGCAGCCCTCATTGGACTGATGGGTATCCTGGGCGGCGGACTCGCACTGCTGATCGGTTCCGGCACCACCGACATCACGCTCTCGTCGTCGCAGACATCGACTCTGGCGATCCCCACCTCGACGACTCGGCCGCCCCCGACGACTGAGATTCCGACGACGTCTCCGCCCACGATCGTGAGTAGCACGGTTGTTCCTCCGCCACTCCCGAGCGCGCCGACCGCGCGACCGACAGTTCCTCGAAGCACCCTCGTACCCTCGACCACTCCGCCCACCGCGCCCCCGACAACCATGCCGCCCACCACCACATCAACCACAGTTGTTGACCGGACCGGCCCAAGCATCACGCTGCGGTTTCCGACGACGCTCACCTCTGCGCCCTGCACAGCGTCGTCGCTGACGGCGTTGGTCAGCGATCCGAGCGGCGTTCGATCGGTGACCGCGACCTACACCGGCCAGACCCAGGGGTCCCTCACATTCGCCAACCAATCGGGTTCGGCTTGGACCACGAGTTGGTCCCCTCCCACCGGCGGTGATTACTCGGTGACCGTCACCGCGACCGACACACGTGGCAACACGACCACTGCTTCCACGACGGTGGCGGTCGTCACCTGCATCGGCTGACCGTCTCGCAGCCAGAACGGAATTCTGGGTCAGGAGGGCGCCCACATGTTGTGACGGACGTAGTCGTAGACGCCGGTGAAGTTCCGCACGGTCTTGGCGGGGATGGGAACCACGCCGCCGAGGGCCAATGCTCCCCACATGATGTGGGCGTTGTGTTCCACGACGAGCGCTGAGTGGAGGGCGTCATCGACTGACTTCCCGACACAGACCATCCCGTGGTTGGCCATCAGCGCAGCGGAACGGTCAGCCAACTTCGCGGCTACAGCGTGCCCGAGGCCGTCGCTGCCCGACGGGTGGTAATCAGCCACGGGGACGTCGCCACCGATGTAGACGATGAACTCGTCGATTCCCGCGGGGATCGGTTGATGGGCGACCGCGAACATCGATGCGAACTTGGCGTGACAATGCACGACCCCAGACACTTCCGGATACGCGCGGAAGCATTCGAGGTGCAGCGACTTCTCCGACGTGGGGGACCGGTGTCCCTCGAGGACTGCGCCCTCGAGATCGACGATCACGATGTCGGCGAGCGCCATCTCCTCGTACCCCAGCGACGACGGGGTCATGGCGATTGTGCCTTCGTCGATGCGTCCCGAGACGTTCCCCGCCGTGCCTTCGACCAGCCCCTTGGCGTACATGGTCTTGGTGGCGTCGAGGACCTGCTGGCGGATATGGCTGGTGTCGCTCATGGGAGAACCTCCGGGTTCACGCAGTGCGCTGGCGGTCGCCCCTCGAGAATCGCGATCACATCGGCCGCGATCATGTCGGACTGGTTGACCTCGGTATCGAACGTCGCTCCGCCGATATGGGGGGTGAGGACCACGTTGTCGAGGTCGAGGATCGGATGAGCCTTGGGGAGACGCTCGCCGTCGAAATGATCCAGACCGGCGCCGCTGAGGTGGCCGGTGATCAGCGCGTCGGTCAGCGCATCGAGATCGTGGAGGCCAGCACGTGCCGAGTTGATGAAGATCGCACGGGGCCTCATGGCGGCGAATCGATCGGCGTTCATGAGACCGAAGGTGTCGGGGGTGACGGCAGCGTGCATGGACACCACATCGGCGGCGCTCAGCAGCTCGTCGAGCGAATGTGTGGCCTTGGGGTTGAACGGATCCGACGAGATCACCGTCATTCCCAATCCCTCGAATCGCCACGCCGCCGCGCGACCAACGGCTCCGAGCCCGACGAGTCCGATCGTGCGTCCCGCCAGCTGCCATGCCCGGTAGTGCTGGTAGGGGATCTTCTGATCGCGGAACATCTGACGCGATCGACCATCACGATCGGCGGGAATGACGTGTCGGCTCACTGCGAACAGCAACGCCACGGCCATTTCCGCAACCCCGTCGGCGTTGCGTCCCGGCGTGCGGAGCACGGGGATACCAGCGGCCGTGGCAGCCGCGACATCGACGTTCGTCGGGTCGCCTCGCGTGGCTCCGATCACGATCATCGGGAGGGCCATGACGGCGGGGCCGACTTGATCGCTCTCGGAGATCAGGATTGTGGCGCCGGTCTCGACGATTCTCGCTGCCAACCCGGCGTCGTCGGTCCAGTTGAGCGGCACGTGATCGATCCACGGATCGAGAATGACGTCGCACACGGAGCGGAGTTGTTCCAGCCCGGGACCACGCAGGGGGGCGGTGACCAGTGCGATCGGACGGGGAGAAACTGACACGAGCGTCAGGGTAGTGTGCCGACTGCGAGCAGGCAGTCCGAGGAGATCCCCATGACCGTGATCGACGAGTTCGACACCACCGATGATCCGTTCGAGGCGTTCAATCGGGCGATGGGCGCAGACGGCGACGCATCGCCCTATCCGGACTTCGTCGACGCACGCCGCGACACGCCGTTGGCCGGCGGCGCCGACGTCCTCGAGGAATCGTTGCCCGATGATGCGTCGACCGAACCAGTTGGCCCGCTGTTCTTCACCGCCTACTCGTTCGACGCAGTGCAGACCGTGCTCGGCGACGGCGACACCTTCAGCTCATCGGGCTACGCCGAGGTGATGGGTGAGGTCTTCGGGCACTCGATCCTCGAGATGGACCAACCCGAGCATCGTCACTACCGATCGCTCATCCAGAAGGCCTTCACTCGCAAGGAAATGGAGCGATGGGAGACCGAGCTGGTCGAACCGCTCGTGCACCGGATGATCGATCAGTTCGTCGATGATGGTGCGGGAGATCTGATTGTCCCGCTGATGTTTCCGTTCCCCGTCAACGTCATTGCTGAGCTGATGGGGCTCCCCGCCGAGGACCTGCCGTTGTTCCATCGTCTCGCCGTCGAGATGATCGGGGTGACCGTCGACTGGGACAAGGCGGTGACGGCATCGGCGCGGCTGGCCGAATACTTCGGCACCCTGGTCCAGCAACGCCGAGATTCGGATCATCCAGACCTGATATCGGTCTTGGCCAGGGCATCACACGACGGCGAGTTCCTCACCGACGATGAGATCTTCGCCTTTTTGCGGCTGATGCTGCCTGCTGGAGCCGAGACGACGTATCGCTCGTCAGCAAATCTGCTGTTCGGCCTGCTGAGCGATCCACCGCAGTACGAGGCGCTCGTCGCGGATCGTTCGCTGATGGGCCAGGCCATCGAGGAGGGACTTCGTTGGGAAGCGCCGCTGCTGATCATCGTGCGATCAGCCGCGATGGACACCGATGTCTGCGGGATCAGCGTTCCCAAGGACTCAGCGATCATCTGCAACATCGGGTCGGCCAACCACGACGAGACCCGTTGGGATCACCCTGAAACCTTCGACATCTTCCGTCCCCGCAAGCCCCACATAGCGTTTGCGCACGGTCCGCACATCTGCCTCGGCATGCACCTGGCCCGGATGGAGACCCAGGTCGTGATGAACGCGTTGATGGATCGGCTGCCGAACCTGCGTCTCGATCCCGACGCGGGCCAGCAATACATCAGCGGGATGATGTTTCGGTCACCTCCGAAGCTGAAGGTCCTCTGGGACCCTGCCTGATCTCGAGGATCGGAATCGAAACGACGGTGGGTGTCGGTTGAGCTCCAGTGTTCGCCGGGGCTGACCGCAGCGGGCAGGCATCAGCGGGCTGACAACAGCCCCGGGTGTCGGTACCGTCAGATCCATGCGGCGGATATCTCGGGGGTGGCGGACGGCAGCTGTCCTCCTGGTGTTGTGCGTTGTGGCGACCGGCTGCATCAAGCCCGTCCGGGCCGGCGCTCGCTGCAGCACTGCGGAATGGGGCCAGGACAGAGCCGACTTCGTCCTCAAGTGCGAGCGGGGCCGCTGGGTGCGCAAGGCCACGGTGGCACAGGTCGCGCAGCTCTACGTCGCGATTCTCGCGTCGAAGACCACGACATCGCGACTGCCAACCACCGTCAGCTCCCCGCCCACCACGACACCGATCCCGATCTCCCCGGCTGCCGGGGTCACCGTCGGTTACGGCACGTCGTGTGGCTGGTTGGTGAATACTCGGATCAAGTGCTGGGGCGACAACAGCGAGGGCGCCCTGGCGATCGGAAACACGACGCCGTATCTGATCCCCATCACTCCGATCTTCGGCCCCCGCGGCACCGATCTGGCCATCGGGACCGGCCATGTGTGCGCGCTGGAGGCTGACCGATCGATGATCTGCTGGGGCAAGAACAACCAAGCGCAACTCGGTAACACCGTCGGGGGAACACCGCAGCCGGTGCCTGCGAATGTGGGGGGACTCGCCGATGTCACGACGGTGGCCGCGGGCGACGAGTTCACCTGCGTCACGCTCACGTCGGGAAACCTGGTGTGTTGGGGAAACAATGTCCAACGACCCCTCGGAATTTCGAATGTTCTCGAGACGGTCCTGCTACGGACCGCCGTCGCTGACATCGGCACGGTTCCTCCGAACGCCGTGTCCGCCAAGCGGACTGTGGCGGGCTTCAAGAGCCAATGTGTCCTGATGACCGCCGGAGTCGTGTGGTGTGTCGGCGACAACAGCTTGGGTCAGCTCGGACGAAATCTGACGTCGACCAACGCCTCCGCGTTCGGCCAGGTCGGCGGGATCAACACTGCCGTCGACATCGCGGCCGGCAAGGAGCACTACTGCGCGTTGTTGGCGAACGGAACCTTGAGCTGTTGGGGTTCCAATGCGTCCGGCCAGCTCGGACTGCCCCTCACGACGCCGTTCTCGAAGATCCCTGTCCCCGACGTTGCCGGGTTCACCAACATCGCCCAGGTAACGGCCAACGAGGTGTCGACGTGCGTTCGACGCACCGACGGGACCGTGCAGTGCATCGGGATGGGCGCCGATGGTGCGCTGGGCAATGGCTCGTGGGGGAACTCGCTGATTCCAGTCGCCGTGGCGGGGATCAGCGATGCGGTCGCCCTGTCATCGGGCGGTCGGACCTCATGCGCGGTTCGACGTTCCGGCGAGATCTGGTGCTGGGGTCAGAACGACCACGGTCAGCTGGGCAACGTGTCGACAACCAATTCCAATGTGCCTGTGAACGTCACTGGATTTCCGTTCTGACGGCCGCCCTTCGAATCGACGGATGATCGCGGCGAGCCTTCGCCAGCCCGAAGCTCAGGACGACTGCGCTGCACGCATCACCCGCCCCGGCAACGTCCTTGGCTGATGTGACCGCGTCGATCGCGTCCATCGACGGATCAGCGATCGATACCGATGTGAGTGGAACGACGATGGCGCTCATCACGCAACCCTCGTCAACGACACATGGACTCTGAGCGCCTCCGACTCGCCGCCCTGATACACACCCTTGAGTGGCGCCACATCGGCGTAATCCCGGCCCCGACCGACCACCACATGGCGTTCGCCGACGGCCGAACCGTTGGTCGGGTCGAAGGCGCGCCACGACCCAGTCCACGCCTCGATCCATGCATGGCTCTGACCTTCGACGGTCTGGGCGAGCTCGCCGTCCGGGGTGGGATGCAGATACCCGGACACATATCGTGCGGGGATTCCCATGTCTCTCATGACCGCAATCGTGAGGTGGGCGAAGTCCTGGCAGACACCCTGTCCCTGCGCCAAGGCCTCCCGCGCGGCGGTCGTCACCTTGGTGGCGCCGCTCTGGTAGATCAGACGACCCTTGGCCCACGCCACCGTCTGACGCACTGCTTCATACGGCGTGTCGAGCGTGAGGAACTGCTGCGCTATGGCAAAGATCTCCGGATCTGATGCGGTGTAGTTCGTGGCACCCAGATACTCGTCGAATCGATCGGTGACGTCCGCTGTGGCGAGCGTCGCCCACGAGCAGCCATCGTCGTGTTGGGGCGGCGGCGAAGTCTCGACCAACGACGTCGACGTCACCTCGAGTTCCCGATGAACGTGATGGAGGTCGAAGGTCTCCACGACCGTGCCGAAGTAGTCGATGTATCGGTGGGTCGGGCAGTGCGGATTGACGCCGAATCGTGTCGAGACCACACGTTGTCGGTCGGTTGTGGCCGGGGTCATGCGCGCCTCGTTGTAGGACGCCCAGACGTCGCCGCCGTAGCGGTAGCCGCTGCGATGGGTGATCTCGATCTGCCAGCTCATGACCCTCCAGTGGTTGTCAGGAGCCGTTCCCGGTCCGCAATCCAGGTGCCTTCGTTGTGATGGCGGAAGAAGCGTTCGGCGATGGCAGTGCTGATCTCCGAGGTCATCGACTCGATGCCTTCGAGGTGCTCGGACAGCTCGTCGATGATCTCGTCGATGTTGCGGAACTCGAGCTCGGTTCGGGCTCGACCGGCGAGCCGCCGCGCCACCCCACCGGATCCTGATCGGCCGGTGTCGCCGTCGAGTTGGATGAGGGCTCGCTCCGCCGCTGAAAGAGCGTGGAAG
>JBBRSC010000174.1:0-7240 GCA_038245795.1 Acidimicrobiales bacterium
CAACATCGCTGGAACCAGCGCAAGGAGTGAATCGATGAGCGCACAGATCGCACGGGTTCGCCACGGTGCGACCTGAAACGCTGCTCCGGCCGACGAGGCCGCAGACGCGACAATGTCGCCGGACGGGGGCGGCGCGCTGAAACCGCTCGAACCGAAGGGTCGGCCGAATGCTGAGGGTGAGATGACCGGACGTGGGCCGACGGGGCCGCTCGACGGCGCGGGGAAATCGTCGCTCACCCTCCCGACGGTACCGCCATCGGCGCACCATCACGATCTGCGACGCTCGCAGCCTGCCAGGTGGTCCCGTCTCTTCGGTTCGCGCCAGACTCCCCACATGCCCGAAGGCCACACCGTCCATCGTCTCGCAGCCAGACTGAAACAGACACTGGGTGGCGGACCCGTCGAGGCCACGAGCCCTCAAGGCCGGTTCGAACTCGGCGCGACGCTCATCGATGGCGAGGAGATCGTCAGCTCGCAGGCATGGGGGAAGTACCTGTTCGTGAAGTGGACCGGCGGGCAGATCCTGCACGTCCATCTCGGCCTGATCGGCAAATTTCGCAATCGTGGCGCCGATCCGGGCGAACCTCGTGATTCGATCCGCCTGCGGCTCCGCAACGACACTGCGTGTTGGGATCTCACAGGGCCCACGCGCTGCGAGATCATCACGGCGCCGGAGCGTCGACTCATCGAATCCAAGCTCGGCGCTGATCCGCTGCGAACTCGCCACGATGTCACCTCGGCTCGGGCCCGTTTCGAACGGAGCACGAAGCCGGTCGGAGCGATCCTCCTGGACCAGACCGTGATCGCCGGGCTCGGCAACATCTATCGCGCCGAGATCTTGTTTCTGTGCGGGATCCACCCCAATCGACCATCGAAGGATCTGACGAACGACGACTTCGACGCGGTGTGGAGCGAATCCGGGCGACTCTTGAAGATCGGGGTTCGCACTGGTCGAATCATCACGACCGACCCGGACGAGATCGGGCGTCCGCGCTCGCGTATGCGATCGTCGGACACCCTGTACGTCTACCACCGCGAGCATTGCCGGCGGTGTGGCTCGAACATCGGAACCGTGGTGCTCGGAGGTCGTCCCATCCAGTTCTGCCCTCAGTGTCAGCCGCGCTGATCACCCTCGGAGACGAGTGGTCAAGCGCCAGGTGGTTCGCTACTACGGTGACGCCATGCAGGTCGATGAGCTTCCCACGCCGGCATTGGTGGTGGATCTCGACGCGCTGAATCACAACATCGACCACATGGCCTCGGTGCGGCCTGGCGCTGCGCTCCGACCCCACGTGAAGGCGTTCAAGTCCACCGCCATGGCGATCCACATTGCCGAACGTGGCGGTCATCGGTCTTTCTGTTGCGCAACGCTGAAGGAGATGGAAGGCCTCGCTGCGGCTGGCCTGGGGAACGATCTCCTGTTGGCCAACGAGACCCTCGACACCCGCCGCCTGGGAGCGCTCGTTGGATCGCAATCCGGCCGAATCACCGTGGCGATCGACTCCGACGAAACGCTCGCTGTCGCCGAGGGCGCCGCCCGGTTCGGTGATCTTGCGGTGCTCGTCGACGTGAATGTGGGCCTTCCACGCTGCGGATGCCGCCCCGAGGATGCCGGTCGATTGGCCGATCGGGCCCGAGCCGCGGGCCTCGACGTCCGCGGGGTCATGGGATACGAAGGCCACGTCGTTGGCAATCCCGATCGTGACTGGCGAAGAGACCGAGTGGCCGAATGCATGTCTCTGCTCCGTCGAGCACACGACGACGTCGGGGGCGATGTCACGTCAGCCGGCGGCACAGGCACCTACGACCTTCACAGCTGGGCCGGCGAAGTCCAGGCGGGCAGCTACCTCCTGATGGACGCGCACTACGGCCGACTGGGCTTGCCCTTCGAACAGGCGGTGTTCGTCGATGCACAGGTGGTCTCGGTCAACAACGACCACTTCGCCGTGGCCGATTGTGGGCTGAAGTCCTACGGAATGGACCACGGCGAGCCGACCATGATCGGGCGCACCATGTTCTTCTCGTCCGATGAGCACGCCACGTTCGTGTGGGATGACGGCGACCGTCCGAGCGTCGGCGATCGGGTGCGGGTGATTCCCGGCCACGTCGATCCGACAGTTGCGTACCACGAGCGGATGTACATCATCGAAGGCGACCGTGTCGTCGACACATGGGCCGTCGACCTCCGCAACTGGTGACGAACTGACGCCGGTCAGATCACCCCGGCGCCGGGTGCCGGGTGCAGCACCTCGGCTCGGACACCGTGTCCGATTCGAGTCGTCGCTCGTTCGCCGACAACCGCGCAGATACGTTGCGACTGATCGGCTGGGCAGATCGCCACGACACAGCCGCCGAACCCCCCGCCCGTCAATCGTGCTCCGAATGCGCCTGCCGCCAGGGCTTCCTCGACAATGACATCAAGCTCCCGGGTGGAGGACTGCCAGAGGCGACGCGACGATTCGTGACTCTCCACCATGAGTCGTCCGACGCAGTCGACGTCACCATGGTCGAGCGCCTCGGCGGCTGCCCAGACGCGGGCGATCTCGTCCACAACGTGACGGGCACGTGGGCGAGTGACGACCTGCTCAGCAACCGCGTCCCGAAGCACCCGGACTCCAATGGCCCGCGCGTCGGCGAAGGACTCCTCGCGCCGCGCTGCCCAGGGCGACCCCTCGAGGGTTCTTGCCACACCGGAGTCGATCACGATGAGGGCAACGCTCGGGGGGAGGGTGAGCGGACGAGTGCGGAGGTCTCGGCAGTCCAGCAGAAGCAGTCCCCCGAGTACCGATGCCATCTGGTCCTGGATTCCGCAGGGCACGCCGGTCGCGAGATGTTCAGCACCCTGCGCCCACTGCGCACGTGCTGAGTTGTCCAACTGCCGAGAGCTTCGGTGCGTCAGCGAATATGTCAGCGCCACCTCGAACGCCGCCGACGACGACAGCCCGCCACCGATGACGAGATCGCTGCGGACGGTGGCCTCGAACCCGGCGACGGGAACCTGATGATCGCCCGCCAAGTCCACGACTGCGGCCACCGATCGACCCCAGTCCGGCTGATGCTCGATCCTCGATCCGCTCCCATCCAGGACGACGGTGACCACCCCGTCGAAGCCCTCGGAGACGACGTGGATCATCGGTCGATGGGTGGGCTCGACGTCAATCTCAACCGCGCGATCGATGGCGCAGCAGATCACCGGTCCTTCATGGAAGTCGACGTGCCCGCCGATCAGATTGATGCGCCCCGGAGCCCTCACCGTGAACGATGCCGGAAGCGCGGGCATCAGTTCACACCGACCGGAGCAGAGCAGCCGCTTCTTCGGGGACGACCGGGTTCGACAACGTGCCCGATCCCACTTCGCCTGCCGCCAGGTAGCGGGCCACCCCTGGAGCGCGTTGGGGCGGCGCAAGATGCACGTGCAGATGATCAGCGTCGCGC
Organism: Acidimicrobiales bacterium; assembly: GCA_038245795.1. Classification (GTDB taxonomy): domain Bacteria; phylum Actinomycetota; class Acidimicrobiia; order Acidimicrobiales; family Microtrichaceae; genus JBBRSC01. The sequence goes on from JBBRSC010000174.1 coordinate 3,436, forward strand.
CGCTCCGAGCCGCCTTGGTGGAACCACATCAGGTACGGGAAGATCTCTGATGCGGCTGGGTCGTCGCGCCAGAGCCGGTCATATCGGCCGAGCACATCGTGCAACGCAGTCGCCAACCCCATACGTGCGCGGAGGTCGAGGTCGTCGAGCCGTGCGTGTCGAGTTCGCGATGAGATCCGCACGCCGTACGGATATGGGGAGGCCGACGGTACCCACGCCAACCAGTCGCCGTCATCGAAGATCACCCTGCGGCCCCGACCGAGTTCCGGATCGATCTCGAGCTCGATCTCTTCAGCCACAGCGTCGCCGCCGCGTTCCTCGGCCCAGGCCATCTCGGCGGCGGGCGACGGCGGCACGAACGGGTACGCGTAGATCTGCCCGTGCGGATGATGGATGGTCGCGCCCACTTCTGCGCCGCGGCTCTCGAAGACCAAGACATAGCGAATCTCGGGCCGCGCGTAGAGCGCCGCGGTCCGCTCCCCCCACAACTCGATGACCTTGAGAATCTGCGGGACCCCGAGCGACCCGAGCGATCCGTCGTGGACCGGCGAATAGAGGATGACCTCTGCCGCGCCGTTGGCTGGAAACGTCGTGGCACCCGAAGCCGTCAGAGCTGCCAGATCAATGGCGTCGCCAGGTTGCAGCGCTGGCCATCGGTTTGGGAACCATGACGTGTCATACGGCTCGGGCGCTTCGAGGCCACCGACACAGAACGGACACCCGGTTGTGGGCAAGTTGGGTCGATGCTGACGATGACCAACGATGTTGACCCATTGGCCCGTGTGCGGATCGAGGCGGAACTCGCCGCTCACGTCGGCTCCGCGTCGAGCAGCGCCAAGAGAGCCCGCACGGCCCGACCACGATGGGAGATGTCGTCTTTCTCGGCGGCGGTCATCTGGGCAAATGTCCGACCATCGCCGTCGTCGGGAATGAAGACCGGGTCGTAGCCGAAGCCATGTTCGCCGAGCCGTGCAACGGCAATCCGGCCCTCGACTGCGCCGGACACGATGATCGGATCGGGGTCGAGGCCGACGACGACAATCACCGTTCGGAATCGTGCCGTTCGATCAGGTCGATCGCCGAGTTCGCTCAGCAGGCGCACCACGTTGTCGGCATCGGTGGCCGCCGGGCCCGCGTAACGCGCCGAGTGGACGCCGGGTGCTCCGCTCAGGGCATCGACTTCGAGCCCGGTGTCGTCGGCGAGCGCGGCCTCGCCGGTGAAGTTCGCGATTGCCTGGGCCTTCAACAGCGCGTTGCCCGCCAGGGTGTCGCGATCCTCGATCACCTCGGGGCAGTCGATCGGCCGCGCCATCACGACGAGTCGCTCGCCGACGATTGCCTGGATCTCGACCAGCTTGTGAGGGTTCGCCGTAGCAGAGACCACTCGCATGTTCGGTCGAGTCACGACTCGAGCCGCGTCAGCGACCCAACGGTCGCATGGCCGGCGCCGTTGAGATCATCTCCTGTTGCAACGCCACGATGGTCTCGATGCCGCCCGTCGCAAGGTCGACGAGTGTTTCGAGTTCGCTCCGACTGAACGGTGCTCCCTCGGCGGTGCCCTGCACTTCGACGAGCCGGCCATCGCCACACATGACCACGTTCATGTCCACCTCGGCGACGGAGTCCTCGACGTACGGCAGATCGAGGCGCGCCTCACCATCGATGATGCCGACCGAGATGGCAGCCAGCGCGTCGGTGATCGGATGCGCCGCCAGCACCCCAGCGGTCACGTGGCGAGTGAGGGCGTCGTGCAGGGCAATCCAGGCGCCGCAGATCGACGCTGTTCGGGTGCCACCATCGGCCTGGAGCACATCGCAGTCGACCTGCACCTGGCGTTCACCGAGGACGGTCATGTCGCAGACGCTCCGCAGTGATCGTCCGATGAGTCGTTCGATCTCGTGGGTGCGGCCCTTCGGGCCGCGTCGTTCACGATTGATCCGTTCGGGGGACGACCCGGGCAGCATTGAGTACTCGGCGGTGACCCAACCCTTACCGGTACCGCGCAGCCAGCGCGGGAGATCCGAATCGACGAGTGCCGTGCACAACACGCGCGTCTCGCCGAACGACACCAGGATCGAGCCGTGCGCTGATGTGGTGAAGTCACGCTCGAAGGTGATCTCGCGGAGCTCGTCCGGACGACGTCCATCGGGCCTCATGATGCGGGGCTCAGGTGATGGTTCATCGGTCGATTCATGGCGTGAATGCTGCTCCTGGTGAGGCGAGGTGAACCGGCGAACCATAGGCCTCCGAGCCAACGCGCCGGTACTCCGACTCGTCAGCTCCGGGGATGAGGTGGGTCAGCACGAGCGAGCGAACTCCGGCGGAACGGGAAATTGATCCCGCTTGTTCGGCGGTCAGATGCATGCCGGCCGCACGTTCCTCATCGAGGTATGTGGCGTCGCAGATACCGAGATCAATCCCGGCGCCCAGTTCGGCGAAGCTCCACCCCGGACCAGTGTCAGCGCTGTACGCAATCGATTGGCCGCCGTGATCAAAGCGCATCGAGAGCGTTTCGGGGGGATGGTCGGTTCGAGCGAAGCGGACATCGATCGGGCCGATCTTCGGATCATCACCATCGGTGATGACGTGGGGCACGAAGGCGCTGTCGAGCTCCGGGCAGATCGCCTCGAACTGCGTCCACGTTTCGTTGGTCGCATAGACGTCGAGTCCACTGATTCCCAGGACGTACCGAAGGGCATTTCGGAGGACCGGCAGCTCCAACCAGTGATCGGGATGGCAGTGGCTGATGACCACGGCGTCGATCTGTTCGAGTCCGGCGAGGCCGCTCAGCCTGGACAGCGAACCCGGTCCGAGATCAGCGACCAGCGAGAACCCATCGGCCCGAACGAGGTACCCCGAGCACGCATTGCCGGGCGCGGCGTAGGTCCCCGAGCAACCCAGCACCGTGATGTCCATCCCCACAACGACACGCTACCGCTGGGGGCCGCTCGTTCTGCGAGCACATCCTCGGCCAGACTGGTGACGTGACAGCGATCGACGACGAGGACACGCTCGTGGTTTCGGAACTGCCGCCCGAGCAGGATCGAATTTCGTCGCGCCGCACGTCCCGAGTTCTACGGGAACTCCGCGCCGATCGATCCAAACGCCGGGTTCGCCGCATCTCGATCGCCGCAGTGTTGGTCCTCGTCTCCGTTGCTGCGTGGGTCAGCTTCGGCCATCTCGATCGGATCGACCCGGCCCTTTTGTCATCCTCGGGCGGGGTTGAGATCCTCTCGTCGCCCTCGACGCAGCGGACCACCGTCAAGGGAGACTCCTCGACGGGCCCGCTCGACGAGGTGGGCGGTCTGATCACCGGACCGAACGGTCTTGCTGTGTCGTCCAGGACCACCACCATCGACAATCGGCTCCTCGTCGTCGGCGACTCGGTCATGCAGGGGGCCGCGCCGAACCTCTCCGACAAACTTCCTGCCTGGTCGGTGATCGCCGACACAAAGGTTGGTCGGTTCCTCGACGAGGCCACTCGGGTGGTGAAACGTCGCGCTGCCACCGACCTCGGCGACTTCGTGGTGCTGAATCTCGGCAACAACTACGGCGGAGATCCACTCGTGTTCCGCCAGCAGATCGACGACATGATGACGGGGTTGGCGCGTGTCCGCCACGTGCTCTGGGTCAACATGGGCGAGTTCGAGCCCGTGCAGAAAGAGGTGAATGCCGAGCTCCGTTCGGCGCTGTTGAGGTACCCGAATCTGGTGTTGGCCGACTGGTCCCGACTGTGGGAGACCCATCCCGAATACACCGCCGGGGACAATCTCCACCTGACCGACACCGGGCCCGATGCCTACGC
>JBBRSC010000175.1:0-7205 GCA_038245795.1 Acidimicrobiales bacterium
AGAGCCAGAGATGGAACACACGAAGTTGCGACATGGAATCCTCACGATCACGAAGTGGGTGGGTGCGCACGCGGCGCACGATCGGGGATATTCGATGCGACTGTCGGCGACCCGGCGTCGCCGAACTTCTGCACTCGGGGGCATCTCATGTCGGTGAGACCAGTCGGACCAACATGGGAACGATCACCGTCAGGCACACCGCGGGGAGGATGCACACAATCAGCGGACCGAGCAGCGAGACGGGCAAACGTCTTGCCCGCTCCGCGCGGCGAGCGGCCCCGGACTCCTTCAACTGAGCTGACCCGCGACGGAGCGCGGCCGACACCGACGTTCCCGACCGATGGCTAGCGAGCACGTCGTCGATTGCCCGCATGACGCTTGGCGGTGATCCATCGACCGCTCGTCGCACTGCCTCCGCCATGGACAATCCACGGGTCATTCCGTAGGAGATCTGATCGACCAGTGCGAGCGCGGGTCCGGTCACTTGGAGGCGGCTTGCCTCGATGGCGGCTCCAAGCGGTAGACCAGCTTCAGTCGAGAGCGACGCAACATCGAACACCTCGATCAGCGCCCGCTCACTCGTCTCCATCGCTATCGCGCGAGCCCGGTTGCGTCGTTGTCGCGAACGCCACATGACACAGCCACCAGCGGCCGCGACGCCAAGCGGCCCGCCGGTGAACCAGCCAACTGCCAGACCCACCGCCGCTGTTGCCCACCATCGGCGCCTGCGGCGATGATCGGCACGGGTACCTCGGTCCGGTGATCCGTCCCTCCGGCCACCTGTCACTATGGAGATGCTTCGACGGTGCGGCTCGTCGTTGAGCTCGATCGCTCTCCGGCGTGCCAACGTCCGTCCCGGATGGTGGAAGACGGCGATCACCGCAATCGCCCAACCGAACGACACCCACAGCGGCACCTCCGCCGCACTGATGGCGATCATCGGACCGCCTCGATCAAGCGCCGCATCCAGAGTGCCGCAATCGCATCGAGCGCCGCTGCAACACTCACCGCCACGATGCCCGCACCGCTGAGCAGAAACGCACGGGTCGGCGCGTCGAACATCACCATGATGGCCACGCTGATCGCCGGCAATGCCACCATGACCCGCGCCGAGGCCACGGCCTGCGCGCAGAGCGCAGCCCGATCGTGCCGATGCCGAATGTCCGCTCGGAGTGACTCGGCCACGGCGTCGAGCGCTCGGGCGAGGTCGGATCCGGTGGTCGCGCACATGTTCCACACCACAGCAATCGACCGGCGCTGATCCCCTGCCGCCAACCACGGCCCGAGCGCTTCGCTGAAGGTCCCACCGTGGGCTGGCACCGACACGATCAGATCGACCTCACCGATCAGGCCGATGTTCGCTGTGGCATGGGCCGCCTGCGTCCAGATCTCAGCCGTCGTGAACCCCGCGCGAACTCCCCCGGCCAACACTTCGACAAACACCGCCAAGGAATCGGGATCGATATCCGACACGGCCATCCTGCGCATCAGGTCCCCTCTCGGTGGCCGGGCATCAGCGACCGGCCATCAGCGGTCCGCCACGCGCCGCAGATACCGCGTCTGCCGGACGCGGTATCTCGTCGGACCTCGATGAGAACCTCGACCGCCGCGCGCACCTGTGCTCCGATCAAGTTGGGTGTAAGTGATGGATTGGCCGACGAGCAGAAGATCTCCAGCCGGCGGAGGACATCGGCCGGCCCCTCGGCGTGCACCGTTGCCATCGAGCCCCGATGACCTGTGCTCAGCGCCCACACCAGATCCAGCGCCTCCGGCCCTCGCACCTCCCCCACGACCAGTCGATCGGGCCGGAGTCGGAGCGCCACTCGCACAAGATCGCTGAACCCCGATCCAATCGAGCCGGTGCGCTGAGCTGGACCAGATTCGAGGCGCACAGCCCCCGGATGGGCAACGGGGATCTCGAGGGTGTCTTCGACCACGATGATGCGCTCATCGTTCGGAACCAGATCCACGAGTGTCGCCAACAATGTCGACTTCCCGGAACCGGTCGGACCGAAGATCACGATGTTTGCACCCTCGGTCACGAGATCGGCAATGGTCGTGGTCACCTCGTCGTGACCGAAGGTGGTGAGATCAAAGCGGGCGACCGTGAGACGGCGCAGGGCCACGATCGTTCCCGTCGGACTGACCGGTGGCCCGACCACCGTGACTCTGCCGCCCCCCGACAATCGCCCCTCGGCGATTGGATGCAATCGGTCGAGCGTGAGCGACAGGGGACTGAGCACCCGCTCAACGATCACATCGATCTGGCGTTCACTGATTTCGACGTGTGCCGGCGCGAGGACGCCGTATCGCTCAACCCAGACGTCGTTGGGACCGTTGACCAGAACATCGGTCACGTCGTTGTCCTCCCAGAGCACCTGCAACGGCCCCAACCCGGTGAGTTCTGCCCGCACCAGAGCAACCGCGTGGTCCAACAGGGGCTGGGACGCGAGTGGGGCGTCGCTGCGAACCATGTCGCTCACGGTGTCCCGGGTCACGGCGATGTTGGCCGTTGCAATGGACTCGAGCACACGGTTCGCCGTGGCTCGGCCGAGTGGCACTTCGACGCCAGCGTCGACGGCGCTCACAGCAGCCGCCGCACGGAACGAAGGGCTGCACGTGGCGGACGTTGCAGGATCAGCCCGGCATCGACGGCTCGGGCAACGAGCGGATCGAGATCGATCTCCGCGCAGACCGGCAGGTCGAGCACCCGTCCCACGTCGTCGCTCCGCAGCGCCCGACCAGGTTCCCTCACAAGGATCACCCCATCACGTCGGATGAGCCCGGCGGTGGCCGTCGCTCGACGGAGCCCCAGGTAACAGGCACGGGTCACCAGGAAAGAACGATCGCAGCGCTCCGCTACCAACCTCGCCAGCGCGTCCTCCGGGTCGTTCGTTCGGATGTGTCCGAGGTCCACGATCACGAGTCGCGGATCATGTTCGAGCAGCGCCACGAGTGCTCGACGACGAACGAGCCCACGGTCCGACGACTCACCGCTGGACGTCGCACCGACTGGGATCGGATCGGCGACACGCTGAGCCCCCAGCGGTTGATCGATGGGCTGGTCGCCAACGCACAACAGCGAGATCCCGTCGGCCACCTTTGATTCGAGACGACGGAGGCCAGCGTGGTCGGACGTTGAGCACAGCCAGTCGCCGATGCCGAGCCCAGATGGCGGCGCACCGAGTGCGGCCGGGAGATCCCCTCCGAGGTCGACCAGCAGGATGTCGTCGCGCCCGCTCAAACGAGCCGCCGCCACGGTCAGAGCAGCCGTGACCGTGACCCCAACTCCACCCTTGGCGGAACTGAATCCGAACATGACACTTCCCCTTCCAGCAAGCAGGAAGGGGAAGTTGTCGAAAGACTATGAAAGACAGCGGCGTGCTGTCAAATGAGTGGGTTAGCCCTTGGCCTTCTTGACGCCAACGGCGACCAAAAGAGCGAGGAGCGAGATGAGGATGATCTTCTTTGCCATCCCGGAACCCTAGACCGCGAGCAGGTCGCGTGCGCCGGTGTCGGAGCTCGGGTGACGAAGCTTCGACATGGCGCGGGCCTCGATCTGGCGGATGCGCTCCCGGGTGAGGTTGAAATGTTCGCCAACCTCCTCGAGGGTGCGGGGCTCGCCGCGGTCGAGACCGAAGCGGAGCTTGAGGATCTCTCGCTCACGCTCGTCCAACGGGGACAGGAGTCGGCTGATCTCCTCGGGAAGCAACGCTGTCGCTGCAACTTCGAACGGGGACTCCGCCGAGCGGTCCTCGACAACGTCGCCGAGTTCGGCGTCGCCGTCCTCTCGCAGCGGTTCCGACAGCGACAGTGGCTCTGCCGCAAAGCGCAGCGCCTCGGTCACCTTGTCCTCGGGCATCTCGACCTCGGCCGACAGTTCCGACAAGGTGGCAGGACGGCCGAGCTTCAACTCGAGACGGGCACGCGCTTTCTGCAGGCGAGCGAGGGTGTCACCTGCGTGCACTGGCAGGCGAATGGTCCGACCGGTGTTGGCGATGCCTCGCGTAATGGCCTGGCGGATCCACCATGTCGCATAGGTGGAGAACTTGAAGCCCTTGCGCCAGTCGAACTTCTCGACAGCATGCATCAGGCCCAGGTTGCCCTCCTGGATGAGGTCCAGCAGCGGGAGGCCCGATGCCTGGTACTTCTTGGCAATCGACACCACGAGGCGCAAGTTGGACTGCACGAATGTGCGCTCGGCGTCCTCGCCCAGCCGGATGGTGCGCTTCAGCTCACGCTTGCGCGCAGGACTCAGGGAGCGCTGGTCGGCCTCCATCTCGGTGCCAGCAGCCACGCCGGCTTCGATCGCTTGGGCCAGACGAACTTCATCGTCCTTCGTCAGTAGCGGATACTGACCGATATCGGTCAGATACAGCCGGACGAGGTCTTCTTCGTCGCGCTCGACACGCTCTTTGGCCACAGTTGGTTCCTTTGATTGTTGAGGTCGGCCGCATCGATTTCAGCGCATCCCGCAGGGGATCCACCGTTCGCGAAAACGGAATGGCTATAACCATACGGACGGCGTCAAGAGGCTGGCGCGTTGCGCCCACGCTCGCTCGACGCCGTCGGGGGCCCACCGTCATCGGCAGATTGGGTTCGACATCTTGAGTGAGCAATTCAACCCAGCCGTTGTGACGATGCGTTTCACGGCCTCGGATCCGGCGGCGGTGTCTGCGATATTATCACGCTACGTGGTTGCGTCGCGACGGTCCGCCGGATGCATCAATGTTGACTATTGCTTGTCCGCCTCAGATCCGAAGGTATTCGTCATCATCAGCAAGTGGGACTCGTCGACCACTCAGCGCGCGCACTTTGATGAGCCGCTCACGATCAAGATGGCCCAGTCGCTCAGCGGACTGCTTCGCTCGGCGCCAGAAATCGAACTCCTCGACCCGATCTCAGTGCACGACCTACGCTGAATCACCCCAAAGGTCAACCCGAAATGACGTCCAATGGGTGTGACGCACGACACGCATCTGATCGGTGAATGATCTCAGCGAAGGTCGTTTCATCGGTATTCCAGAGCCACGCGAAGGCAGCATCGGCGGCATCGGTGAACCCATGATGAACGCGGAACTGGTAGCGCCGCCGTTGCTGCTGAGAGCGACCCCCGCGTCGGGACAAACGACCCAGCGCATGGGTGGCCCAGGCGGCATGATGAGCGACGGTGAGCGCCGTTCCGAGCTCTGGAGCACCAAAGGATGCTCGGAGTCGATCGAACGCCTCGAACAACGGGCGCCCAATCGACTCACGACAGGCCTCGGGGTCGAGATGGCGGATCCGCTTGGGGTTCTCGAACGCACCGGACGCGATCGCCACCACGATGGGATCGAGCGAGGAGAGCACCACCGAGTTCATGGGCGATCGCTCGTTGATGTCGATGTGAATCGCGGGGCCCTTCTCTGACGTGTCGAACCCGATCTCCCGCGCCACGTCGCGCGCAATGGCTTCGATGGTGTCGTGATCGAAATGGACCATCACGAACTCCGCTGGCGTCACGAACACCGTCACAGCCGTGGCGATCCCGTTAGGTCATAGGGATTGCCGATGGTACCGGGACCCGCGATGCCGCCCGCAGCCAGCACCAGTTCCTCGAGCCGACGTTGGTGCTCCGATGCGCGCCGAACGTGTTCGGGTGTGCGGATCAGGGATTGGATCAACATCTCGCCCTCCCGCCAATCATCCATCTCGTCCTGGATGATGAAGCCGAGCGAACGGATCGTCGGTGCGTCGGTGATGGTCGAGGTGTTGTTCTGATGAAACGTGTAGGCCGCGATCTTGTGCGGAATGAGTACCCGGTACACGCCGACCAGCTTTTCGAGCGTGTGCTCCGGCGCCTCGGGCTCTGCAACCGCATCCATGAATGCCACGATCTCATCGTTGGCCGGCTTGGTGAGCCGATCGGGATTCATCTCCCGCAACTCCGGAAGACGTTTCTGCCACAACTCCGCGTGCCACGCGTGGTGATAGCAGTGGGTACCCAGGCGCAACTTGATGTCGAGTTCCGGCACGGTCGCCACCCAACCACCGAGCATCTCGAACGTTCGCATCTCGATCCACCCATAGTTCCCGACCCGTCGGGCGGACGTCTCAACATCGAACGCTCCCGGAAGCTCCCGACGGTCCCACGGTGTGAAAGGTGTGCGGGCGGTGGTCTCGGATTCGGAGTTGGCGGTGATGTGGCTCACGACCGCATCGTAGCCACGGTCACTTCGCCGATTCCGGCCGAACGACCTCGAAGCGCTTCTTCATCTTGAGCGCCGGTGTCTCGATGAGCATCCACGACAACTGCGCCACGACGAAGGCCACAAGACCCACCAGGAGCCCGAAGGCCCAGGGCGGCATGGCATCGCGATGATGCGCATACCACTGCTTGTTGGCAATCAGGAACAAGGGCTGATGCCACAGGTACAGGCCATACGAAAGGCCGCCGATCTTGGTGAACAGTCTCCAACTCATGGCCTTGGAGACGGCGCCCGTCGGAAGCGCAACCACATGGAGGATCAAGGCCACAGCACAGAGGATTCCGAGCTGGTAATTCCACGAGGTCCATGCCTCGTTGTGGAACTTCTGGACGTCAAAGACGCCAGGCGGCACGGGATAGACCGCGAGGAGGTCGAAGTAGACGAATCCGATGACACCTATCGACGTCACGATCTTGAGCCACCGATCGATGGTCGCGGTGCGGAGATCGGGATACTTCCGCCAGAAGATGGCGAGCAGTGCCCCGTAACAGAGCGAGTCGGGACGCAACCCGTAGAGCAGGAAGAACTCGCTGCGGGGACCGCCGAATACTCGTACGAGACCGATGATCACGCAGAACGCGATCAACAGAAAGGTCACCAGGCGGAGGCGCTTGTTGGTGTTCGGTCGCAGCCCGACAAACGCCAGGAGCGCCGGCCAAGCAAAGTAGAACCACTCCTCGATCGACAAGGTCCAGAGATGGAACAGGAACGCTTGATCGCCCTTCAGTACCAGCAACGCCGGATAGACATAGAAGGCGGCCGCAAAGATCTCTGCATAGGTCAACTTCAACGGGAGCCAGTCCGTGAACAGCGGGACCAACGCCACAACGAACAACAGCCCGGCAAGGGCGGGGAGGAGCCGCAGTCCTCGGCGTACGTAGAAGTTCCGCATCGAGATGGTGCCCTTGCGGGACCATTCCTCCAACAGCAACGAAGTGATGAGGAATCCTGACAGGA
>JBBRSC010000176.1:0-7177 GCA_038245795.1 Acidimicrobiales bacterium
CCCCCAGGCGTTGAGGCCCTCCTGCTCGAGGAAGTGCCGTCGTCCGGTGTCGGCGAGAGAGGTCGCCGCCTTTCGCCCGTTGGCCCGGCCGCCGACGAAGGCGAGCCCTCCGAGGCCGTCACCGCGAACCAGCACGTCGCCCAATTGGGCGCCCACCCCCGACAGCAGCGTCACCGGCAGGCCAGCACGGCGCATCAGGGCGTGGGCGAGGGTGAGGCAGTGAAATCCACCCTGGCTCGGCGTCTTGGCGACCACCGCGTTACCCGCAAGGACCTGCACCAGTTCCGAGTGGACTTGGACACTCATCGGATAGTTCCAGCTGGCGATGTTGCTCATGGGGCCGGGCAGCGGGACCCGGCCGCCGTCGGCTCCGAGCTGGCGTTCCGCCTCCCCGAGGTACCAGCGCACTCCGTCAAGACAGCGGTCGACATCGGCGCAGGCCAGCCGCCACGGCTTCCCGATCTCCCAGACCAGCAGCATCGCGAGCAGGTCACGGTGAGCAGCCATTGCGTCCACTGCAGCGGTCACCCGGGCGCACCGCTCGTCGAGGTCGACCGCGCCCCAGCTCCGGTGGTCGGCGACGGCCGCTGTGACGGCGTCCACCGCGTCGTCGTGCCCGACCCGGGGCGGTCCTGGGATCGATGAGCCGTCGACCGGGGATCGGTGCACCCCCGGCGTACCGATCCGCCGCCACTCCCCGCGGACGAGATTTCGCAGCCGGTCCCCGTCGAAGGCCTCAGGTGCCGCGGCCGTGCACCGGGCGTACGTCTCGTGCCAGGAGGTACCGGGTTTCAGCTGCAGACTGGTGTTCATACAATCGGCAACATAGCTACGGCTGGCGCTCCCACTGTCGCCACGTCAGCAGGTGCGAGGTGCGTGGTCTGACCGATCCAGCACGCCCGGCCGGTCAGCACGAGGGTGTCGACCAGCGTCGCAGTCGAGCTGGCACACGACCATCCTCGCCATGTGGGCATTGGCGGCCCAGGATCCGTCCAACAACACTGTGGCGATGTCGAACGTGCCAATGCTCTCCGACATCGTCGGTTCGTGATCGCCGATCCCACGACGTGGCGCTGGCGCGCGGCAATCGCCGACGACGAGCTCCGCCGCCGGTACACGTCCGCGGCCTTCGATGACCGCTCGTGGGCCGACATCGAACTGCCGGGTCACTGGCAACGACAACCGATGTTCGAACAACACGGCGGTCCGGTCCTGCATCGGAGCGAGTTTGACGCTGAACCCCCCGCATCAAGCGAACGTGCCTGGCTCCAACTCGACGGGGTGCTCTACCAATCCGACGTCTGGCTCGACGGCAGCTATCTCGGCGATACCGAGGGCTACTTCTTTCCCCATCAGTTCGAGATCACCGAGGCACTCCGTCAAAAGCCACGACATGTGCTCGGGATTGAGGTCAGCTGCACACCCTCCGATGATCCACGACGTCAACGCAACCTGACCGGCGCGCTGCAGAGCTCCAACGTGATCCCCAGATCTGCCAACCCCGGGGGCATCTGGGCTCCGATCCGAGTGATCTGCACGGGCAACGTCCGAATCATGCACAGCCGCATGGTGTGCGTAACGGCCGACGAGCAAACTGCGACCGTTGCCTGTCGCGTCGTGCTTGACAGCGCGCTTGAATGCGATGTCACGCTGCGGACAAGAGTCGCCGGCGAGGAGCACCTTCTTGCGCAGCATCTCGCTGCGGGTGAGAACCGATTCGAGTGGAGCATCACGGTTCCCCGTCCATCGTTGTGGTGGCCCCACAACCTCGGCGAGCCCGTGATGCATGCCATCTCGATCGAGGTACTGAATGCCGATCACCGGGTGAGTGATCGTGTGGAGCGACGCATCGGACTGCGGAGCATCTCCATGGATCGCTGGGTCACCTCCGTCAACGGCGAGCGGTTGTTCCTGAAGGGATCGACCGTGGCAGCACCACGCTGGATTGACGATCCGACACCGCTCTGCGATCAGGTCGTGCTCGCCCGTGAGATCGGTCTCGATCTTCTTCGCGTTCACGCCCACATCTCACACCCCGCCCTCTACGACACCGCCGACACATTGGGGATGTTGTTGTGGCAGGACCTTCCCCTCTACCGGGGGATGCATCGCGGAGTTCGCGGACAAGCCGTTCGCCAGGCTCGTCAGGCCGTCGATGTCCTCGGCCCTCATCCATCGATCGCCCTGTGGTGTGGTCACAACGAACCAACGAGCGCTGCGTTCAGCGCAGGTGCGCCCGACGATCAGCCATCGTCCGGCCTGGGCGCACTGAAGTACTTCCTCGATCAACAGCTTCCCAATTCGAACCGCAGCCTGCTGGACCGTTCGATCGGTCGAGCGTTGCGATCGCTCGACAACTCGCGGCCGGTGATCGCTTCGTCGGGAGTTGCCCCCAACCTGGTCCACGTGGACGGGTCCGACAGCCATCTGTATCTGGGATGGCACTACGGCGATGAGCGTCAACTCCCGACCCTCGCCCAACGCGTGCCGGGTCTCGTTCGATTCGTGGGTCAATTCGGTGCGCAATCAGTGCCGGAGAGCATTGCCACCACGCTGGCCCTCGAGTCGTCGACCCCCTGGCCCGACCTCGCGTGGGACGAGATCGCGGAGCGCTGGGGCGCCGAAATCGGCGCCCTCAACCGACAGGTTCCACCCGAATGGTTCAGCGACATCGACGCCTGGGCTGCGGCCACCCGCCACTACCAGGCGCACCTCGTCCGCTATCACATCGAGACCATGCGACGACTCAAGTACCAGCCCACAGGAGGCTTCTGTCACTTCCATCTGGTCGACATGACGGAGCAGATCGGGTGGTCGGTCATCGATCACGAAGGCCGGCCGAAGCCCGCGTTGGAGGCTCTACGCGCCGCGTGCCGGCCGGTTCTCGTGATGAGTGAACGCATGGATGACCATGTCCATCCCGGCGACGACATCTCCCTCGATCTTCACGTGGTCTCTGATCTGCGAGTTGCCATCCCCGATGCCGAGGTCACGGCACATTGGTCGTGGGACGGCAATATCCAGGAGCAGGTCTTCGAGGGAACCGTCGACGCGGACGCGGCGACGTGGGTCGGCACGACGACGATGATCGCGCCCGCCGAAAATGCAACGCTCCGATTGGATCTCGTGCTTCGCTACGTCGATCCGCGGACCGAGAGCGCCGTGATCGTCGAGAGTTGGGCGACCACTCGTGTCATCGGCGGGCATCATCAGCACTGAGCGACTGTTCATCCGACCCGCGTCGGCACGTCCGCCAAACGAACCTTCCACTCCCCGATTCTGAAAGCACGACGATCGACATGACCTCATCCCCTGGACCCATGCCACCCGCCGATTTCGACCCGGAGGGCGTTCGTCAATGGCGGTTCGTTGCTCCGCCCGGTGCCACCATCATCACGTTGGTGCGCCACGGTGAGTCTGCACCCGCCCTTGGTTCGACACCGTTCCCCATGAAAGACGGACAGGGTGACCCTGCGCTGCATCCCGATGGTGGACGCCAAGCCGAGCTCCTCGGGGCGCGCCTGGCGACCGAGCATGCCGAGTTGCCGATTGCTGCGATCTACGTGACGACTCTGCAACGGACCCACCAGACCGCGGCACCCCTGGCCGAGGAGCTCGGACAAGTTCCGGTCGTGGTTCCGGAACTTCGCGAGGTGCACCTCGGCGACTGGGAGGGCGGGGTGTTCCGCCAGAAAGCGCGGGACGGTGATCCGATCTGGAATGAGGTGTTCACTACTGAGCGATGGGACGCGATCCCGGGGGCGGAACCCATGGAGGCCTTCACCGAACGGATTCGCACGGGAATCGAGCGCATGGCGGCGGCGCATCCCGATCAGCGGATCGTGTCGGTCTCACACGGCGGAGTGATCGGGCACATCCTCCACCTCGCAACCTCGTCGAGCCCGTTCGCCTTCGCGGGCGCCGACAATGCGTCGATCAGCGAGATCGTGGTGCACGACGGGCGATGGATCCTTCGTCGGTTCAACGACACCACCCATCTGGCAACCCACTGACCGGCCGGCTGCCGGTCCGACAACTTCCGAGCGTGGCAGGCGACGTTTTGGGGAGATTCCACCCCCGGCTGTAGTTTTTCACAGCTTCACAACTCACTCAGAGAGAGCCCCACCATGGCCCAGACGACACCGACTCGGCCCGGCGCTGATGCGCCGGTGGTGAACCGCCCACCCGATCCACATGCGCCGTGGCCGGTGCAGTTCTATCGGTCGGCCGTCGGGAAGAAGTGGGTCATGGCCATCAGTGGGCTGGCGATGTGGGGTTTTCTCTTCGCCCACATGATCGGCAACCTCAAGCTGTACATCGGCAAGGAACCCAACGGTCGCTACGCGCTCGACGAGTACGGCGAGGCACTCCGTCGCTTGCTCTACCCGATCATGCCGCCGTACACGATCCTGTGGATTCTTCGCATCGGGCTGATCCTGATGTTGATCCTCCACGTCCACGCGGCCATCACCCTCACCCAAATGAACCGGCGATCGCGGCCAATGGGCTACCAAGCTCCCCGTGACTACGTGGCTGCCAACTTCGCCTCTCGCTCCATGCGGATCACCGGCATCATCATTTTCTTCTACATCATCTTCCACTTGGTCGATCTGACCATCCGCGGCACGGGTGCGCGTTGGGTGGAGGGAGAGGTCCACAACAACCTCATCGCCTCGCTGTCGAGACCCGGCGTTGCGCTGATTTATGTCATCGCCAACATCGCCGTGGGGCTGCACCTCTATCACGGCACCTGGTCGATGTTTCAGACCATGGGCCTGAACAATCCCCGATGGAACAGGGCGCGTCGGCTGATCGCCCTCGGCATGGCCACACTGGTGGGGATCCCGAACATCTTGTTCCCGATCCTCATCGTGACCAACGTCGTGAACTGATAGGCGGACTCCACATGGCACTGAACCTCGACTCAAACGTTCCCGCAGGTCCCCTGTCGGACAAATGGGAGAACCACAAGTTCGACCTCAAGCTGGTGGCCCCGCACAATCGACGGCGTTTCGACGTCATCGTGGTCGGGACAGGCCTCGCAGGCGCTTCGGCGGCGGCCTCGCTCGGTGAGCAGGGCTACAACGTCAAGGTCTTCACCTACCACGACTCTCCACGACGGGCGCACTCCATCGCCGCCCAGGGCGGCATCAACGGAGCCAAGAACTACAAGGGCGATGGCGATTCGGTCCATCGACTCTTCTACGACACCATCAAGGGCGGTGACTTCCGCTCGCGTGAAGCCAACGTGCATCGGCTCGCTGAGGTGTCTGTCGACATCATCGACCAGTGCGTGGCGCAGGGTGTGCCCTTCGCCCGAGAGTACGGCGGACTTCTCGACAATCGTTCATTCGGTGGCGCCCAGGTGGCCCGCACGTTCTACGCCCGGGGCCAGACCGGCCAACAGTTGCTGCTGGGCGCCTACCAGGCGCTCGCACGTCAGATTCACTTGGGTACCGTCACGCTCTACAACCGCATGGACATGTTGGATGTCGTGGTCGGTGACGACGGCCAGGCGTGCGGGATCATCGCCCGTGATCTCCTGACGGGCGAGACCGTGCGTCACAACGGCCACGCCGTCGTGCTCGCTACGGGCGGCTACGGCAACGTCTACTACCTGTCAACGAACGCCAAAGCGTGCAATGTCACTGCCACCTGGCGAGCCCACCGCAAGGGCGCAGCATTTGCGAACCCGTGTTACACGCAGATCCATCCAACCTGCATTCCGGCCAGCGACGAGTTTCAATCGAAGCTGACCCTGATGTCCGAGTCCCTGCGCAACGACGGCCGGATCTGGGTTCCCAAAGACATCGACGACCGCGACAAGGTGGCGTCTGACATTGCCGAGAGTGATCGCGACTACTACCTCGAACGGAAGTATCCAGCGTTCGGCAACCTGGTCCCTCGCGATATTGCGTCACGAAACGCGAAGACCTTGGTCGATCAGGGGCACGGTGTCGGCCCGTTGCACAACGGCGTCTACCTGGACTTCGCTGACTCGATCGGCCGCTTGGGCGAGGATGTCATCCGTGAGCGGTACGGCAACCTCTTCCAGATGTACGAGCGCATCACCGGCGAGAACCCGTACCAACACCCCATGCGGATCTACCCCGCGACCCACTACACGATGGGCGGTTTGTGGGTGGACTACAACCTCATGTCCACCATCCCGGGGCTGTTCGTCTGCGGCGAGGCGAACTTCTCCGATCACGGCGCCAACCGACTCGGTGCGTCCGCGCTGATGCAGGGGCTGGCCGACGGGTACTTCGTCTTGCCGTCCACCATTGCGGGCTACCTGTCCGGCCATCTCGGACAGCAGGCGGTTCCCACCGATCACGCCGTGTTCGATGCTGCCGAGGCCTCGGTCAACGGTCGCATCGATCGGCTTCTGTCGGCGAAGGGCACACGTACGGTCGATCACTATCACCGCGAACTCGGCAAGCTGGTGTGGGAGTACTGCGGCATGGAACGTAACGCCAACGGCCTCGAGAAGGCCCTCTCCGAGATTCCGGCCCTACGCGATGAGTTCTACAAAGACGTCAAGATCGTCGGGGACGGTCGGAGCTTCAACCAGTCGCTCGAGAAGGCCCTACGCGTGGCCGATTTCATGGAGATGGCCGAGCTCAAAGCCAAGGACGCACTCCACCGGGAGGAATCCTGCGGCGGCCACTTCCGCGAGGAACACCAGACTCCCGAGGGTGAAGCCCAACGCGATGACGAGAACTTCGCCTACGTCGGCGCATGGGAGTACGGCGGGCCGAATATCGGCACCGACTCCATCCTCAACAAGGAACCGCTCGTCTTCGAATCGGTCCAGCCCAGCCAGCGCAGCTACAAGTAAGAGGATCTGACCGTGTCGAAGATGTTGAACCTCACGCTGAAGGTCTGGCGCCAGAACAGTGCCGACGCTTCCGGCCGTTTCGAGGAGTACCGCACCGAGGTGTCCGACGACGCCTCCTTCCTCGAGATGCTGGACCACGTCAACGAGGAGCTCCAAGACGACGACCATGAGCCGATCTCGTTCGACCACGACTGCCGCGAAGGCATCTGTGGTTCGTGCAGTCTCATGATCAACGGCCAGGCTCACGGACCGCAGAAGGGCACGGCGACCTGCCAGCTCCACATGCGCAAGTTCGACGACGGCGCCCACATCACCATCGAGCCGTTCCGCGCTGCC